>JBDHHZ010000036.1:0-14103 GCA_039589115.1 Gemmatimonadota bacterium | reverse complement strand
CCGGATACGTTGATCTGGGCGCCGGCCGGCCGCTATTTGGCGGTCTGGCTGGCGCAGGGCGCACGTCGGCGTAGCTTGGAGGTCTTCGATGCCCGCGAAGGCGAGCGGCTGGAGATGCCGTGGGAGCTGGACTGCAGCTACGCCGAGGTCTGCGACGTGGCGCGCGCGACCTGGCTGGGCGGCACGTTGTTGAACGTTGAGATTCGCCTGGGCCCTGCAGAGCTATCTGTCCCGTTCGAAGTGAACGTGGATGCGGCAGCTCCGGTGGAGCCGAGAGAGGAGTTATAGGATGGCAGATTCGTTTTTGAGGCGGCGCGTCTGGCGCAAGCTGGAGTCTCTGCCCGACGAGCGCCTGTATCAGGTGCTGGACTACGTCGAGTTCATGGAAGAGAAGTACGGCGAGGAGCCACCGGAGCCGGACCGCATGCAGAAGTTCGCGGAGGGGATCCAGGACAAGCTGCGGGCACGCCGGGCGGCCCCTTGGGCGCTGAAAGGTGTGATGGGCGCGCTGAGCGTGGTCGATCGGGCGGTGGGTACCGCGGCGAAGACTGCTCGGGGGCTGGCCGGCGAGTTGGAGAAGGTCGGGCGCAAGCCGGAGGATGACCGGTCGGAGGACGATTCCGACGACCGGCCGACCAAGATAGTCGTCGATTGAGGCTATGGCGCCGCGGGCCCGCGTCCGAGAGCTGATCGCCGGGATTCCCCGGTTCTTGGTTCTGCTTCTGAGACTCGTCGGCGACCCGCGGGTCTCGGTGTCCGATAAGGCCATCTTGGCCGCTGCTGTCGCCTACACGCTGACACCCATCGACTTGATTCCCGATTTCATACCTGTTTTGGGCCAACTGGACGACCTCTTCTTCGTCGCCCTGGCGATCGACCGGCTCATCTCCCGCGCCGGTGCGGAGTTGGTGTGGGACCATTGGGACGGTGAGGACGAGGTCTTGATCGCGCTGTGCGGCAGCCTGGATGCCCTGGCGCGCTGGCTTCCAGGTCCGGTGCGCCGCAAGCTCAGCGAGGAGGTGGAGGCCCGTTGACACCCCGCTGAGCGGCCGCATATCTTGAGCTATGGAGCTTGTGGAATACGAGAAATCCGCCCGGGTGCGCGCGCAGAAGCGCTGCCCGGGCGCTCGGCTTTAGGTGAACCATAGGTGAGATGAAGAGAGACAGGGAATTGCATCAGGCGCTGACATTCGACGATGTGCTGCTGGTCCCCAGCCACTCGTCAGTGCACCCGCGCAACGTCGATGTATCGACGAGGCTGACGCGGCGACTCACGCTGAATATCCCACTGGTGTCCGCTGCGATGGACACCGTGACCGAGGCGGAGATGGCCATCGCGATGGCCCGCCAGGGCGGGATCGGCATCGTCCACAAGAACATGACGATCGAGTTGCAGGCCGCTCAGGTCGATCGCGTTAAGCGATCGGAAAGCGGGATGATCCGCGACCCGATCACTCTGACCCCGGGTGCCTCGTTGCGCGACGCGCACCGCCTGATGAAGCAGTTCTCGATCAGCGGCGTGCCGATCGTCCAGGAAGACGGCCGGTTGGTCGGGATCGTCACCAATCGGGACCTGCAGTTCGAGACGGATCTGGATCGGCCGATCAGAGACGTGATGACCGACGAGGCGCTCATCACAGCGCCGATGGGTACGTCGCTGGACGATGCGGAGCGCATGCTCCACGAGCACAAGATCGAGAAGTTGCCAGTGGTCGACGAGGGCGGCTACCTGAAGGGCCTGATCACGGTCAAGGACATATTCAAGCGCCGGAAGTTCCCTGACGCGGCTAAGGATGAGCACGGACGCCTGAGGGTCGGGGCTGCCGTTGGGACCAGCCACGTCGATCTCGAACGCGCGGCCGAGCTTGTGGACGCCGGTGTCGACGTCCTCGTGGTCGACAGCGCGCACGGCCACTCGGAAGGCGTCCTGGACGCTGTGGCGCGCCTGAAGAAAGGCTTCCCCGACATCGACCTGATCGCCGGCAACGTAGCGACCCGCGACGGCGCCCAGGCCTTGGCCGAGCGCGGTGCCGATGCCGTCAAAGTCGGGGTCGGCCCGGGCTCGATCTGCACGACCCGCGTCGTCACCGGCGTCGGCGTCCCACAGCTGACCGCCATCCTGGATGCCATCGAAGGGTGCGGCGCGAAGATCCCTGTCATCGCCGACGGCGGCGTCAAATACTCCGGAGACATCGTCAAGGCGATCGGCGCCGGCGCCGCGACCGTCATGATGGGCTCCATGCTAGCCGGTACCGAGGAGAGCCCCGGCGAATCGTTCCTTCTCGAGGGTAGACGATTCAAGATCATTCGCGGCATGGGCTCGCTCTCCGCCATGGAGGAGGGCACCGCCGATCGCTACTTCCAGGACGGCGACCTCGACGGCAAGAAGCTCGTGCCCGAGGGTATCGAGGGACGCGTGCCATACAAAGGGCCCGTCGCTGATGTTCTCTATCAACTCGTCGGCGGTCTGCGCAGCGGCATGGGTTACTGCGGAGCCGGCATGATCGAGGAACTGCAGAAGAACGCACGCTTCGTCCGCATCACGCCGGGTGGTCTGCGCGAATCGCATCCACACGACGTGACGATCACCCGCGAGGCGCCGAATTATAACCTGTAATCGCCTGCTAAGAGCGTTGACAGCGGACCACAGCGGCTCTACCTTTTGTGGGCTAGCTGACTTGAAAAGGTCGGCCGGCTTCCCCCCGTCGCAGTCCGCGTTCACCGGCGATGCCCCTCCGGAGCGGTGATGACGACACCTTGGCAAGAGAGCGCTCCACGTGAGCGAGTGAAGCTGGTGGGAGCCCAGCTGAACCACGGCGACGATACGCGCGTACAGGCGGAGATCGCCCTGGAATGGAAGGCGGTCGAGTATCGGGGCAAGGCGACGGCGGTGGGGCGGGGCGCCATCGACCTGCGCGTCTGCGCTGAGGCGACGTTGAACGCGCTGCACGACCTGCTTGGCGGACGAATGAACTTTCGGCTGATCGGCGTGAAGTCGGTGAAGGCGTTCGACGACTCGGTCGCGATCGTCGCGCTTGGTGTGGTGGATCCGGAGACGGGTGGGGATCGCCGGCTGATCGGAACGGCGCCCTCGACGGAAGGCGGACTGCCCCAGGGTGTGGCCCGGGCGGTCCTCAACGCCACCAACCGGGTGCTGGGGAACTTCCTCCTGACTGGCGAATAGTACTCGCGGTAACGTCAAATCCTCGGCGACCCCCTTCCCTCATGGAACGAAGACGAATGAGTGCGCATTTCCCGCCCTTTGAGCCGCCGCGACGGGTACTGATGGGGCCGGGCCCATCGAATGTGAACGCCCGGGTTCTGCTCGCCATGGCGCGGCCGACGGTGGGCCATCTCGATCCATCGTTCCTCAGGCTGATGGACGAGGTAGCAGAACAGCTGAGGGAGGTGTTCGGGACCGCGAACCAGTTGACCATTCCGATCTCCGGCACCGGGTCCGCCGGTATGGAAACGGCGTTCGACAACCTGCTTGAGCCCGGGGACAAGGTCATCATCGGTATCAACGGCGTCTTCGGGCGCCGCATGATGGACAACGCGGAACGTGCCGGAGCCAGCGTGGTGACGGTCGAGGCGGAGTGGGGCGAACCGCTGGACGTGGAGCAGTTGATCGAAGCGCACAGGTCGGTGCCGGAAGCCCGGCTGCTGGCCGTGGTTCATGCCGAGACATCGACGGGCGTACTGCAGCCGCTGGAAGAGCTGGGCGCGTATCTGCGCGGGACGGAGACCCTGTTTCTCGTGGACACGGTCACCAGCCTCGGGGGCGTGCCGGTGAAGGTGGATGATTGGGGCATCGACGTGTCGTATTCCGGCACGCAGAAATGCCTCAGCGTGCCGCCAGGCCTGGCACCGGTCACTCTCTCTGACCGGGCGATGGACCGGGTTCGTACCCGGGAGCACAAGGTGCACAGCTGGTACCTGGACCTGTCGCTGATCGGGTCGTACTGGGGCGGGGAGCGAGCGTATCACCATACGGCGCCGATCAACGCGCTGTATGGGCTGCACGAGGGCCTGCGAGCGATTCTCGACGAGGGGCTGGAGGCGCGCTTCGAGCGGCACCGCCGTCTCGGAACGGCTCTACAGGAGGGACTGGTGGAGCGTGGCTTGGAGCTCCTGGTGGACGAGCGCTACCGTCTACCGCAGCTTACGTCGGTCCGGGTGCCCGAGGGGGTGGATGAGAAAGCGTTCCGGCGCGCGTTGCTAGACCGCTTCGGGATAGAGATCGGCGGCGGGCTGGGCCCGCTGGCCGGAGAGATCTGGCGGGTGGGCTTGATGGGCGATACGTGCCGGACCGAGAATGTGGCGCTTTTTCTGAGCGCCCTGGACGATCTGCTGGAGGGTAGGGGATGAAGCGAGGGGGTCGGCTGTTCATCTGGATGACGGCGGCGGCGCTGCTGGTGGGTTGCTCGACGATGCGCCCCGCGGCCGACCCAGCGCCCACCATCCCCGAGGATGTCGTCGCACCAAGCGAGGATATGGACAGCCTCGGCCTGCTGCTGACCCAGGTAGCAGGCGAAGCCGACTCGACCAGGGGAAGGGAAGTCGAGGCGGAAGTGATCGAGATGTTCGGAGAGAGCGATCTCGATGAGTTAGAGGCGGAGGTTCCGACCTGGGACATTCCGATAACGATGAACGACGCGGTGGAGCGCTGGCTCGATTATTTCCAGGGCGACGGCCGCGAGAATTTCACTATCTACTTGCAGCGCGCCGGCCGCTACGAGCCGATGATGCGTGCCATATTCCGCGACGCCGGGTTGCCGGAGGATCTCGTCTACCTGTCGCTGATCGAGAGCGGCTTCAGCCCGCGCGCCTATAGCCGTGCCCGGGCGGTGGGGTTATGGCAGTTCATCTCCAGCACTGGTCGGATGTACGACTTGCAGATCTCCTACTGGGTCGACGAGCGTCGCGATCCTCTGCTCGCCACAAAGGCGGCGGCAGCGCACCTGAAGGATCTGTACGAGGAGTTCGGCGCCTGGTATCTGGCCGCCGCGGCTTACAACGGCGGTGCGACCCGGGTCCGCCGTTCGATCCGCCGCTCCGGCAGCGATGACTTCTGGACGCTCGCGAACCGGCGCTACTTGAGGCGCGAGACGCGGAACTACGTGCCGAAGCTGATCGCCGCGGCTCTCATCGCCAAGCAGCCGGAACACCACGGGTTCTTCGATATCCAGACCGCCGAGCCCATGGCTTATGACATCGTCCAGGTGCCGGACGCCACGAGCCTGGATGTCGTCGCCGACGCCGCTGGGGTGCCCGTCGCCAGCGTGATCGAATTGAACCCACAGATCCTCCGTGGCGTTACACCGCCCGGCCGACGCTACTCGCTGCGCGTGCCGCCCAGCACCGGCCACCGATTCGCGATGGCCTACGCTCAGGTCCCGCCGTCGGAGCGAGTCACCTGGGTGCAGCATGTCGTGAGGCGCGGTGATACGCTCGGCGAGATAGCCCGGGCCTACGGCGTCAGCGTCTCTTCCATCCGCGCGGCGAATAGCGGCGTCGATCCCCGGCGCCTGCGGATCGGCCAGCGGCTCATCATCCCCAGGGCCGGAAGACTGCCCCACTACGCGTCGGCGCCTACCGTCCGTACCACGACGACGCAGCGAGTCTCCGCCCGTCCGCCCGACGGTCCTTACATCACCTATCGCGTGCAGAGTGGCGACAGCCTATGGGCGATCGCCAGACGCTACGACGTCACCGCACGAGACCTGATGCTCTGGAACGGACTTGCGACCAGTAGAATCTATCCGGGTGATGAAGTTCGGATCTATGTAAGTTCCAACTAGGGCCGAGAGTACACTCTTACGTCGTCGTCGCGTCATCGCGGGCGACGGCGCGGGCGATGAACGGCACGATGACGAAAGAGGCGCCAGCTCAAATAGTGGCGCCTCTCGTCTCGCTTCCCCGAAAACCCGAATCAGCTTCGGGAATTCCCGGAGAACTTCTAATTATGGCGAATCTCTATTCCCCCAATACCGCTTTCGCGTATCCGTTCGCCGGATCGATCCCTGCCGACAGCAGCCCGCCAACCCGGCCGGGCCCACGATTGTAGGCGAGCAGCGCCAACCGCGTGTCGCCGTTGTACTCGTCCAGCAGGTACCGGAAGTACTGGAACCCCAGATGCAGGTTCGTCACCGGGTCGAACAGGTCCCGTGTCTCTACGGTAGGATCGAGCCAGCGCGCCGTACTCGGCCTGACCTGCGTATAGCCAATCGCACCGACCGAGCTCACAGCTGACCGCCGGAACCCGCTCTCGACCCGAACCAGGTTGAACGCAAGCTCCGGGTTCACATCCTCTGCTAGCGCGATGTCGTAAATCAGCATCGCCCGGTCAGCCGGAATCCGAAACTCGCTCGAAAACCGCTGGAGTTGGTCCAGACGGTCCACCTCCAGAGTCTTCAGCTCGATCTCGCTACGCAGATCACGAGCCTCGGCCGTCAGAAGCGCCAGCTCCGAGCTCAGTTGCACCGCCGCAGGATTGCTCGCCTGCGGCACGCCGCTGACCGCGCCGGCAACGCCGATGGCGGCCGCGATCAGAATCAGCGCCCAGATCACCACCGGGACTTCCGCCAGCTTCGCTTGAAGCTGCGGCCATCCTACCGTTACCGCTTGCGTTTGCCACGTCGATGTATAGTCTCGCATCGTTATCCTATCCTAACCTTAACCTTACGATCTTCCCGTCTCCCCTCGAGTCCCGGCCGAGATGGTCCCTCGGCCCTGATGCTCAGGACCCACCACCCTTAACGGCTCTCCTACAGCTCGTGTTTCCGAGTGGGGACTCGGTCGGCTGAGCGGCCGAACGCGGCCGTCAACCGGGCCAAAGACGGGTACTGGAAGATCGTAGGGGATCCTACAGTTTTGGCCCACCCCTCTTACCTCACCTCACCACCTGGGCTGTCGACCTCGCGTCGACGGGTTCTGTAGATAACTACGTTTCTCGTCGCCGCCAGGTTCCAGTGCGGCCGCCACTCTTCTCGACCAGTCGGATCGTACCGATTTCCATCTCGCGGTCGAGAGCCTTGCACATGTCGTAGACGGTGAGCAAGGCGGCGCTGGCGGCCACCAGCGCTTCCATCTCAGCGCCGGTCCGGCCGGAGAGGCCGGCCCGGGCCAGGACCTTCACACCTGGAAGGTCCACCTCCAGGGACAAAGATACAACAATTGAGTCGATCTGTAGAGGGTGGCAAAGAGGGATCCATTCAGCGGCGCGTTTTCCGGCGGAGATCCCGGCGATCTGGGCGACGGCTAGCACATCGCCCTTCTTGACGGTGTTTTGGCGGATCGCCTCCAGCGTATCTGGCTGCATTCGGATCCATCCTTCGGCGGTAGCGGACCTCCGGGTCACTTCTTTGTCGCCGACATCGACCATCCGGGCGCGGCCCTGCTCGTCGACGTGGGTTAGCTTGGAGTCGTCTGCCGTCATACGCCTGTGCTCCGCCCTTTTGTCAGTCGGGAATCCTTGAGATTGGCCAAGTTCGCAACGATCAGCTGCGGGTTCACGTTGCGTTCCGCGAGTTCGCCGGCTTCCTCCAGCGATTCCAGGGCTTCGATGACCTGAGCTGGGTCTGGCCCGCCGTCGCCGGTGAGAGAAGCCGCGGCTTCCGGGTCGGAGGGTGCGGCGCCGGCGGCGACGGCGAGGGCATCGCGCAGCAGGCTGCGTGCTTCGCCGAGCAGCCGGCCGAAGGCGCCGCGAGCGCCGAAGGAACGGTATCCATGTGCGACTGCGAGCCGGGAAAGCTGCCGGCCGTCCAGGAGCGCTCGGATCAGCTCGATGGCGCCGGCGCGCAGCGACTCGTGTTCCTCGTCTCGCAGTTCCAGGGCGCGACCGATGGAGCCGCCGCTCCTGGCGGCCAGCCTGCGTGCCTCGTCCGCCGGTACGCCGGCGGCGGAGCCCAGGAACTCCGCGACCCTATCATCGGGGAGCGGGGCGACGCGCACCGCTTGCACTCGGGAGCGGATCGTAGGGAGCAGGGCGCCTGGGACATCGCTGGTGAGTATGAGAGTGGTATCGTCGGGCGGCTCCTCCAGCAGCTTGAGCAATGCGTTCGCCGCCTCGGGGCTTCCCATTTGGGGGACGAGAGTATCGGCACGCCCGATGACCACGACCTTGGCCGGTCCCATGGCCGGCGACCGCAGGGCCTGGCTGCGCATGGTGTGGACTGCGCCGACGTAGATGCCTGTGGCGCCCTCTTCGTCCTCCAAGTAGAGTGGGGTGCCCCGGCGTTCCTCTAGGGCGGCCGCCCTCTGGTCCTCCAGTTTTTGCCGCAGCTGTTTGGCGCCGGACGCACGCTTGGGCCTTGGTAGTGGGAAGAACCAATGGATGTCCGGATGCTGCAGTCGGGCGCTCAAGCGGCAGGCCTGGCATTCGCCGCACGGGCGGTTCGCCGTGGCTCTGCAGTTGACGGCGGCGGCGGTCCACAGGGCGAGCCGCTGCTTGCCTACGCCGCGCGGGCCGTGGAGGAGCAGTGATTGGGGGAGGCGGCCCAGCTCGATGGCTCGTGCGAGCCGCTGGCGGATCTCTTCGTGGCCGTGGACGGCCAGGTATCCGGGCTCAGCCACCGCGTCTCCGCAGCCAGGGTAGTGGGTCGATCGCCTGACCGCGCTCGCGGATCTGAAACTCCATATGCGCGCCCTCAGGAGAGCCGGCGCCGCCGACGCGGCCGATGACCTGGCCTGCGACCGCGGATCCACCCTCGCTGACCAATATCTCGGAGAGGTAGAGATAGAGGGAGTAGTAACCGCCGCCGTGGCTCAGGATCACAGAGGGGCCATAGCTGACGTAAGGTTGCGCGAAGACGACCGTCCCGGTGGCGACGGCCTTGACGTCGTTGTGCTCATCGGCGGCGATCCCGATCCCGCGTCGAAGGATCACCGTGCCGTCGGCATTCCGCTGCTGGCCGAAGCCGTAGATCACCCGGCCCACGACTGGCCAGTCGAGCGAGCCCCGCTCGTCGGGCGTCAGCGTGCCGCGTGTCGGCGATGCGGCGGCGAGCGCTTCGGCGGCTTCCCGCTCGCGCTCCAGGCGGTCGACCAGGCCGGTCAGATCCTGCTCGTCACGCACCAATTGCTCGAGCTGGCGCTCCGTCGTCGCCCGCATGCCGCGCACGGCCGTCAGGCGCCGGCCGCGCTCGTTCTCCAGATAGTAGAGGTCCTGGATTTCCTGCACTTTCTCGGCGCGTATCTCTCGCAGCCCCTGAACCTCGACGTGCAACCTCTCGTACTGAGCTTCCAGAAGGTCCTTGAGCTCCTCGATCTGCCGCACCAGCAGGCGGTCGTGCAGCGCTACTAGATAGAGGTACTGGTAGCGGTTGATGAGGTCGGCGAAACTCTCCGCTGCCAGCATGACGTGCATGTTCGCCAGCGGTCCGCGTTTGTACAGGTCGCGGGCACGCCGTGCGAACAGCACCCTCTTCTCGACTAGTTCGTCCTGGGTTCGTAGGAGGTCCCCGGTCGTCGCCATCACCTGTTGATCGTGGATGGCCAGCTGATGGTCCATCTCGCGCAACAGCGCTTCCTGGTTCCGCGCCTGCGAGTTGAGATTCTCCAGCTCGGCGTTCACGTCGTGGATCTGGGTGGAGAGCTCGTCCATCTCCGAGCGCAGGCGTCGCTGCTCCTGGCGGATCTGCACCAGTCGCTGCCGACTAAGGCGGATCTGCTCCTCGAGCGGCTGGATCGGATCGTCCTGGGCGGCCACGGGCGCAGCGAGGGCTAGTACGGCTGGGATCGCCAGGGTGAAGCGGCGGCGCGCGCGGGTCGTCCAGCTACCCATAGGTGACGAGGTGTCGCCTCAAGGCGGCGTCGCTAGCCACCAGGCCCAAGAGGCCTCCCGCCAGCAAGCCGATGGTCGCCCATAGCGGCGGTAGCCACTCCAGTTCTATGAGCGACCCGTCGACGGCCAGGTAAGCGGCATAGGTGAGGAGGAGTGCGAGGCCGCCGCCTGCCAAGCCCGTGATGAAGCCCTCCAGCTGGAAGGGTCGTCGAATGAAGCCGTCGGTGGCGCCGACGAGCTGCATGACGATGATCTCTTCGCGCCGGGCCAGCACAGCCATGCGTACGGTGGTGCCGATGATCAGGATCGCGACCACAGCGAAGGCGATGCCGAGGACAGCGGCCACGGCGCCGCCTAGCCGGCGCAGCTGGTAGATCTTCTCCACCCACTCGCGCCCGTAACGCACGTCCTCGACGAAGGGGTAGAGGGCGACGAGGTCGGCGACACGCGCGACCGAAGTCGGGTCGCGGAAGTCCGGCTTCATCTGAATCTCGATGGAGGCGGGCAGCGGGTTCATCTCGAGGTCGGTGAACACGTCGCGGAACTCCTCCAACTGCTGCATGGCGTTCCGCATCGCCTCGAACTTGGAGACGTGGGTTATGGCTTGGACTTCCGGGAACGAGATGACATCGCTTTGCAGCAGCTCGAGTTGGGCGGCCGAGACATCGTCGCGAAGATACGCGACCACTTCAACCCGCCGCTCTATCGTCCGGAGCGTGACGTCCACGTTGTAGGCCACGAGCCCGAAGGTCCCCATTACGAACAGACTGAGGCCGATGCTCGTCGCCGAGAGGAAGGCTAGTCCGGGTGCGCGCCGGAACGCTGCTAGAGCTTCTCGAACGCTATGAGACGCCATCCGAATCACCCGAGTCGTACACGACCGCCCCTTCGGCTAGCTCGATCACCCGGTACTGGGGATACCGTCGGACCAGTTCCAGGTCGTGTGTCGCTATCAGGACGGCCGTGCCGGAGGAGTTGATGTCGCGAGTCAGCTCGAAGACGCCGCGCGCCGCCCGCTCGTCGAGGTTGCCCGTCGGCTCGTCGGCCAGCAGGACGACCGGGTCGTGGATGAGGGCCCGGGCGATGGCGATCCGCTGCTGCTCGCCGCCGGAGAGCTCGTCGGGATAAGCCCCGGCGCGGGATGCCAGCCCGACCTGGGCGAGTAGCCTCTGCACCTTTGCTTTTATCTCGCTTCTGCGGGCGCCGGTGACCTCGAGCGCGAAGGCGAGGTTCTCGGCGGCCGTGCGGTCGCGGAGCAAGCGGAAAGTCTGGAAGACCATGCCGACGCGGCGCCTCAGCTTGGACACGTCCCGGCGCTTCATCCGGTTCGAGGAGTTCCCGGAGACGCGCACCTCGCCGTCCGTCGGCTGCTCGGCCATGTGGATCAGCTGGAGTACGGTCGTCTTGCCGGCGCCCGATGGACCTATGAGAAACGCGAACTCGCCCTTACGCAGATGGAACGAGACGTTCTTCAGGGCGAGCCCCGAGCGAGGAAACTCCTTGTAGACGTTGATGAGCTTGATCACGAAACCCGGTCCCCGGGGGCGGAATAGAAGGCAGGGGTGGTAACCTTCATCCGTTCGGCAATCTATTCGAGTTGGACGGTGGCGTCAAAGCGCGGGCTGCGAACCCAATGGCCGCTTCCAGCGCCGCCCGCATGGAAGCCGGATCGGCCTTCCCGGTCCCGGCGATATCGAATGCGGTACCATGGTCCGGCGACGTGCGGGGGAATGGCAAGCCGAGCGTGACGTTCACGGCCCCGCCGAACGCTGCCGTCTTGATGGCGACCATCCCCACATCGTGGTAGGGAGCGAGCACGGCATCCGCTTCACCACGCATGGCGCGCAAGAAGACCGTGTCGGCTGGGTAGGGCCCTTGCACATCGATCCCCTCCTCTCGCAGCCTCGTCATCGCCGGCACGCACACGCGCGCCTCTTCGTCACCGAACAGGCCGTCGTCTGAGGCGTGGGGGTTGAACGCGCAGACGGCAAGACGCGGCCGCTCCAGTCCCCACCAATGGCTGAGGCCCTCGTGTGTCAGGCGCGCGACACCTTCCAGCCGCTCCACGGTGTAGGCTGCCGCAACTTCGGCGAGGGGCATGTGGCCGGTGACCAGGACTACCCTGAGCGGCGAGCCCAAGGGGGTCTCCTCAGCGGCGAGGCAGAGAGCGGTGTCAGGTACGCCGGCCAGATCCCTCAGCATCTCCGTGTGGCCCGGCCAGCCGTACCCTGCTACTGCCAGGGCGGACTTGCAGATAGGTGCCGTGACGATGGCATCGACCGCCCCGTCGACTGCGAGGGAGACGGCACGCTCTATCGCCAGGGCGGAGAAGCGTCCAGCCTCTTCGGCGCTCCCCTCTGCGCCCCAATGCCCGATCGAGATCAACGGCAAGCCCTCCACCCCCGGTACCCCTTCTGGCCCCACCATGAGGATATCGGCGTCGAGCGGTTGCGGCCCGTGTACCGCGCGCCCGGCGACCTCGGGGCCGATCCCCCGTGGGTCACCCAGCGTGACCGCTATCTTTGGCCTTCGCACGTCCGATCTCAGCCCCGAGGGCTCTCGATGTAGGGGAAGCCTTCCAGCCGTGTTTCGATGTAGGTCAGTGCGCGCAGGTCGCCGACGATCTGTTCGATAACCCCGTCCTGCTCGAGCCCCTGCCGGATCTGCTCCCGCGCGTCCTCCAGGGTCCAGTCGCCGGCCGGGCTCACGTGCTCGATTAGCGCCACGACCCACTTGCCGCCGCCGGGTACGCCCTGCATGGGCAGGAGGAATGGGCCGACGACGTCGCCGTCACTGGCTCCCTCCAACACCTCCGAATACCCCGGCGGCAACCTCTCTTGGGGAAAGTTCTCCAAGACGCCGCGTTCCCCTTTGTCTCCATACTGTTCGATGAGCGAGTCGGGGTCGGTGCCATCGAGTAGGGCGGCGACGACGTCCTCGGCCAGCAGCCGCGTAGTCTCCGCGTCTTCTTCGGCCAGGCCGGGCCGGACTAGTATGTGCCGTGCAAGGCGCTCGGGCCCCCGGACCCGATCGAGCCTGATGATGTGGTAGCCCACCGACGTCTCTACGGGGTCGCTGATCTCTCCGACCCGCATGCTGAACAGCTTCTCCTCGAACTCCGGCAGCAGCTGACCGCGCCTCACCCAGCCGAGGTCTCCGCCATTAGCCTTCGAGGCCGGGTCTTCCGACAGCTCGAGCGCTACCACGGCGAAGTCTTCGCCAGAGCGCACACGGGACAGCGCCTGTTCGGCCTTCTCCAGGGTGCGCAGGAGCTCATCCTCAGAAGGTCTGGGGGCGATGATGACCTGCTTCAGGCTGACGAACGCTGGCTTCGGCCCCAGGCCGGGCAGCATCTCCTCGAAACGCTCACGTACCTGCTCTTCGCTCACCGGGACAGGCTGAAGCTCGGACGCCCTTTGTTGTAGGAACCTCTGGGTTGTCAGCTGCACGCGAGCCTGCTCGGTGAGCCTCATGCGGAACTCGGCCGCCGTCATGCCCTGACCGAGGAGCGCCTGCTGGAATTCGATCTCGGAGGCGAACTGCCGCCTGATCCCCGCATGCTGCTGCTCGACCATGTCATCGACCTCGGCGTCCGAGACGGTGACCCCCTCGCGCCGCGCGTGAATGTAGAACAGGGTCTGATTGACCTTCTGGTCCAGCGCCTCTTCTACGAACGCCGTCTGCTCACCCGGGTCCTGGGGCAGCTGCATCCCCTGCGCCTGAAGTGAGAAGATGAACTCCTGTAACTCGCTCTGCAGGATGGCGGTGTCACCAACCACGGCCACGACCCGATCCACCAACGTCGACGGGTCCTGGGGCGCGGGCCTGGCGGCGAGCCACGCAGGTGCCGCTGGACCTGCCGCGAGCCAGAGGACCGCGGCAGCTCCGAAGCAGCGGCTCACCGATCGGTAGTTCATGAGCCGGGCTCCTCCGATGACGGCTGTCCGATCATCTCTGCGGCACCCCGCCTCGACTCGGCGAGCGTCGCAATAACCGCCGGATAGCGGTCTGGATATACCTGGATGCTGCTGCCCGAGCGGAGAGCCGGCGCCACGCGCTCGATGACCTGAGTCCGGCGCTGGCGTCGGCCGACTTCTTGGAGCACCCGGTGGACGGAACTCTCCACCGTCACGTCGCCGTTCAGGAATTCGTAGCGCCGGAAACCGGACATCGATGCGACGCCCAGCAGCTCCTGTATCGCGTCGGTGCGGAGGCTATCGAACTTCGCCTCCGAGACGGAATAGCCCAGGTCAATCGCCGCTCTCGTGAGAAGCTTGTTGCGAGTCATCTCTCTCAGGTAACCGTGCAGCGTTGCCGAG
>JBDHHZ010000035.1:0-14251 GCA_039589115.1 Gemmatimonadota bacterium | reverse complement strand
GGGACCTGCTGGGCATGGCCCGTCGAGCCGACCGCAAACAGACCCGCGACAACCAGAAAAGCGAACGCTCCGCGTCTCATAGATTCTCTCCCCACTCGCATTCAATCCACCGGACCCACTGACCTATGATCCTCCGCGATGCGCGCAGATCGTAAGCCGGCGCGCCCTCCTGTCGTCAGCCGGACGAGGTCGATGCAACCAAAGTGCGGGTTACAGCGTCCAAATTAGTGAGGGGCGGGCAAATGGGCGACAGGGGCTGACGGTGAAGTCATAGATCTGAATTCGGTTGTTGCGATTCACTATGAGTTGGGTAAGCGCTGAACTCTAGCAACCTCGAAACTGAACCATACAACAAGAGGGGCATCCGATTGGATGCCCCTCTTCTCTTTTGTCGTCCGACGTCGTCGCCGCGTTGTCGCCCTCGCCCTCCCCCGCGCCCGCGACTCCAACTAGTTCGGCTGCCAGCTAGGCAAGCGCCTGCCTGATGTGAAGGGGGCGCCTGCGGTTTCCAGCCTGTCCTCCAGCGCAACGAGGTCGGACTCGACCAGCTGCCGGAGATCGGCCAGGACGTCGGCGAAACCCTCGGCCGCGACCGCGTAGTTGCGGCGGTGGGTCTCCGTAGGTCCGTACGTCGTCGAGAAGCTGCCGCGCACGATCTGCTGTACTCGACTGACGATGCCGGGCATACCGACCTCGTTGCGACGTGGCAGCGTACGGTCACCGGTCAGCGCCTCCTGCAGGTCCAACAAGCGGAGCTCGAGTGCGCGCGCTTCGCCTCTCATGCTCTCGTCGGCGCCGGGCCAGACCTCGATGACGCCCTTGATCTCGTCGATGCGATCGGCGGCGTCACGCGCGACCTGGTTGGCGCCCATGACGGCGCGCTGCAATTCACCCGCCTGTCGCTGGAAGGCCAGGACCGCGTCGCGGTCCGCAGGCACCAGGGTCGGCTCCGTCAGCTGCACGACCTGGAACGGCGTCGGCGGCACCAGCTGCGTTATCATACCGTCGACTCGCTGGTCGATGCTCACGGTGTAGCTGCCCGGCGCAGCCAGCGGTCCGAAGCCGGGGCTTTCCACATCGCTCGCCGTGAAGCCGGGGTAGCGGAAGTTCCACGTGCTGCGATGCACGCCGGACGAGGTGGAACCGTTAAGCCGCCTCACCACGTTGCCGTCCTCATCGCGGACGGTGAGGATCACGGCGGGCTTCTCCTCCCTATCCTCTTCCTTCAGGTCTGCCCAGCTGGGGTAGGGCGTATCGAGCCCGTCCTCGGCCGCCTCGCGCTCCTGCGCCTGGCGATCCGCCCGTCGGGTCTTCAGCGACTCGCTGAGGTAATAGGTGAAGGTCGCGCCGTACTCCGGGTTCGGCGCGGTGTAGAAACCGGCCCCCTGGAAGGCCTTATCGCCGCCGGCCATCGGCCGCGACTCGACGTACCACCAGGCGTCCTTGATCGGGAAGATGTGGGCCCGCTGTCCCAGCAGTGACTCGCTGAGCTCGCGCAGCGGCGTGTAGTCGTCGAGGATGTAGAAGCCGCGACCGAAGGTCGCCAGGACCAGGTCGTTCTCGCGCCGCTGGATCTCCAGCTCGCGTACGGCGATGGTCGGCATGCCGCCCTTCAGCTGGATCCACTTCTGACCGCCGTCCACGGTGAAGAAGACGCCGAACTCGGTGCCGACGAAAAGCAGGTTCTCGTTGACGTGGTCCTGGACGATCGTGTAGGTGGACCCGCGCTCCGGCAGGTCGCCGGTGATCGACGTCCACGATCCGCCCCGGTTTGTGCTCTTGTAGACGTAAGGCTTGAAGTCGCCGCGCTTGTGATTGTTCAGTACGGCGTAGACCGTGTTCTCGTCGTGGAACGACGCCTCGAGGTCGTTCACGTAAGTCGTCTCGGGGACGTCACCGATCCGGTCGATCCTGCGCCAGCCGGCGCCGCCGTCCTCGCTGACCTGGATCAGCCCGTCGTCGGTCCCAACGTACAGCAGGCCCTCGACGATGGGCGATTCAGTCAAGGCGACGATGGTACCGTAGAGCGATGTGGAGCGGTTCTTAGCCACCGCATCGACGCTCCAGATCCGGCCCATGACCTCTAGCTGGTTCCGGTCCATGTCCCGCGTCAGGTCCGGGCTGACCGCCTGCCAGGAATCCCCGCGGTCGTCGCTGCGGAAAAGGATCTGCGATCCGTAGTACAGCCGCGTGTTCGAATGCGGGCTGATCATCAGGGCCGAGTCCCAGTTCCAGCGCAGCGCTGGTCCGTCGCCCGCCGGCTGCGGCCTGATGTCGATGCTCTCACCGGTCAGGCGGTCGTGACGGATCAGCCCGCCGTACTGCCACTGGGAGTACACGATGTTCGCGTTCTCGGGATCGACCGCCGGGTCGAACCCGTCACCGAACACCGTCACGTACCAGTCGCTGTTCCGGATGCCGTGGATGTTGTTGGTCCGCGAAGGACCGCCCTGCGTCGCGTTGTCCTGTGTGCCGCCGTAAACGTTGTAGAACGGCGTGTCGTAGTCCACCGCCACCTTGTAGAACTGGGTGATCGGCAGGTTCGCGAAGTAGCTGTAGTTCTTCCCGCGGTCGAACGTCTCATAAAGGCCGCCGTCGGTCCCCACGATGAGATGCTCAGCGTCGTCGGGATCGATCCAGAGCGCGTGGTTGTCAACGTGCTTCCACTGCTCGCCGACGCGCTCGAAGTTCTTACCGCCGTCCTCGCTCGCCATGAAGTAGGTGTCCATCGAGTAGACGCGGTCGAACTTGTGAGGATCCGCGAAGATCTCCTGGTAGTACTGCGGGCTACCGCTCACGTAGCTGCCCTGCCTCGACCAGTTCTCGCCGCCGTTATCCGACCGGTAGAAGCCGCCCTTGTCCGCGGTGGCCTCGACGACAGCGTAGAGCACGTCCGGGTCGATGGGGGAGATGGCGAAGCCGATACGGCCCTTGTCTCCCGACGGGAGCCCGCTGTTGATCTTCCGCCACGTAGCGCCCGCGTCGGTGGACTTGTAGACGCCGGACTCGGGGCCGCCGTTGATCAGCGTCCACACGTGGCGCCGCCGCTGGTACGACACCGCGTACAGCACGTCCGGGTTCCTCGGGTCGAAGTAGACCTCGGAGACACCGGTGTGCTCATCGATCTCCAGCACCAGTTCCCAGGTTGCGCCCCCGTCGCTGGTTTTGTAGAGACCGCGGTCGCCGCCGGACGACCAGAGCGGGCCCTGAGCCGCCACGTAGACCACGTCGGAATCGCGCGGGTCGACCCGGATCATGCCGATGTGCTCCGAGCTCTCCAGACCCACGTTTTTGAAGCTCCGGCCGCCGTCGATCGACTTGTAGACGCCGTCGCCGTAGCCCACGCTGCGCTGGCTGTTGTTCTCGCCGGTCCCAACCCACACGACCAACGGGTCGTTGGGGTCGACGGTCACGCAGCCGACGGAATAGGAGCCGTGGCTGTCGAAGATCGGCTTCCAGGTGGTCCCCGCGTTCTCCGTCTTCCAGACGTTGCCGGATGCTACCGCGACGTACCACGTGCTGTGGTCCGTCGGGTCTACGGCGATGTCGATGACCCGGCCCGACATGAACGCCGGCCCGATGTTCCGCAGCTCGAGGCTCGAGACGAGCCCAGAATTCAGCTGCGGCCCTTCGTCTTCGTCCTGGGCCGCCGCCGGCCCGGCCAGCGGAAGCACGCAGATGAGGACCAACAGAGACAATAGACGTCTAGTCATCCGTTCCTCCGGGTGAGATTCTCTTGATCGGGGCAGTGTGCCGGAAGGTACAGCGGCCGCTCGCTCCGGGAAATACGGCGGAGCCCCCGGCGGCGGCCGTCTGGCGCCAGACTCGGTGCTCCTCTCGGCTTGGATCGGGGGCGGGGACACACTGTGGACACAGTGTCCATGCCATTGTCCTATATGTACTTACGATAACAGGCAGGGGGTCGGAACCGGGGGACCGCTCGCTCCGGCCGACCCGGCACGCGGGGCTGCTGCTCCCAGTGAGGACATCGTGCAGCTCACCCGCAAACGCGGCTCAAAGATCGGAGCCGGGTCGCTAACACCAGCTCCGCTCGGCGGTCCCCCGGTTCCTTCTGAGTCAGATTGAAAGGCGTGGGGGCGGGTCGTTGAGCGGAGCTGGGGTTAGCGACCCCGCGGTCACGGCGCAGCCGTGAGCGCGGGGGAGGCCGGAGCGAGACGACCCGCTCCCCGCCGCCCGGCCGGAGGGAGACGACGCGCCGCGACGCCCATCGCCTTCGGGAATTCCCACACCAACAACCTAGATTTCGACCGGCCCGCCTTTGGTCATATCGTCCAGGGCGCTGCTGACCTTGCGGATCGCCTTCTTGATCGCCTCGCCGTAGTAGGAGGCGGCCTCTTTCGCGTCGTCCTTGTAGGCTCGCGGCTCGTCGGCCCGACGCATGTATTCGCCCCTGATGATACGGTCGTAGTGGCCTTCCCGGACCCAGCGGCGCAGCTCGCCGACCCGCAGGACGTGGAACGGGTGGGTGGAGCCGAGCAGGTTCATCACCTTGAAGACCGCGTCCGCCAGGCTCTCGTCGTCCTCGTACTCCTCCGCCTGGCGCAGGAACTCGCTCAGCTCCAGATCCTCGCCGTGCAGAGGGCTGCCGCCTGCCAGCTTCATCAGCGCGCTCATCGACGCCTCGGGGTTCTGCGTCCCCAGCAGCCCGGCCCGGTCGGACGACAGCTCGCTCTTCCTGACCCACTCCGCCATGGCCAGGATGACGGCGCCGATCGCTATGTTAGCGATGGGCAGTTGGCGCTGTGCCAGCAGGAGCAGCAGGGTGAACACCGTCCGGTAGAGTACGTGGTCGCTGGCGATGTGCCCGATCTCGTGGGCCAGCACGGTCTCCAGCTCTTCCCTGTTGAGCACGTCCACGGCGCCGCTGTTGATCAGCACGAACGGCTCGTCGACGCCCAGCGCTCCCGCGTTCACGAATGGCGTCTGCGAGATATAGAGCTCCGGCTCCCAGCCCAGGTCGAGCGTGTCGATCACTCCCAGGTGGAGGTCGTGGACCCAGCCGTACTGCTTTGGCGTGACGCGTACGGCGCTCGCCTGGAAGAACAGGCGCATCCCACGCTCGCCGAACAGGCCGACGATCTTGCGGACGATCTCGGAGAAGCCGGGTATGGCGTTCAGGCTGCGCAGGGCCGCCCTGTCCGCCGGGTGCTCCCAGGCTCTGGAGGAGATGTCGGTCAGTTTGACGCGGCTCGTGGGTGCCAGGGTGCTCGTATTTTCGGTCATGTCGCAATCTCGTCTCAGGATGTCAGGGCGTCAAATCCGGGCCTGACCCGGCTCTGGCGGCAGACGTTGCCAACTAGGGGTCTGGGCCACATATTTGAGGTCCCTAGGTCAATAGCCCCTAATTTAAGGCTGTAATACCGTACGTGTCCCTGACTGGCTGGGATTCGTATGTAGGGGTTACTTGCCCTGGAGGGTAGTGTACGCACATAGCCTATTGGGATGTGTCGAGGGCTAATGGGGCTTTGGGCCTGCCCCGACGCGACGTTGAGAAGCAAGAATTTCAGTCAAACGTAATGGCCAGAAGGAGGGGCGATGGTGATACGGCACGTGCGACTGGCGACGGCAGCTGTTTTCGGAGCGTTCGCACTGGGGCTGGTGAGTTGCACCCCGGGCGTGAAGCCGGAGGAGCTGGACGCCGAGCTCGCCAAGGTCCGTGATGAGTTCCGGGCAGGAGACGACCAGCTGTCTGGCCGCATCGACCAGCTCGATCGGCGCGTCAGCAGCCTCGAGACCGAGCTGCAGGCCCTGCGGAACGACTTCAACGTAACGATGGAGAAGGCGCAGGGGATGCTGAAGTTCAACGTCCCCGTCCACTTCGACTACGACGTGGCTAACGTCCGCGAGCTCGACAAGCCGGTGCTCGATCGATTCGCCGACGTAGTGAAGGAGTTCTACGCCGATGCGCTGGTCACCGTCGAAGGTTTCGCTGATCCGTCTGGCACTGAGGAGTACAACCAGAGCCTCGGTCAGCGTCGCGCCGACAACGTGAAGGGCTACCTGACAACGGCCGGTGGCCTGCAGCCCGATCAGGTGAAGGCTGTGAGCTATGGCGAGGCCGCCAACCGTCAGGTCATCCCTGGCGCCCGTGGGCCGGGCGTGACCGGTATCGAGAACCGGCGAGTAGCGGTGGTGATCGATTTCGGCGGGATGGTCCGCGGCGCAGGTATGTAGCTAACCTACTCTCGACTCGAGAGTAGCACGGCGCCCCGCGGCTTTCGGGCCGGGGGCGCCGTGCTTTGTGGATAGGGAACTAGTGAGTATGCTCGAAACAGCGGCGGACCTGGGCGATTGGCGGGCGGAATATCGCGCCTTCACCGAGAGCTGCGCTCTGGCCGCGCGCCCCGATCGGGGTATGGTCCTGGTCGCCGGCCCGCGCTGCGCCGAGATGATCGACGGCCTGCTCACCAACACTATCAAGGACCTCGCCGGGGCCGGCCGGCATGCGCTGCTGCTGACCGCCAAGGGCAAGGTGCTCACCGACCTGCGAGTATTCCCGCGCGGCGACGACATGCTGCTCGACCTGCCGAGTGCCGGGCTCGCGAATCTCCTGGGCGCCTTCAAGAAATACCTGCCGCCTATGCACGCCACGTTCGAAGACGCCAGCGGCTCGCTGGGCCAGCTTGGGCTGTACGGGCCGGAGGCGGCTGAGGCGGCGGCCGCGGGCCTCGGCACGGAGGTGCCCGAAGCACATCTCGGGGTGGCCGAGCTCGAGCACACAGGTGCGCGGGTTACCGTGATCCGGTCTCGGCGCCTGGCCGGCGATGGGGTCGAGATCATCGCTCCCGGCGCGGCCGTCTCCGAGCTGGCCGGCCGGCTACTGGCTGCGGCCGAGCAGCGCGGCGGCCGGGCCTGCGGGATGCGGGCCTTGGACATCGTGAGGGTGGAGTCCGGCGTGCCTCGCTACGGCGTCGACATGGACGAGTCCAATCTGGCGCAAGAGACCGGTCTCGAGGAGGAGGCGATCTCCTACGATAAGGGCTGCTACCTGGGGCAGGAGGTCGTCGCCAGGATCCACTTCCGCGGCCACGTCAACCGGCGCCTGGTGGGCCTCCGGTTCAGCGAGGAGGCCGCCTCCGCGGGTGCCGCTTTGCACGACGGCGAGCGGGAAGTAGGGAGGGTGACGTCGGCAGTGGAGTCACCCGAGTTCGGGCCTATCGGCCTTGGCTACGTCAGGCGCGAGATCGAGACGTCGTCCGTGCTGCGCGTCTCCGGCGGCGAAGTGACCGTAGCGGAGGTGCCGTTTCGGCCGTATTCCGTTTGAAGTAAGCAGCGGCCATCGTTAGATTTGCGCGCTACTAATTCGTCTTCGCCCCGCCGCTGAGGGGCGTCTCGACCCCTTCACCGGACACTGGAATCGAAACCAGCAAGAAGGTGGACAAGCAGCTGACCACCTACCTCGAGGCGATCCGCCAGGGTCTCTGGGAAGAGATGGAGGCCGACGAGACGGTCTTCATTCTGGGTGAGGACATCGGCCGGTATGGCGGGGCCTTCAAGCTGACCGACGGCTTCGGGGCGCACTTCGGCGCTGACCGCGTCATCGACACCCCGATCACCGAGTCCGCCATCGTGGGTGCGGCGGTCGGGGCCAGCTATATGGGTCTCAAGCCAGTCGCCGAGATGCAGTTCATCGACTTCATCGCGCCGGCCTTCGACATGCTGGTCAACTTCGCCGCCAAGTCGCGCTATCGCACTGGCGAAGGCGCGCAGATAGTCGTTCGCGGGCCCTGCGGGGGTGGTGGGCGTGGCGGCCCCTTTCACTCCCAGAACGTCGAGCCCTATTTCCTCAACGTGGCCGGCCTCAAGATGGTCGCGCCAGCCACGGCCCACGACGCGAAAGGGCTGATCAAGGCGGCGATCCGTGACCCCGATCCGGTCCTCTTCTTCGAGCACAAGTACCTATACCGGCGGATCAAGGAGACCCTGCCGGCCGAGGACTACAGCGTGCCGATCGGTGTGGCGCGAATAGCGCGGGAGGGCGACGCGTTGACGATCGTCACCTTCGGCGCCATGGTCTACGAGTCGCTGCGTGCCGCAGAGACCATAGCCGAGGAAGACGGGGCGCAGATCGAGGTGATCGACCTGAGGACGCTCAACCCGATGGACGACCAGTCCGTCATCGAATCGGTGAAGAAGACGAATCGCTGTCTGGTCGTTCACGAGGCGCCTCGCACGGGCGGCATCGCCGGCGAGATCGCTGCTCGGGTGAACGAGTTCTGCTTCGAGTGGCTCGACGCGCCTGTCCGCCGCGTCACCGGCCTCGATTCACCGGTCCCGTTCAGTCCGCCGCTCGAGGATCGCTACCTCGTGCAGGCGGAGGATGTAGTGACAGCTTCACGCTGGATGCTCGAGTACTAGTATGCGGTGGGTGATCACCGCACACCGCATACTGCATACTGCACACCGGTAGAGGGGATCATGGCGAGAGTCGATGTCATCATGCCCCAGATGGGCGAATCGATCGCCGAGGGCACGATAACGAAGTGGCTCAAGAGCGTAGGCGAAGAGGTCAAGCGCGATGAGTCGATCCTGGAGATCTCGACCGATAAGGTGGACGCCGACATCCCGTCACCGGTCCCGGGCATTCTGGTCGAGATCCTCGTCGATGAGGGCCAAACGGTCGAGGTCGGCACCGTGATCGCCCGCATCGGGACCGAGGCGGACGCCGCCGCGGTGCCGGAAGCCGAGCCGGAGCGGGCCGCCGCGCCTGTGGTCGAGCCGGCGAAAGTCGCTCTCGTCGCCGAAGCGGCGGCCGGGCCGAAGGATGGCGACGGTGCGCCCGGCCCCGCGACGCGAGAGGGACGCCTGCGCACCCGCTCGACGCCGGTGGTGCGGCGAATCGCGGCGGAGCACGGGATCGAGGTATCGGGCCTGAGTGGCAGCGGGGTCGGCGGCCGCGTCACCAAGAAGGACATAATGGGGTTCATCCAGCGGCGGGGAGCGGCGGCGCTGGGCGCGCCCCTCGGTGCGCCCGGGACCCTGCACGTCCCGATCCACGGCGAGACGCTCGAGATCAAGATCCCAGAGGTCGTCATCAAAGAGACCGACCGGGTCGAGGAGATGAGCGTCATGCGCCAGCGGATCATGGAGCACATGCTCATGTCGCGCCGGATCAGCGCGCATGTGAGTTCCGTCTTCGAGATCGATTTCGAGCACGTGGCGGCCCTACGGGAGAAGCTCAAACCGCGCTCAGAGGCGGACGGCATAAAGCTCACCTATCTGCCGTTCATCGTTAAGGCGGTCATCGAGGGCCTCAAGGCCTATCCCGTGCTAAACGCCTCCGTTACCGGCCGTAAGGTCGTCTACCACGACGCGTACAACATCGGGATGGCCGTGGCGATGGACGAAGGCGAGGGCCTCATCGTGCCCGTCATCAAGGGCGCCGACGAGCTGAGCCTGCTCGGCATCGCGAGGCGCACCCTCGAACTTGCCGAGCGCGCCCGCACCCGACAGCTGGACCCCGATGACGTGCACGGCGGCACGTTCACGATCACAAATCCGGGCGTCTTCGGGTCGCTGTTCGGCACGCCGATCATCAATCAGCCGCAGGTAGCCATCCTGGGCGTCGGCGCGATCGAGAAGCGGCCGGTCGTGATCGATGACATGATCGCGATCCGCCACCGCGCCTACTTCGGCATCTCCTTCGACCACCGTGTCGTCGACGGCGCGATGGCCGACTTCTTTATGGCCAAGGTGAAGGAAGTGCTCGAGACCTTCTCAGAAGAAGCGTGAAGCCGGTAGCCGGTAGTCAGATACTCCCAAACGAGCGTGTCTCATGCGGTGGACTGTCAGCGTCGTGCGGAGAAGGCTCCTGAGGAGAGCACGTAGTCACCGGCCACCGGCCACTGGCCACTGGCCACCGGCTACCGGCCACCGGCCACCGGCCACCGGCCACCGACCACCGGCAACATGCCGTTTCTGAGCATCCGCGACCTGCGAACCGGATCGGTTCGAAACTTCGAGTCAGCCGAAGTCAGAGTCGGCCGCGATCCTGAGCTGGAGCTCACGCTCACCGGCGAGGGCACCGACGTGGTGACCAGCGGCCACATCCGCTTCGTCTATCGCGTACGCCGCTGGTGGATCGAGGATACCGGCAGCCGCAACGGCACCTACATCGGTGACCGGCGCCTCGTGTCTGGCGAAGCCGAGGTGATCTCGGCAGGGACGGTCGTGCAACTCGGCAAGACGGGGCCGCGGCTGAAAGTAGAGGCCGCCGCCAGCAACGCTATGGACGTGACCGCCCCGGAAGCGATGCCGCCGGGCAAGGCCGGGGCCGTTCCTTCCGCGCCTGCAGCCGCACCCAGCTTGGTCGTCAAGGTCGTGCTGGAAGACGCCCGCAGCGGCCAACGTTTCGAGGCATCGGGGAGCAGGGTCCGCATAGGCCGCGGCGCGGACTGCGAGGTCAGGCCGCTAGGCGCTGACGACGAGCTGATCTCGCGAACGCACGCCGAGATCATTCTCAAGGACGCCGAGACCGTCGTCGTGCGCGATGCGCGAAGCGTCAACGGCACCTACCTGAACGGACAGTACGTCGAGGGCGAGCTCGAGATCGGCCAGGGCGACGAGATCACGCTCGGCGAAGAGGGACCCGTTCTGGTCGTCGAGAAGCTCCGCGTTTCGCTCCCGCAGAAGGGGCTCACCACGCTCCTGGTGCGCCGCGTCGTCGACGAAGCGAACCGCACCAGCGCCAAGCGCGTCCGCCGAATCGTTTGGGCGTTCGTCGTCGTGCTGGCCGCTATGCTGGCCGGTATGTACCTGTTGGAGAAGCGCGACCGCGATACCGCTGCGGCATTAGAGGAGCAGCGGCTAGCGTTGGACGAGCAACGGCACGAGCTGGAAGGCTACCGGCAGGCCCTCGCCGTCCAACAGGCGACTACCGACTCGGTGTTGTGGGTGGCGTCCGCCGAGTACGAGCGTCTGAGCTCGGAACTGACGGTGGCCCGGCAGAGCGCGGCGCCGGCCGCGGTGATCGACAGCTTGCGTCAAGCTCTGGTCGCAGCGGACGAGCGCACGCAAGCGCTGGAGGCTTCGCTGGCCCGCTCCCAAGACGCGCTGCGGAGGCAGCTCACCGCCGGCGACTCGGCGCGGCGCCTGGCCGATGCTGACGTGGCACGGCTGCGCACCGAGCTCGAGCGGGCGTCGCAGGAGCGCGTTTCGCCGGGCCTGGTTGACAGCCTGCGCAGTGCCATAAGGGAGGCGGAAGAGCAGTCCGCTGACATCGGCGCCCAGCTGCGCGCCGTCAGTGGGGTCAACCTGGCCGCCGTCGCTCAAGCGAACCAGAACGCGGTGGGATTGGTGACGGTCTTCCAGGGACTGAGGCTGTACGACGGATCCGGCTTCGCCATAAGCCCGTCGGGCTACTTCGTGACCAACCGGCACGTTGTGAATCCTGACACGCAGCAACCCGATTCGGTATTCGTGACGATGGCGGACGAGCGCTTCATGGAGCGGGCGGACATCATCACGGTCGCTGCGCCTGGCGAGCCGGATCTAGCGGTGATAAAGATCCGCAACTACGCCGGCCCTTACATCGAAGAGGTCGATTGGTCGGGGACGAAGGCGAAGCAAGGCGAGCCGGCCGCGCTGCTCGGGTTCCCCGCCGGGCTCGGTGCGGCGCTGGACCAGACACGCACGGTGCGTACATCGATGAGCGCCGGAATCTTCAGCCAGGTCACATCAGAATCGATTCGCTTCGATGGCTTCACCGTAGAGGGGTCGAGCGGCAGTCCGGTCTTCAACGCCACCGGCGAGGTGGTGGCCGTTCATCGGGGCAGCCTCCGTGGGGCGACGGGCCTCGGGTTCGCCGTGCCCGTCGTGAAGCTGATCCCCCTTCTACCGGATGACGCGAAAGCGGAGTTGAACGTCGAATAGAGCGACAACTGGAACAGCCCACAGGTCCCTCGAGGAGGCGGAATGGGATTCTCGAAAGTTGTGAGATCGTGCAGCGCCGTGCTGCTGATAGCGGGGGCGCAAACTGCGCTGGCTCAGGAGGCCCCGGTTCTGACGCGGTCGGAGCTCAGCGTCGCTGGCATCATGCGCGGGCCCGATCTCGTAGGCACCTCACCCCGGCAGCTCCGCTGGTCGCTCGACGGCCGCACTCTCTACTTCGTATGGAAGCCACCGGATCAGGAAAGCCAGGGTTTCTATCGGGTAGACCGCGATGGCGGACAGCCGGAACGAGTTCCCGAGGAGGAGGCGGAGCGAATCGATGC
Source organism: Gemmatimonadota bacterium (assembly GCA_039589115.1). Classification (GTDB taxonomy): domain Bacteria; phylum Gemmatimonadota; class Gemmatimonadetes; order Palauibacterales; family KS3-K002. The sequence goes on along the minus strand of JBDHHZ010000035.1, from coordinate 2,018 downwards.
GCGCCTGGGCGCCGTCTACTCCAAGGACCGACAGTTGGCCGCCTACCAGCACGACGGTCAGCTCCACTTCCTCGACGTGAGGTCCGGCCGCGAACGTGCGCTCGTTTCCGTGTCCGGCCGCCTCTCTAGCATCCAGATGGCGCCCGACGGCGAGACGGTCTACTTCGTTCGTGACGATAACCTGTTCAGCGTCACGGTGAGCAGCGGCGCCGTCGCGCAGCTCACCGACATCCGCCGCGGCAGCGAACCGCGTGAAGACGAAGAGCCCGAGGGTCAAAGGTCCTTCCTGCGAGACGAGCAGCGACAGCTACTGAGAGTCTTCGACGAGGACTCGGTCCGGCGCGCGCGACGCTGGCCACCTCCCCCCGATACCGCTGCGGTCGACACTCCCCAGGTCTTCTACGTGAAGAAAGACCAGAGGTTCGGCGGCTACTGGGTGGCCCCTGACGGCTCGCGGATGGCGTTCAGCCTGACCGACGAGGCGAAGGAAGCGCGCCTGGCCTGGGTGCCGGACTACGTCGCGGAGGACGGTTATACGCGTCAGGCGCCACGCAAGCGCACGCTCGTCGGCGACGAGCGCGACACGGGGGTGATGGGGGTCATGGATCTGGTGACCGGCGAGGTGGTCTGGGTCGATCACGGCCAGGAGGAACGCCAGGTCAATCTCATGTTCCGCGGTTGGTCGAAGGAGTCGGACCGGCTGCTTGCCATCGGCTACTCGGATGATTTCAAGGATCGCTGGCTGTTCCGCGTGGGGGCGGACTCCGGCGATTCGAAGGTGCTCGACCATCTGCACGATAGTGCCTGGATCGGCGGGCCCGGTTGGGCGTCGGCGGGCTGGATGCCGGACGGCGATCACCTCTGGTACATCTCGGAGGCGACCGGCTTCGCACACCTCTACACCATCGCCGAAGGCGGTGGCGATCCGACCCCGCTGACCACGGGGCCCTGGGAGGTGCTTAGCGCCCAGCTGTCACCCGACGAGAAGGAGTGGTATCTGGTGACCAGCGAGGCCAGCCCTCACGAGCGTGGCTTCTACCGGATGAACCTCGGCGGCCGCAACAGGCGGCTGATCACAACCTATGGGACCCTGCAAGGGTCGGGCGGTCGCTCGGTGGCGGTCTCCTCCGACGGCCGGCGCCTCGCCGCTCTCTACGCCTGGCCCAACCATCCGCCCGAGCTGTTCCTCCAGGACAACCGGGCGGGCACCTCGCCACAGCAGATCACCATGTCACCCAGCGCGGAGTTCGATGAATACGAGTGGCGCATCCCTGAGATCGTCTACTTCCCGGCGCAGGATCGTGAGGATGTGCCGGCGCGGCTCTACCTGCCGGACCAGCCGAACGGTGCCGCCGTGATCTTCGTGCACGGCGCCGGCTACCTGCAGAACGTGCACAACTGGTGGAGCAGCTACTACCGGGAGTTCATGTTCCACAATTTGCTGGCCGACCGCGGGTACACGGTGCTCGATATCGATTATCGTGGCTCCGCCGGCTACGGCCGCGACTGGCGCACGGCGATCCACAAGCACATGGGCGACACCGATCTCTCCGACCAGGTCGATGGCGCTCGCTTCCTGGTGAACGAGCTGGGAGTCGACCCCGAGAGGATCGGGCTCTACGGTGGAAGCTACGGCGGTTTCATCACGCTCATGGCGATGTTCACCGAGCCGGAGACCTTCGCCGCCGGTGCGGCGCTGCGCCCGGTGACCGACTGGGCCTACTACAACCACCGGTACACGTCGCGCATCCTCGGCCTGCCGCAGGATGATGCTGAGGCCTATCGGATCAGCTCGCCGATCTACCACGCCGAAGGGCTGCAGGGCTCGCTGCTCATCTGCCACGGCATGATCGACCAGAATGTGCACTTCCAGGACACCGTGCGCCTGGCGGAGCGGCTGATGGAACTGGGCAAGGAGGATTGGGAGGTCGCGATCTACCCGAAGGAGGACCACGGCTTCGTTCATGACTGGGCATGGACGGACGAGTACCGCCGGATTTTGGAGTTGTTCGAGGAAA
>JBDHHZ010000034.1:0-14344 GCA_039589115.1 Gemmatimonadota bacterium | reverse complement strand
GCTGGGCGCTCGTCTTCTCGATGATCTCCGCCGCAGCCGCCCGCTCGCCGGGCGACGGCCCGCCGATGAGCAGCGTCTGGAATCCGAAGTCGCTTTCGATGATCTCGAGCAGCCGGGCGTAGCGGTCCGCCGGCCAGTCTTTTTCCGGTTTGCTGGTCCCGACTACAACGCAGCACACCGGCTTCTCGACCCGCTGGAAGAAGCGGCGCTGCTCTTCGCGCTCTTCCTCGGTGAAGACGATGTTCCACTCGAGCGGATCGTGCTCGACGCCCAGATAGTCGAGAAACTCGAAGTACTGGTCCTGGACGTGCTGGTTCTCGTGCGCCGGGATCCGCTGCGTCGTGAACACCCAGTTCAAGTCGCGGGCCCGCGCCCGGTCGAACCCGAGCTTCAACGGCGAGCGGGTGAAGCTGGTGAGCACTCCGGCCTTGAAGTAGACCTGCAGGCCGATGACGACGTCGAACTCGTGCGCGCGTAGCTCGCGGCGCGTGCGCAGAAACTCGCCGACCGCGCTCAGGCCGCGCCGGCGCTTGAAGATGATGAACTCGTCGACGGCCGGATGATTGTAGACGAGCTTGTGGGGCACCGGCTGGATGACCCAGGTCAGCTTCATCCCGGGAAGAGTACGACGCAGCGCGTTGGCCACCGGCAGCACGTGCACCGCATCGCCGATAGCGCTCAGCATGACGATGGCGACCCGCGGGTTGGACACCCGCAGCGCAGGTATCAGCTCGCTCATCCGCGCCGGACCCTATCCCCTTCCATCTCGAGGCCTGGCGCTCGGGACACCAGGTCGTACAGAAAGCTCGTCTTGTCCTCGGGCGAGATCATCACGCCCATCCGCGATCGGCGATGGCGCACGTGCAGGCGGTCCAGCGAGCAGGCCGGGCTGGAGAGTGGGTTGCGGGTAGGATAGACCTCATCGATCGAGTCCAACGGTATCATCCACTTGAACGGGCCCGAGCGGATGATCAGGGTTTGGAAAGTGAGTCTGTAGTTCGTTCCGTACAACACCGACAGAACGAACGCGACCACAAGAATGGAGAACGCCGGGACGCCCAGACGCAAGGGGAGCGCTTCCGAAGACCTGAGCAGGCCGGTGGACGCACCTAGCATCCCGATGACCGCGAACCAGAGCAGCGCCGTAACCCACCAGTCCCGCTTGGACGGGTAGACCTTCCCCCTACCGCTAAACGCCATCATCCGCCACAGCCATCCCTTTCGTGGGCGGGGCCTCGCCACCCTTCAGAAGTCAGCGGATCTTGCGGAATCCCGGGGGAGATGGCAACCCGACGGATGCCGCCGTAGCGACTCTCCCTAGCGGCACATACAGGCAGCACATCTCGTAGTGAGCTATGACATGGACAGCCGAATTGACTCCTCGGAAACGCAGGGTCCAGAGCGAGGCTGGCGGGCCCGCTGGGGCGCCTGGCTGCCGTGGGTGGCCTGCGGCGTTTTCTTCGGTGCAGGGCTCGCCGCCCCTTTGCGGACAGCAGTATGGCTGCTTCCCGCCGTTCTGGCTGCGGCAGCCGTTGGCGCGATCGCCGGCCTGGCCGGTTGGCGGGGAGGGCTCCGGCGACTGGCCATGGCCGCAGCCGCAGTGCTCATCACCTTCGTCGTACTGTGGGGCGCGATCATGAGCGGCGACACGCGGCTCGCTCCCGCGGAGTTCCAGACGAAGGACCTGCGAGTTCACTCGCTCCTGGCCGATGTGCCGCTGCACGACGTCTGGGCCTTTCGCCTGCGCGGTGGCACGGACGGGATGACGCTGAGCGAAGCACGGGAGGTGATGAGCGAGGCGTCCCCGTACGATATGAACACGATCGTCGTAGTCCTCGTCGGCACACGCTTCCTGCTCGGCGACCTATTCGGTTGGGACGACGAGAAGTACTTCGACCTCGATGCGTCGTACGTGAACCGGCTCACCGAAGCCGACCGGGCGCGCACCCAGGTAGAGCCGGGCAGCGGCTCTGAGATGTTCCGGGTTCTGTATGCGTTCGAGAACGAAGCGACGGCGGAGATGATGAACCACACGGCCCACGCCTTCTTCTGCATGGCGTTGGAGCCGGCCGGGGATGGCTACACGATGTACTGGGCGATCTACCTACGAGAGACCAGCGGGCTGACTCCGGTGTACATGGCGCTCATCGATCCCTTCCGCCGCTACATCGTTTACCCAGCGATGGCCAGGCGCGTGGAGAGCGCCTGGGCCGAGCGGTTCGCCGGGGACTGAGAACGCCCTTCAGAACGCGTTTCTTCACACTCTGCGAGCCCGGCGAAACGCCCTGAACGCTACCAGCGCGAAGACCACCCAAAAACCGACGCGGACGAACATCCAGAACGAGAAGCCCTGGTCGAGGGCCATTCGCGTGTAGAGCCCCGTCATCACGACCGCGACGATGGTCGCGGCGAGGAAGAACCAGGGCGGCATACCACGATTCTCGGACATCTCTCTCTCCTCGTGTCGACGCTATCGCTCGGTCACGCGATACGCCATCACCCTGTTGTCCGCGAACGTCGGTATGATCAGCAAATTGCGCTCGCGGATGTACTCGAAGTCGGCGCTGTTCACCCCATCGTACAGCGTGTCGATGATCTCTATGACGTCTCCTGACGGTGAGATCACATACGTCTGACCCTCCCAGTGGGAGACCAGATAGTTGCCCCGGTTGTCCACCCTGATGCCATCGACCACGCCGACGCCCAGGCTCGTGACGGTTCGGATGCTCTTGTCCTTCAGGCTCACCGCCTTGAGCTTCCCGTCGCCCGTGTTGCCGACCAGCAGCTCGTCGCCGTAGACGAACAGCCCGTTCGCCCGGCCGATCCCCTCGTTCTGCCAGACTTCCACCGCGCCGTCCTTGAACCGGTAGATGCGGCTGTCGGGGTGAGAGGACGGGCGCGTGTCCGACATGTAGATGGCACCGTCGGAGTCGATCGCGATGTCGTTCAGGAACTCGGAACCCTCGATGGGATAGCGGTTGAGGATTTCGCCGCTCTCGATATCGATCTCGGTCAGCACGCCTCGCTCGGTCGTGTACAGCTTGTCGTCGTGGATCGCCAACCCGGTGGGCGCGTTCAGCTCGCTCACCCACTCATGCTCGACGATCTCTCCGTTAAGAGAGACCTTCGAGATGTAGCCGGTGAACTCGGGTGTCCTGCCGTACTGGTTGTCGAAGCTGCTGACGTATAGGACGTCGCGCTCCGGATCGTAGAGGACCGATTCCGGCGTCAGGAACGTGTCGGGCGTCGCCCAGGCCAGCTCGGCGCGGTCGTGCTCCCGGACCGGCGGCTCGAGAGCCGGCTCCGCCTGCGCCATGAGCGCCCAGCCGCCGAAGCTTTCCGTGACCATGAAGAAGATCTCATTGAGTCCCTTCTCCGTAGTCAGGTAGACCGCGTCGTGCAGGCCGACGACGCCGAGGAACGAGCGGTCGCGGTATTGATAGGAGCTGTTGGCGGCGAAGACCTTCACACCATTGAAAAAGACATCCACCTCGTCGCTGTAGCCGAAGGAGAGCTTGATCCGCTCGTTTCCGTCCGAGCGGAAGATCTTCCGCGCCAGGATGATGTTGGGCTCCTGCGTCCGCTCGGCGTACCTGGCGATGTCGAGGAGCCCGGTCGGCTCCGTCTCGACCTTCTGCCACTGGGAGAGGAAGATCGTGTAGAAGTGCGGGTAGCCCTCGCGGTTGGCTCGCCCGGCCGGGTAGACCCGCGAGATCTCCCAGTCGGTGATCGCCCCCGGCGGGGTCTCCGCTGCAGGCGGCTCGTCGAAAGCGATGCTGTCGTCGTGCCGGTAGCTGAAATTCGAGAAGCAGGCCGTCCCGTCGTTCGGGCCGAGGGTTCCGATCGTCCCGCGGCTCGCGCCGTGCTTCAAGTCGGGCATCACCAGCGCCGGCTCCGCCATGTCGCCCAGGTAGAAGCGGGCCTGCGACCCGCCGACCTCCAGCTTCAGGTGGATCCACTCGTCGGCCGGTATCTCGACGCCCGCCGTGTAGCCTTCACCGTTATAAAGCTGCCAGCCCGCGACCCGGTTGAAGATCGGCGTGTACTGTATCGCGTCGGGATAGAGTCCGGCCCGGTGCGGCCGCACGTACAGCCGCTCGTAGTCCTGCTCCGACTGTAGCCGGAAGACGATCCCCGGATAGGAGCGCGACCCGTCGACGGCGATATCGACCTCGATCACACCGTTTCCGAAATCGACGTCGTTCAAGATCGCCGTCCCGGACAGGCATTCCCTGCCCAGCCGCTCCACTATCTCCCCATCCGCCAGGTTCCAGCGCTCCGACCGGAAGTCGATGACCTCGTCCTGACCGTAGGCCGGCGAGATGAAAAGAATCATCCCGAGGAGGCCTACGGTGACGCTTCGTCGGATTCGCTCGCTGGATATTGGATCGGGAGGGTCGGTCGATGGGGGATCGGGCTCGTCGGGACATACAGAACAAGCAAGGCAAACAGGGAGCATGGGCATAGCCCTCCTAAGCATGAAAGCATTTGAAGTGACCACGACCAGCTCCCCACCTGCCCGCTGTACCCACAAGTACGAGAGAGCTGCGCGTCAGGTTTCGCGCCAGGCAAACCGCCAGGAAACCGGGGCCGCCGGATTCTCCAGGTGGCCGGAGTCTCTTGGGAAGTTGTATCTTGGGTGCGAAACCGTAAGCGGGTGGCGCTAGATAGCAGTTCTCGAGCTGTGCGTGGGGTAAGACGATTCTACTGAAGAGAGAGATGCGGACGATCTTCGCCGTACTCGTGGGAATCGCTGCGATAAGCGCGTGTTCCTCGGCCGGCGGGTCGTCCACCTCGGTCGAGGTCTCGGACAGCGCCGGGGTGAAGATCGTTCGAAGCCACGAGCCCACATGGGGGGAGGGCGAGGCTTGGTTGGTTTCTTCTGAGCCCCAAGTGACAATAGGCGTGTTCGATGGGCCCAGAGAATACGAGCTCTTCGATGTCTCGGCTGCAGCCCGTCAAACCGACGGAGACTTTGTGGTCGTTGACGGCGGCGCGCGCGAAGTCCGGCTCTATGACCGTGACGGCACGTTCCTAAAAACACTTGGCGGCCCTGGGTCGGGACCCGGCGAGTTCCAGGATCCTGCTCAAGTTCTGATCACGGCCGCCGATTCCGTGATCGTGTGGGACAACGCCATCTATCGTATCACTCGGTTCGACTCCGCCGGTGAGTTCGCGGGTGTCCAGTCGGTGGACCGCGGCTGGATTGCCAAGGCAATTGATGCGCCTCTCTACCCAGCTTCAGCGCAACTACTGCAGGACGATCAAATCCTGGTTCGCCTGGTTGAAAAGACTGGGGGCTATGAAAAGACTGGGGGCGTTAAGCAGTCCAATGGCTTCGCGCCTGGCGTCTTGCGACCGCGCAGTGGGGCCCTGAGGGTTTCCGCCGACCTCTCGCGTATCGATACGTTGATGTTCTTCGGAGACGCCGAGCAGGTATACGTACGTGCGCCGTGGGGCCAGTGGCCTGTGGTTCCCGCTTTATCAAAGAGGACCGTGACCGCGGTGGGTGCGACGCTATCCAGGGCTTGCATTGGCGATCAGGAGGGGCCGGAGATCATCTGTTTCGGTCCCGACGCGTCACGCACCGTGATTCGATGGACCTCGGAGCCCAGGCCGGTAACGGAGCAAGAGGTCGCTACATGGCGCGACACGACCATCGAGCTGTACACGCAGAAGATTAGTGAGGCTGAAGCACTCAAGGTGCTGGCTCAGGTCACTGTTCCGACGGTTCGTCCACATTACTCTTCGATCGCGCTCGATCGAGTCGGCAATCTTTGGGTAGAGCGGGGCCCGACGAACGGGGCCGCAACGGAATCGGTCGACCATCTCGTGTTCGACCCGACCGGTGCATTACTTGGGGTTGTTGCTCTTCCACTTATCGAGATCCTGGAGATCGGTGACGACTACGTCATGGGTGTCTATCGTGATGAATTCGACATCGAGTATCTGCAAGTGCACGAGATCGTGAAGCAGCCGGCCAGCATCCTCGACCCGTGATGCTGCGGTTCCGCACAGGCCAATTGGCAACACTTCGCGAAGGGAGACCTGGAGCGAGCTACGCGATGAAATCGATTGGGATATGGCTCACCGTAGCGACAGGATTAGTGCCGTGCGGCGCAGCTGCGCAAGTTCAGGAGGCATTACTTCCGGGTGGGGCACGGCCGGGGACTGTTGCTTCCGTGTTCGGGGCCGGTCTGGTTTCCGGTCCAGACCAGGAATACGGCCTCGCCGTGACTGGTGACTGGTCAGAGATCTATTTCACACGGCTTCGTGGTGAGCGTTCCACGATCATGGTGACGCGTCGGGAGGGAACAAGTTGGGCCGCGCCCACAGCGGCGCAATTCTCAGGAGAGCACATCGATGCTCATCCGTGGCTGGCGCCGGGCGGCAACCGCCTTTACTTCATTTCCCGCCGGCCGTGTCCGGGCGCCCAACAGGCCTTGAACGTGTGGGTTAACCAGCGCACCGCAGGTGGTTGGACGGATCCAGCCTCGCTTGGCGCTCCTGTTACTGACCAGACGGTCCACGCGCCATCCGTGAGTGAAAGCGGCACGATCTACGCAACTGGATTGATTCGACTAAAATGGCGAGGTGAGGGGTACTCGGCACCGGAAAGGCTGTCCCCGGATATCAGGGGAAGCCATCCGGCGATCGCACCGGACGAGAGCTTTCTTATCTTCAGTGCACGGCGTGAAGGCGGCTTTGGAGGCACGGACCTGTATGTTGTATTCCGCAATGATGACGGTACATGGAGTGCGCCCTCCAACCTTGGGTCCGGTGTAAACACCGAGCACAACGAAAGCAGCCCGACCCTGTCGTCAGACGGCCGCTTTCTCTTCTTCTCACGTCGAGAGGACATCTGGTGGGTGGATGCAGGGGTGGTATCGGAGATGGTGTTTCCGTAGAGAGTTCATCGGCGCCGCTGGCATCTCGCGGCGCCGATGAAACGCTGATCCGTTAGGCGGATGTCGCTTTGAGATGACTGAGCCGATCCTTGAGTCAGTGATAACGTGCCCGAACTGCGGGTTCCAGCGGATGGAAATTATGCCGCTGGATGCCTGTGTGCATTTCTATGAGTGCACACAGTGCAAGGTATTGCTGCGGCCGCAGGAGGGAGACTGCTGTGTCTTCTGCTCCTACGGCACCGTACCATGCCCGCCGATTCAAGACGACAGTGATGCGCCGCCGTGCACTTAGATGGCGCCCAGCAAGATGACACGGAGACGGAACTGTGGACGATTTGAGCGAACTTCCCAACATCGGCGCGACGCTCTCTAGCGAGCTCGAGAAGGCAGGCATAGCAAGTCACGATGACCTCGTTGACGTTGGGAGCGTCGAGGCCACACTCCGCGTTGCTCGAGGAGAGGCGGAGCCTTGTTATAACAAGCTCTATGCCCTAGAGGGCGCGATACGAGGCGTTCGCTGGCACTCTATCCCGAAGGAAGAGCGAGCCAGGCTGAAAGAGCAGTATGACCGCGCTCGCTCCGCCTGAAGGTGTAAGTGTGGAGGATCCCAAGCCAGGTTTCAAGTGGCCGGTTGCAGTAGCACAAACGATTGCAGCACCAGCGGAGAACGTCTGGGCGGCGATCTCGATGCCAGGCAACCTCGGACTTTGCCATCCGCTCTGTGAAAGAAACCCTGTCCAGCTGTGGCCCGGTGCCGGATCGCGGGATGAGGTTCACTACCTCAGTGGGCTGGTTTTCGAGCGTCGGTTCAGTCGTTGGATCGACGGGGTCGGCTACGACCTCGAGATCGGTAGGCCTGGGGGGAGGTCGTCATTCGTTGCGTGGCGAATTTCGCCAGGCCATCACCAGGAGTGCACTCTGAGAATCGCGGTCTATCCGCACGTGCTTCAGAACGTGCCTCTCGTGATTCGCTGGCTCCCACACGTCGTGAGGCTTCGCCCAATGCTTAGAAGTTACCTCTCCTCCGTGGTGAGAGGGTTTGAGTGGTACACTACCCGCGGCGAACCGGTACCTCGGAATCAGTTCGGGTCACACCCCTGGTTTTCCGCGTCCAAGAGGTGACGGCGCAATGAGCAGGAGATTGGTCAGCAGCCTGGCCGTCCTCGTTCTCGCCTCGTCTGCACGACCTGTGCAGGCGCAGACGGCCGACCAGATCGTCGAACGATACGTTGCAGCGATAGGCGGCCGCGATGCGCTCGCCGCAGTCGAGACGATGCGGTACGTTCGGACGGTGCTCAACACCCAGGACGGCGTGACTGCCCAGCAGAGCCGTAAGACGTTCTACACAAAGCGACCGTACTTCTACCGGACGGAGGATGAGGAGACCGGTAGAGTCTACATCTCAGACGGCAGAAGCGCGTGGAGCGGGCAACCTGCCGCGGACTCCGACAGCATCATGTGGGAGGAAGCGTCTTTCGTACTTCGCAGCCGTGATCTGGACTTCGACCGGCTGTTCGGGTCCTTCATCGATTTCGCCGGGAAGGGGCACAGCGCAGAGTTCGTAGGTGCCGTCGAGCTGGAAGGTGTACCACTGGAAATCGTGCGGGTCACGTGGAAGGAAGGGGATCGGTGGGACTTCTACTTCGAATCTTCAACCGGGTTATGCTACGGAATGAACCCGAACCCGGAGAGGTCCCAGAGGATTGTACGCGTGACCGACTACCGTGATGCCAACGGCATCCTAGTCCCACACCGTAACATGTCGATCGATACTCTACCGGATGGCGGCACGCGTTTGCACGAGCGCCTCTACAGCGAGATCGTGTTCAACGTCGAGCTCGACGTTTCGATCTTCCTGCCGGGCACACAATAGGGATGACTGCATGTTCAAGATCGCGCTGATCCTCCACATCCTCGGAGCCACGGTCTGGGCGGGCGGCCATCTGGTCCTCTCGCTGACGGTCCTGCCGCGAGCGCTGCGCCAGCGCGACCCCGACATACTCAGTAGCTTCGAGGCCGGCTACGAGCGGATCGGGATCCCGGCCCTAGCCATCCAGATCATCACCGGGCTGTGGCTCGCGCACCGCCTCGTGCCGCGCTTCGGCGATTGGTTCTCCTTCGAGACCGCCATGAGCACGCACGTGGCGCTCAAGCTCATGCTGCTACTTCTAACGGTGATGCTGGCGGTACATGCCCGGTTGCGACTCATCCCCAAGTTGAGCGCACAGACGCTGCCGGTGCTGGCCTGGCACGTGGTCGCCGTGACGGTCGTGGCGGTCCTGTTCGTCATCCTGGGTGTAGGATTTCGGACGGGCGGCTTGTTCTGACTGACCGCCTGAGCACAGCCTGTCGGAGGCCCCGCCCCAGCGGTATTATCTGAGCTCGGTCTCGCAGCCCCGACCAAAACACGGGTTCCACCCCTAGCCGAGGAGCAACACGATGATTCCTCGGATGTGCCTTATTGTCTTCGCCTTTTCGCTGCTGGCCTGCCAGGCTCCGCCCCCCGACCGGGAGACGCTGCACAGCCGGGCACCCGAGCGCCCGTACAGCGGGGTCGTGCGCGCCGGCGACACCTATTACTTCGCCGGTAAGGTCGGCGTCACCGACGAGACGCGGGCCATGACGGAGGGCCGCACCGCGGCCGAGGTGCGCAACGTCATGGAAGCGTTCAAGGAGCTGTTCGACGAGCTGGGACTCGAGTTCAGCGACGTCGTGAAAGGCGATGTGTTTTTGGCCGACGTGAACGACTACGGCGCGCTGAACGAGGTCTACGGCGAGTACTTCCCTGTCGACCCGCCGGCGCGGACGACCGTGGCCGTGGCGGCGCTGCCGGGTGGCGCCAACGTCGAGATCGCGTTCGTCGCCGTGCGGACGGCCCGCTAGGGTACGGCGATGCGAGGCTGGGACTTCTTCTGGAACCTGGTACTGCTTGGGATCCTCGTGCTCATCGCCACCCGGGTGACGGTGGTCATGGACCGCGACCACCGGTTCTCCACCCCGGTGCGCTGGGCGATCCTCATCGGTCTCATCCTCGGCGGCGCCCTCTTCCTCTCCGTGTTCCGAAGCGCGGGCCCATTACCGGGATAGAGCTGCCCCTCAACCTACATAGCCCAATGATCTCGAAGAGCACTCTCACACGCTCGACGGCGCTGCTCGCCGTCACGCTACTGGTGATCGCCGGCGGTGCCTTCGCTCAGGAGTCCGACGAGGCGATCACCGACCAGGTCGACGCGATCTTCGCCGAGTGGGACAACCCCAACTCCGCTGGCTGTGCGCTGGGCGTCATTCAGGACGGCGAATTCGTCTACCGGCGCGGCTACGGGATGGCGAACATCGAGCATAGCATCTTGCTTTCCTCTAAGTCGGTCTTCTACATCGCCTCCACTTCGAAGCAGTTCATGGCAGCCAGCATCATCATGCTGGCTGAGCGGGGGCGGCTGTCGCTGGACGACGACGTCAGGAAGCACGTACCGGAACTGCCCGACTATGGCAACACGATCACGATCCGCCACATGCTGCACCACACCAGCGGGCTGCGCGACTACCTGGAGCTCTGGCCGCTGGCCGGCGAGTACTACGAGGACGTGCACACGGCGGACGAGATCCTCGAGCTGATCGTTCGCCAGAAGGGGCTCAACTTCGAGCCCGGCGACGAGTACTCGTGCAGCAACTCAGGCTACTTCCTGCTGAGCGTCATCGTCGAGCGGGTGTCCGGACAGTCGCTGAGGGAGTTCGCCCACGAGAACATCTTCGAGCCGCTGGGCATGGGTAACGCCCATTTCCACACCGATCGAAACCACATCGTTCCCCACCGGGCGATCGGGCACTTCCAAAGGGAAGACGGCTCGATGGCGATGTACATGAGCAACTTCGAGCAGGTCGGCTCCGGTGGGCTCTACACGAACGTCGACGCCCTGCTGCTCTGGGACCGCAACTTCTATGACGATGTGCTGAGCGACGGTACCCTGATGGAGGAGCTTCACCGGCGCGGCGTGCTGAACGACGGCGACACGCTGAGTCACGCCGCCGGGCTGATGATCGGCGAGCACAGGGGACTGCGCACCGTCAGTCACGCCGGAAGCTTCCTAAACTACAAGACAGAGCTGCTGCGCTTCCCCAACCAGCGCTTCAGCGTCGTCTGCCTCTGTAACCTCGGCCACCTGGTGCCGGCCCGGCTGGCCCGGCAGGTCGCCGACGTCTACCTGGCCGACCTGCTCGCCGAAGAGCCAGAGCAGGAAGAGCTACCAGAGCCGGAAGCGGCGGCCGAGCCCCTCTCGCTCGACGCATCCCTACTGGCCGAATACGCCGGCCAGTACTACTCCGAGGAGCTGGGAGTCGTCTACCGGTTCCGGGTGACCGGCAGCGCCCTCTATCTGATCGGCAGGAACCTGCCCGCCGGACCGCTGGAGGCGACGGCAGAGGACAGCTTCGTCACGGGCAACGTGGACTACGAGTTCGTCCGCGACGAGGCCGGCGAAGTCAGCGGTGTGACGGTCAGCAACCCCTGGGCCCGGGGCATCGAGTTCGTGCGGATCCACGATCCGGGCGAGTAGGAGGCTTGCCAGAAAAGGCGCGCGGTGGTACTTTAGGACAGAATCCGAGTTCTGTCTCCCAAACATGCGTCTTTTGTGAAACTGGCTACAAGCCGCCCTTCCTGCCCTTCGCCCGGGGGTCCGAATGTGGTTCAGAAGGCGTTCTCCTCGCCACACGATCCCGGACGGCGCGTTATGCATGACGCTGGCCGCCGTCCGGGGTCTTGTTCTGCGATCGGGGAGCGACGACTGGATCGACCACGATGACGGGCTACGGGTGCTCGAGGCGGACCTCAACGTTCGGATCCAACTAGAGGTCGGCGGTGAGGAATTCTTCGCCGACTGGCTGGTCGAGGACGAGGAGATGGAGCCGTATCGCTTCGCTCGCTCGCTGTGGTACGGCTATTCGCTCGTGCTGCGATTCGAGATGATCCAGGTGACCCCCGCCGTCGAGCTCCCCCTACCCTACCTCCTGAACGACCGACCTACCATCAGCAAGCTGGGCTACCATCTGGCCGAGTTGATGACACCCAAACCGGACGCATTGAAGGAGTACTTAAAGCGCGCCGGCATCGATGTGGAGGAAGAGCCGGAGCTCGGTCCGACCTCGATCCCCGCGGCCGCAGCTCGGGTGCTGCGAGCCGTGGTTGGGCTGCCCGCTCGAGCCTGGGGTATGGCTCGCCTTACACTCTTGCGGTCCGGCTATCGGCAACCAGATGCGTGAAGTGGTGATCCTCCATGCCGAGGGCGGTGCGCAGCACATCGTCCCGCGCCGTGCAGCAGGAGCTGCACGGGCCGAGCACGAGCAGCACCTTCTTGCCCTCCTCTTTGATGGCCCCTGGTAGCTGGTCGAGCCCCATCAAGGTCATCGCTCGCACCCGGGTCTCGTTCGGGATCGGGCCCACCTCGTTCGCCGGGTGCCACAGCAAGTCGATGGCGCACGCATGATTCTCCTCGAGCGCGCGGACCTCTTCCTTACGCATGAGGGCCTTGAGCTGGCTGTGCTTACACGCCTTCCAGCTGCTCCCGGAGGTGACGATGATGTCGATCTGCTTACCGAGCCGGAACGCCTCCTGGGTCGGGTCGTGGTTCTCCTTCAGCTCCTCGATCATCTCCCGTGTGGGGAGCGCCGGCCCGTGCAGCGCGATGAAGTCCGTCTCCACCTGCAGCCCGGACAGGTAGTTGAAGAAGGTGTTCGGGTCGGTCCGCGGATCGTGTAGCTGCAGACCGGTGACCATCGCATGAAAGCACAGCTCCTTGGGAAGGTCCTTCGGAAGCGCCGCACTCGGTTGCCTGAGTAGCTGGCCGAAATGCTCCACAGTCTTCAGGATCGTCAAGCCACCGGCCAGCCCGACGTGCACCTTCTTGCTTCCGCTCTCGTGCGCCGCCTGCCGCACCAACTGCAGCAGCATGCGCGCCGCCCGGGCCGCCACGTGGTCCAGCGAGTCGCTCGGTACGACGTCCACGCCCTGCAGCCAGGGGTAATCGTCCTTCAGCTTGGCGCCGAGCGCATACTCCACCGGCGGCACGAACTGGAGCCAGCCCTGCATGGCCGCGAACGACAGTATCTGGTACGGTTCCTCGCGGCTCAAGGTCCTCTTCGGCCCCCCCTCCACGCCTTCCTTGAATTCCGCCGCTATGCCCTCCCGGATCTGCGTCGGGCTCTCGCCCGCGCAGAAACGCCTGCTGACGGCCGCGACCAGCTCCCTGTCCTCGAGACTGTCGTACCGCCGCATTATGTCACCGGCGCTGCGCGCTTTCCGAGCCACGACGACCTCCTCACAGAAGTCAGTTATCGTATACTGTCGATGGTCCCCGACAGAGCAATATAGCTGATCAGGCCCCGCCAGGGTACGCTCGCTCCCCCTTGCGAAAATCTGGCTTACCGGTATAGTTGGGTCAGTATAGTGCGCAGGTGGCGAGTGCCGGCCGTCCACGGCCTCGAGGTCTCAACCGAGAGCAGGTGCCGTCAGATATGCGCTTTGGGGAGTGGATTAGGCGCGAACGGAAGCGCCTGGGGCTCACGCAGCGTGAGCTGGCCGACCAGATAGGCGCTACCGACGGGTACATATCACACCTAGAGAAAGAGCTGAAGGTTCCGGCGCCGGAGATGGCGATGAACCTGGCCCGGGCCCTCGCCCAGTCGCCGCAGGACGAGCAGGAGTTCCTGGAGGCGGTGGACGCCGCAAGGCTGGAGCGCTCCCAGCGACGCTTCAGGACCCGGGCCGCGGCCGCCAGGAAAGCCCAGTCCAGCAGCCACATCCCGAAGGCAGGAGAGCCGCTCGACATCGGGCAGATCGCCGAGGACCTCCAGGGTGATCCCGAGCTCGCAGCCGCCTATCGCGACCTGGTCACGGCGTACTCCAACCCTGAATTCCGCGACGCGGTGCTGAAAACGTTGCAGGGCCTGGCCGAGAGCGCCCGATCGAGGGAGACCCTCGAGCTCGAGAAGCCCGTCATGAAGCGCTACCGGGAGATCATCTAGCAGGGCCCCGCCTTTACCCCCACTCGAACAGCCCCTACTTGACAGCATAGCTGGATCCCTTTACCTTTATACTAGACTTACTCAGCTAGTCTAGTAAGCACATGCTCTAGCCAACGGAGGACGTGCTCGATGGCTCACTTATGGACCAGAAGCGATACCGGCGAGTGGGAAGCGGTTCCCGCCGACGGGGATCTCAGTAGGCTCGTTCCAGGCCTGGGCCCTGCCCCGGCCGACGTGCCGGACGGGGACCTTCGTTCGGTGGAAACGTCGGTGCTGCTCCGCCTGAGCGGGCCGGGGGCGCGGGAGGCCTGGGTTCTTCTTACACCGCCCACCGTGCATCTGCGCGTTAACGGCGCGCCTCTTCACAGCGGTATCCGCGTCCTGAGTGATCGCGATTCTCTGCAGTTGACCGACGGATC
>JBDHHZ010000033.1:0-15611 GCA_039589115.1 Gemmatimonadota bacterium | reverse complement strand
CGAGGATGCGGCGGATGATGTCGAACTCGGCACCAGGGCCAAGCGGGGTGCTGCTCACTTCGGTCGCGGTTGGTCGAACAGAACGAACGGGAGCGGTGGAACGCTGGTGCCGGGGCTCTCGAGCGCCTTCGGCAAGGTGTGCACCAGCCCGAGCGAACTGCGCCCGACCGGCGGCCCGAGCTGAGCAGCGCGGCCGCAATAGAAGAGGGCGACGGCGAGCGCCTCGCGGCGCGGCATACGGGCGGCGAGCATGGCGCCGCACGCCCCAGAAAGGATGTCGCCCGAGCCGCCCGAGGCGGCGACGGACGACGTTGCGGAAGTGACGAGCACCGGCTCGTGGCTCAGGGCGACCACCGACGGCGCGCCCTTGAACAGCACGGCGGTACGCAGCTGGCGCGCCGCGGCGCTGGCGATACTGACGGGATCGACCCGGGCCTGCTGGGTGGTGATCCCGAGCAGGCGCGACATCTCACCCGGGTGGGGCGTGATGGCGACGGGTCGCATCTTGCCGAGCTCGGTCAGATCGCCGGGCCGGCCGGCCAGGATGTTGAGGCCGTCGGCGTCGATGAGGATAGGGAGCGTGCCGCTGGACATAAGCACCTGCTCGAGCCGCTTGCCGGCCAGCTTGTCGAGGCCGAAGCCGCAACCGAGGACGACGGCGTGGGCCCAGGCGCTGGCCTCGGCCAGCTCGGCCTCGTCATCGATGTCGACGAAGATCGCTTCCGGCACAGCGCTCTGGTAGATCTCTCGATTGGCGGCGTCGGAGGCGATCCTGACGATCCCGGCACCCATGGCCAGCGCCCCGCGAGCCGCCAGCACGCCGGCGCCGGCCATCCCCTTACGGCCGGCGGCGATGAGCAGGTAGCCCGCGTCGCCCTTGTGGGCGTCCGGCGCTCTGCGCGGCAAGCGCACCCTGGCCCATTCGGGTGTGATCACGCAGGCGGAGACCTCGTCATCAGATACCGGGGGAAAGCCGATCTCGGCTGCGATGATGCGGCCGCACTTGGAGCGCGCCGGCTGGATGATGCGGCCGCACTTGGAGCGCGCCGGCTGGAACAGCAGGCCGACCTTGGGAAGACCGAGGGTGACGGTGACGTCGGCGACGGTGCAGGCGCCCGGTACCGCGCCGGTGCTGAAATCGATGCCCGACGGCCCATCGACGGCGACGGTCATCGCGCGGCTGGCGTTCATCGCATCGATGACACGCGCCACATCGCCTTGAGGCTTACCGGTCGTGCCGGTGCCGAGGATGCCGTCGAGGATTACGCCGGCGGATTCGAGGGCGGGACCGGCCCTGCCGGCGGCGCGGACGGGCACGTCCCAGCGGTGGGCGAGGACCGGGTCGGGTGGCCGGCTGGCGGCCTGGATCGCCAGCACCTCGCGGCCCCAGCTGCGCAGGGCGCGTAAGGCGATATAAGCATCGCCGCCGTTGTGGCCGCTGCCGACGGCGGCCACTACCCTGCCCTCCGGTTGTAGATGCTGGACGGTCTGGGCGATCGCCCGGCCGGCGCTCTCCATCAGCAGCCGCTCGGGGATGTCCTGCTCCTCGCGGGCACGCCGGTCGATCTCTGCCATCTCGCTGGCCCGCGGCAGCGGCAGCCGTTCCACGCCGAAGAGGTCGCTCATCGAGTCACCAGTCGATCGGGGTCGGGTGGCACCTGGCGGGAAGGCGCGATCCCCCGCCCCGAGTCATGATCCGGCTACTTGTAGGATTGCTGGATGTTGCGGCCGAAGCTGATCTCGCCGTTGTCGATGCGGATGTTGAAGCCGCAGTCGGGGTTACTGCACACCCAGGCCTTGTACATGATGGGCGCACCTTCGCGTCCGTAGTCCGACAGTGGGACCAGAGACCCTGAATCGCACTTCCTGCACACCGGAAACTCCCGCTCTTGGTCCAACCGACTCACCCCCCTCCCTGTTCCTGGTGTGACCCTCTAAGCCGGTAGTCGTGGGTTGGGCCGGCTAGCTGCGCCGCTCGACCCGTCCCCAAGGATAGTTGCGATCGAAGGCTTCGTCGAAGTCGAAGACGCCCTCGAAGTCTTCGCGACTGTCGTCTTCCTGCTTGATCAGCACGTGGCAATCGATCAGCGCGTATACGATCTCGCCCATGTCGGAGGTCGAATGGATGCCCCAGTGCTCCAGTACCGTCCGGGCCATCGGGCCGTACTGCTCGATCGCCAGGTCCCGGACCCCCTCGGCCAGCTCACCACCCGTTATGTGGCGGGGCTCGTCCAGCTTCTCGATCGCGTACTGTAGTGCGGTAAGAACAAAAAGGTAGGCGGAGTCGGAATAACGCGGATTCCGCTCCCGGAGCTTTGCCAGCAGGTTATGCCCTACCATACAGCCCCACCCATATCCTCAGTCACCTGGTTCCAGAATCAGCGTGGCAGCTCCTATCATCGCCCACTCCCCCACACTCCGCGTTACATCCCACACACACAACCTCTTCCCGGCTGGCTTCTCAGTCAAGGGTACGGGGAGCGGCCTAGCAAGGCCCGATTTCAGGCCGCGGCCCGTGCCGAAATTCTCGAAGTTGGTTCGGGGAGTCGGGGATTCGGGGCGTCGGGGAAGCGAGAAGTGGCGCCCTTCGCACCTCCCCGAACCCCCGAATCACCGAATCGTGTTCGAGAATTCGACTTCGCCCTTCCCTAATTCAACCTTCCTGATTGTTCGGTCCCAGCCCGGCGGGCCGCGTGAAGCTGCCTTCCACCCACTCTTCGTAGAGCGGGAAGGCCCGGCAGAGGGCCCGCACCTCCTCGCGAACGCGTGCGGCGACGGCTTCGTCCTCGGACGAGCCGAGGATCTTGGCGATCCAGCCGCCGATCGTCCTCATCTCCGCTTCGCCCATGCCACGCGTGGTCAATGCCGGGGTCCCGATCCGGATGCCGGAGGTGACGAACGGCGAGCGGGTCTCGAAGGGCACGGTGTTCTTGTTCACCGTGATATCGGCCCGGCCCAGCGCCTCTTCGGCAGCCTTGCCGGTCAGCTCGGTGTTGCGCAGGTCGATGAGCAGCAGGTGGTTGTCGGTACCGCCGGAGACCAGCTGGTAGCCACGTTCCACGAGCGTATCACCGAGAGCCACCGCGTTGGCGATCACCTGCTCCGAGTACCTCCGGAACTCATCGCTCATCGCCTCCTTGAGGGCGACGGCCTTTGCGGCGATGACGTGGACCAGTGGTCCGCCCTGCATGCCGGGGAAGACGGCCTTGTCGATGGGCTTGGCCAGTTCCTCGGTGCAGAGGATCAGGCCGCCGCGCGGGCCACGCAGCGTCTTGTGCGTCGTGGTGGTCACCGCATCGGAGTGCGGGACCGGCGACGGATGGAGCTTGGCGGCGACGAGGCCGGCTATGTGGGCCATGTCGACCATGAGCCGGGCATCGACTTCGCGAGCGATGGAAGCGAACGCCTCGAAATCGATGCTGCGAGGATAGGCGCTGGCACCCGCCACGATGAGCTTCGGCCGGTGCACACCCGCCAGCTCGCGGACCTGATCGTAATCGATCCGCTGGTCGTCCTCACGGACGCCATAGGGCACGACGTTGTAGAGAATGCCGCTGAAGTTGACCGGCGAGCCGTGGGTCAGGTGGCCGCCGTGAGAGAGGTTCATGCCCAGGATGACGTCGCCGGGCTCGAGGAGCGCGAAGTAGACGGCCATGTTGGCCTGGGCCCCTGCGTGCGGCTGCACGTTGGCATGATCGGCGCCGTACAACTCACAGGCCCTGGAGCGCGCCAGGTCCTCCACCACATCGGCGAACTCGCAACCGCCGTAGTAGCGTTTGCCGGGGTACCCCTCGGCGTACTTGTTGGTGAAGACCGAGCCCATCGCCTCCAGCACCGCCGGCGAAACGAAGTTCTCGCTGGCGATCAGCTCGAGCCCTTCACCCTGGCGGTGCGTCTCGCCGATCAGCGCATCGTAAACGGCGCTGTCGACGGATTGCAGTCTCTTCAATTCGGCAACCCCTGTGTCGGTGTGCGGTTTGCAGTCTGCAGTGTGCAGTGTGCGGTATGCGGTATGCGGTAGAAGCAGACACTACTGCATACCGCAAACAGCATACTGCATACCGAAGTACACACCGAACATCAGCTCCGCGAGCGGTGCAACTTACCGACCTTATCGATGCGGCGCTGGGCGGTGCGGTCGGCTGCATCGGCGGTGGTCAGCTTCTCCTCGCGCGCCAGCTCGAAGACCTCGAGCAGCGTCTGGTAGATCTCGCCGGCCTTGCGCTTCGAGCGGTCGGTCGTCCAGTCGGCCAGCTCGGAGTAGACGTTGATCAGGCCTCCGGCATTGATCACGTAGTCGGGCGCGTAGAGGATGTTACGCTCCTGAACGGCCTTGGCATCCTCGCTCGTCGCCAGCTGGTTGTTGGCGGCGCCGGCGATGATGTCAACGGTGAGCTGCGGGATGGTCTCGGTGTTGACGATCGCGCCCAGCGCGCATGGCGCGAAGATGTCGGCATTGACGCCGTAGATCGCGTCGGGACTCACGGCCTCGGCGCCGAAGTCCTCCACGCAGCGGGCGACCTTGTCCTCGGTGATGTCAGTGACGATCAGCTTGGCGCCTTCCGCCGCCAGGTTCTCGCAGAGGTAGTAGCCGACGTGGCCGACGCCCTGCACGGCGACGACCTTGTCCTTGAGCGAATCGTCACCATAGCGCTCTACGGCACACGCCTTCATACCACGGTAGGTCCCGTAAGCGGTGACTGGTGACGGGTCACCGGAGCGCCCGGCGATGCCGACCACGTGCTCGGTCTCCATGTGGACGTAGTCCATATCCTCGACGGAGGTGCCGACGTCCTCGGCCGTGATGTAGCGGCCTTTGAGCGTCTCGACGGCGCGGCCGTGCGCGCGGAAGATCATCTCGCGGCGCGGCGTATCGGGATCGCCGATGATCACGGACTTGCCACCCCCCAGGTTGAGCCCAGCCACCGCGGCCTTGTAAGTCATGCCGAGCGAGAGGCGCAGCACGTCGATGATCGCCTCGTCCTCGGACTTATAGTTCCAAAGGCGAGTGCCGCCGAGCGCCGGCCCCAGCGTCGTGTCGTGGATCGCTATGATCCCTTTGTAGCCGACCGAGGGCTCGTAGGTGAACAGGATCTGCTCGTGATCATACCTCTCCATTCCCTTGAAGACTTGCATCGTCGCACCTCGTCTTTCTATTAAAAAGCTCCTCGATTAATACCTATGATCCCGTCGCCTTCTCCTGATACAGCGTCCTGATGATCACCAGACGCTGTATCTCGCTGGTCCCTTCGTACAGCTCGGTGACCTTGGCGTCCCTGAACAGCTTCTCGACCGGGTAGTCCCTCATGAAGCCGTAGCCGCCGAATATGTTGATCGCCTGCGAGGTGACCCAGACGGAGGTCTCGCTGGCGTAGAGCTTCGTCATACTGGAGAGCCGCATGTCCGAGCGGCCGGCGTCCCACGCGCGGGCCGCCCGGTAGAGCAGCCCGCGGGACGCCTCCACCCGAGTGGCCATGTCAGCGATCTTGAATGCCAGGCCCTGAAAGTCCTTGATCGCCCGGCCGAACTGCTTCCGCATGCCGGCGTATTCCACGACGTGATCGAAGGCGGCCTCGGCGATGCCCAGCGCCTGGGCCCCGACTCCCAGCCGGCCCCCCTCCAGGCTGGAGAGGGCGTAAATGAAGCCGTGGTCGGGCTCGCCGAGCAGGGCCTCGGAGCCGAGCCGCATGTCGTTGAAGGATATGGAGACCGTCTCGGAGCCGCGCAGCCCCATCTTGTCTTCCTTCTTGCCCACGACATATCCTGGCGTGTCGGTAGGCACGATGAAGGCGCCGATCCCGCGCGGCCCCCGGCGCTCCTCGGCCTCGTCGGTGCGGGCCATCACCAAGACCATGCCTGCCGTCCCACCGTTGGTCACCCACATCTTCTCGCCGTTCAAGACCCAGCTGTCACCATCGCGCGTGGCCCTACAGCTCAGGCTAGCGGCGTCGCTGCCCGCACCGGCCTCCGAGAGCGCGAAGGCTCCGAGAACTTCGCCGCGAGCCATCGGCGGCAGCCATTTCTTCTTCTGGTCGTCGGTGCCGTACTTGAGGACCATCTGGGTGGGCAGTGAGTTGTGCACCGACAAGGTGATAGCGACGGACGCATCGCCCCAGGCGATCTGTTCCAGAGCGACCAGGTAAGTGAGCATGCCGAGCTCGAGACCGTCGTACTCCTCCGGCAACAGCATGCCGAAGAACCCAAGCTCGGCCATCATCGGCATCACTTCGGAGTGGAACGCTGCCTCGCGATCCCACTCCGCCGAACGCGGGCGCAACTCGTTCTCCGCGAAGTCGCGCGCCAGCTGACGGATTTGCTCCTGGTCTTCGTCCAGAGTGTAGTCGCGTCTCATGCCGCCCGTAGTCGGTAGTCGGTGGTCAGTGGTCAGTGGCCCGTAGTTCGTGACCCGAGCCAACGCTCATTTGTCGTAGCTGTAGAAACCGCGGCCGGATTTGCGGCCCAGCCAGCCGGCGTCCACGTGCTTCCGCAGCAAGGGGCAAGGACGGTACTTGTCTTCGCCGAGATCGTTGTGCAACACCTCCAGGATGGAGAGGCAGACATCGAGGCCGATCAAGTCTGCCAGGGCCAGCGGGCCGAGCGGGTGGTTCATCCCGAGCTTCATGACCTGGTCGATCGCCTCGGCAGTGCCGACGCTCTCGTGCAGGCAGTAGACCGCCTCGTTGATCATCGGTATCAGGACGCGGTTGCTGACGAAGCCCGGCGAATCGTTGACGACGACCGGGGTCTTGCCGAGGTCGCCGGACAGCTTGACGACGCTATCGGTCGTTTCGTCGGAGGTCGCCAGTCCGCGCACCACCTCGACGAGCTTCATCATCGGCACGGGGTTCATGAAGTGCATGCCGATCACCTTATCGGGCCGGCCGGTATTGGCGGCCACGCGCGTGATAGGGATGGAGCTCGTGTTGCTGGCCAGGATGGCGGAGGCCGGCGCGATGCCGTCGATCTTCTTGAAGATGTCCGCCTTGAGCGCCTCATCCTCCGGCACCGCTTCGACGACGAGATCGGCGCCGGAAACGGGGTCGAGGTCCGCCGCCGTCTGGATGCGCGCGAGTGCCGCGTCCATCGTCGCCTGATCGATGACCTCCTTCTTGACCTGGCGGGCCATGTTCTTCTCGATCTTGGCGCGCGCCTTGTCCAGCAACTCTACGCTGACATCGATGAGCGTCACGTCGAATCCGCTCTGGGCGAAGACGTGAGCGATGCCGTTGCCCATGGTGCCGCTTCCGATAGTTGCGACTTTCATTTTCCTATCCCCTGTCTTCGGTATGCAGTATGCTGTATGCGGTGTGCAGTGACATCGATCAGTGATCCCTCACCGCATACCGCACACCGCACACTGCACACTGATCAATCACGGGGAGCCCGTGAGTCCACTAACGGTTCAAGTTCCGCCATCCGCGGCGACTCCGACAACCAGCGGGTCCGAGACACCCAGACGATGAGCGGCAGCACAAACAGCGTCGCCAGCAGCCCACCTTCCGGCCCGAAGCCGCCACCGGTGAAGAGATCGGGTCCCAACTCGACAGTGTCGTAGCCGGGCATATCGAACACGATCCCGCTGACCGGCAGGTCGAAGAAGGCGCCCATGGCGAAGTTCCAGCCCCAGTGCATCCCGATCGGCACCCAGAGGGAGCGCGTACGCAGGTAAGCAGCGGCGAACAGCACGCCCGCCAGGCCGATGTTCAGCAGCGCCACCCAGTCGACTTCGGGGTTGTTCAGGTGAATCATCGCGAACAGCCCCGAGGTGAGGATCACGCCGACGATAACGCCGGCCCCCTCGACCAGCACCTGGAACGGGTAACCCCGCAGCATCAGCTCTTCCGCCGCGGCGGCGATGGTCAAGACTATTCCGAGGACGAAGAACTGCCCGAGCCAGCCGAGCAGCGTGCCCGCGTCCGGCGCCGGCCGCAGCCAACCGAGCAACGTCTGCGTGACGACCAGGACGGCTATGAAACCGCCACCGATCAGCGCTCCCTTGCCGGCCTCAACGAGTCCTTCCCTGCCGGGCAACAGCCCGAGAGCGACGAACGGCTTGCGCTCGGCCCAGCGCATCATGACGTAGGACGCGGCGAGCAGAGCCAAGCAGAGCAGGCCGTGCGGGATCAAGACCGCCAACATGCTGCTGCCGAGATCCTCCCGCAGGAGCAGCGAGCTGATCGTGCCGAGCGCCGTCAGCGCGAGCGTCGTCCAGATGAGAAACAGCAACACGCGCCATAGAGCGCGCAACTTTTCGGGCCCGTAAAAGAGGTCTCGTACTTTCACCAGTTACGGCACCCTCGACAAAAAAGCCCTCGGCTAGAAAAGCTCGAGGGCTCGGGGTCGGATTCTGGCGCTAATCAGCGCAGCCAGAGCGATCTTCACTACACCGAGAGCCAGGAACGGGACCACCCCGACGATCAGGGCTCGCTCGAGACTGCCGGTCGTCACGGTCAGCCAAGCGGCTCCACCGGCCTGAACGACGGCGACGCCGGCGGCGAGGCCGGCGATGAGCCGGAGTAGGCCGCGCGAGCGCCCGGCGATGGCACCCGCCGCGTAGGCGGCGAGCGGGAAGGCCAGCAGATAGCCACCGGTGGGGCCTAGCAGGTAGCCGACGCCGCCACCCATGGCGAAGATGGGCGCGCCGAGCGCGCCCGCCGCCAGGTAGGCCATCTGCGACGCCGCACCCAACTTGGGGCCGAGCACAACGCCGGCGAGGATCACGCATACGACCTGGAACGTGAACGGTACCGGCGTACCCGGAATGGGTACCGCCAGCCGCGCCGCGAAGGCGGTCGCCATCGCGAATACCGTGACGCCGATCACCTGCCTGAGCGTCCGGCTCTTAACGATATCCTCTCGCGCCCAGCTCAGCGCGCCGCTATGCCCTTCCACGGTCCGTTCCGGGTCTCCGGTTTGCGGTTGACTATACCCGCTCGACGCTCAAGGCGACGGCGTTCCCACCGCCGAGGCAGAGGGTCGCCAGGCCGAGCTTGCTATCACGATCTTGCATTGCGCCCAACAGCGTGACAAGGATGCGCGCGCCGGAGGCGCCGATCGGGTGGCCGAGTGCCACAGCGCCGCCGTGCACGTTGACGCGGTCCCAGTTCCAGCCCAACTCGCGGCCGTCGGCGAGTGCCTGGACGGCGAACGCCTCGTTGGCCTCGATGAGGTCGTAGTCGTCGATCGACGTGCCGTCCTTTTCCATCAACTTGCGCACCGCATCGATCGGCGCGAAGAACAGGTCCTGCGGTTCGGTCGCGCCGACGGAGTAGTTGCGGATTCGGGCCATGATCTGGAGCCCGTTGTCCTCGGCGAACTTCTGCGAGGTGACGAGCAGGGCGGCGGCGCCGTCGTTGAGCGCCGACGCGTTGCCGGCCGTCACCGAGTGCTCCTGCACCTCCTTGGGCGCGCTGTCGCCGAACGCCGGCCTCAGCTTCGCCAGCGCCTCGAGCGTCGTTTCGGCCCGCGGGTTCTCGTCCGTATCGACGACGGTGACCTTACCCTTGCGGCCCGGCACCTCGACCTTGACGATCTCCTTCTCGAACTTGCCACCCTCGATCGCCGCCACCGCCTTCATCTGGCTCTCGTAAGCGAACTGGTCCTGGTCCGCACGGGACACGCCCGCCTTCATCGCCGTGTACTCGGCATGACCGCCCATGTGGCAGTCGTAGAAGCCGCACCAGAGGCCGTCGTGGATCAGCCCGTCCACCATGTGCTGGCTGCCGAACTTCACTCCGCCCCGGTACCCGAACAGGTAGTACGGCGCGTTCGACATCGATTCCTGGCCGCCGGCAACGATGACCTCGGCGTCGCCCGCCTTGATCGACTGCGCCGCCAGCATCACCGACTTGAGCCCCGAACCGCAGACCTTGTTTATCGTGACCGCCGGCACAGATGCCGGGATGCCGCCGCCGATCGAGGCCTGGCGCGCCGGCGCCTGACCAACGCCGCCCTGCAAGACCTGCCCGAAGATCACGTCCTGAACCTGGTCGGGCTTGATGCCCGCCCGGCTGACGACCTCTTTGATCACGATCGCCCCGAGCTGGGGCGCCTTAAACGCGGCGATTCCGCCGAGGAACCTGCCGATAGGGGTTCGGGCGCTACTAACGATAACCGGAGTTGTTCTTGGATCAGACATATCACCACAGCCTGTCTAGTCTGGTCGGTGGCTGACCAGAGTCGGTCGCTTTTCCCGGGGGGCCAGATAGCCCCAGGGAGTCTCGGGATCGTGTTCAAATACAAGCAAAGTTCGTTCCCTCTCCACCCGCTCGAGCACGACCCGTTTGGTCTCCAGAGTGAGGAGCGGTTCCACATCGTAGCCCATTATCCAGGGCAAAGGTAGATGGGCCGATGTGGGGACGAGGTCGGCCAGGTAGAGGGCAGACTCTCCCTCGGACTCTATGAGAACCGACTGGTGGCCGGGAGTGTGCCCTGGCGTCGGGAGTACCCGGATGCCGGGCACGATCTCGACGTCGCCATCGACGAGTTCGAGGAGGCCGGCCTCTTGCAGCGGGTCGAAGTTGTGGAGCAAGTAGCTGGCGCGGATGCGCTCGTTGGCCAAGTGAGCGAACTCCCACTCGGTCCTCTGCACTACGTGCCGGAGCCCCGGAAACGATGGAACGATGCTCCCGTCATCACGGCGCACGGTGTCGCCGCCGGCGTGGTCGAAGTGGAGGTGCGTGTTGATGAGGAGCGTCACGTCTGACGGCTGGAATCCAGCACCGCGGATGGCGTCCTCCAGCGCGGTGGGTTGGCCGGCGTTCTCGATCCCGTAGATGTCGTGGAACTTCGCATCTTCCTTGTTGCCGGCGCCCGTGTCGATCAGTACCAGCTCATCGCCCGTCTCGACCAGCAGGGGTCGCATGGCCAGGCGTATGCGGTTGCGCTCGTCCGGCGCAATCCTTTTCTCCCACAACGGCTTCGGCACGACGCCGAACATGGCGCCGCCGTCCAGCCGCTGGAGCCCCGCGTCGAGGGCGTGAAGTCGGAAGCGGCCCAGCTCGCGCGTCGTCGCCCCGCTCATGTCTTACCGCCGTCGCCTTCGCCGCCGCCGTTCCCGTTTCGCTTCTTGCGCCGCCTGGGCTTCTTGCGGCGGCGCGGCGGCTTCAGGTAGCGCTGCAAGCCGGCCCAATCCTCGACCCCCTCATCGAGCAGCACCCCGAGGAAGCGGCCGAACAGCTCGGCGGTGGCCCGGGCGTCGTCACCCGCCCGGTGGTACGACTCGACGGGTATGGCGTAGTACTCGGTGAGGACGCCCAGGCTGCGGCGCCTGAGCTCGGGGTGGATTCGCCGTGCAAGCCGCAGTGTGCAGAGCCGCTCGCCTTCCAACCGGCCGCCGCCGGAGCGGCGGAACTCGGCGTCCAGGAAGCGCCAGTCGAAGCCGACGTTATGGGCGACGAAGACGGCCCCGCGGAGCGTGTCCTTCAGCGGAGCGAGGATCTCCCTGAACTTCGGCGCGCCGGCCACCATCTCCTCGGTGATGTTGGTCAGCGCCGTGACCGAAGGCGGGATCGGCCGTTCCGGGTTCACCAGCGACTCGAACGAGTCGACGATCGCGCCGCCACGCACCCGGACCGCGCCCACCTCCGTCACCCGGTCGCCCCGAGCCGGCGAGCCCCCGGTACTCTCCACGTCCACCACAACGAAATCGACCTCGCTCAAGGGGATCGTCGAGCCATAGGTCTGAGGCTCATCGGTCAGAATCCAGCGGTCCTGCCGGACCTGGAAACGCGGATCGGCGCCCAGGACTTCGCGGACCAGCGAATCGACCAGGCGCGGCGGACCGTGGCGCATACAGAAGATCCGCTCCGCCAAGGCGGTCGTTGGGGCGGGGCCGGACAGCAATAGAGAGACCGCCCGGTCCCGAAGCAGAGGGAGATCGTCCCAACGAACACCCAGCGCACCGTTCATTCGCCGGTTCCGCGTTGGGGCCCCACCCGGCGAAACCGCTGCCCCGAAGCGCTGTGAGCGCCGGGCTGCGGACACGGGTTGGGCGGGGCTGTCAGGGTCTGCGCCGGCACCGGGTTACACCGCGGCGGTTGAGAGACCAGCGGCGTCCGACCCGGCTGGAGGCGAGCTAACATTTGAGTCAAAATAGGGCCGGTCTTAGGGCGGCGCAAACCGCCCCCGGCCGGGTCATTCCGGCAGGGCTAGAGGGCCTCAGACCGCGCCGGAGCCCCCGAACACGCACCGAAGGCGGCGAACCGCACGACGGCAGTCGTCCGGGAGACCGAGGTCTGGCCGGTGACGACCTATGAGAGTATTGTTTCCACACACTTCCACATAATCTGAACGGCCCTGCGGCGGGCGGAGCGTGTCATCGGTTAGCTCCGTCACTAACTCGTCAGGTGCCTGCCGGCGCCTTGGATGTTCTTCGGAGGAGGAGTACTCATCAGCCGTGCTGAACCGGCTATACCCCGAGAGAGGTCGAACATGCGAACGAACGCTCCCAAGCAGATAACGTGGTTGGTCGCGGTAGTCTTTGGAGTGGTAGGCATCGTGTCCTACTTCGTTACGATCCCAGGTCTTTCTGCGAACGCTTTCTGGGTGGTCTCAGTGGCTTTCGTATTACTCGCCCTGGCCACGTTCATGAAGGGGCTGTAGACGTAGCTGCGAAGTACGAGCTAGCAATCTAGGGCAGGCACCTGACGGGTCGTCACCTTGGGTGAGGGAATCCCGCTGTACCGGTGCGTAACATCCTCGACACGCCTGGCACGTGATAGAGAAGGAAGAGACCGAGACACCGGTCCGCACTCTGGGCGTTCGCCTCGAACGTGGCTCTCTCTCCCGGCGCATCAATATGATGGCTATGTTTGGCCCGGGGAGCAGCGTCATTCTCATGCAAGGGCCACGCGACGAGGACGGTTGACCATGACGGTAGACACCATCCGCATGACATCGGATGACAAATTGGCCGGCTCGGTCCGGCTGATGCTGGCCGTGATATTCTTGATGTCCGGCGCCATGAAGTTGCTGGTCCCGATGCTGGCCGACGCCTTCGCGGGGCAATTGTTGGCGGCGAACATCCCTTTCTACTCGCTCAATCGGTGGGCCGTGCCGTTCCTCGAGGTCTTCCTCGGCATCGTCCTCGCCGTCGGCATCTTCGCCCGGCCGGCGGTCCTGGCCGTCGTCGGCGTCATGCTGGTGGCGACTTACGTGCACGTGGTGGTCGACGATCCTGCGTTGTTTCCACTGCAGCCGACAGAGCCGATCGTCCCGCCCATCGTGATCGCGATGTGCGCCTACATCCTGTGGAAGGGAGCTGGGGCCTGGAGCTCGGACCTGAGAGCGACGCGCGCCTGAGGTGAAACGACCAGGAGGTTTGCCCGTGGCCACTCGGCTGGTTCTCTCGCTCGCCGTTTTTTTCGCGCTGACTGCCTGTTCCCCCCCGGACCTCGAGCGCCGAACCCTCGAGTACTTCGAGACGCACAACCGACACGACGTGACCGCGAAGGTCGCCTTCCTGACCGAAGACATAATCTTCGCGATGCCAGGCACGGAGTCTTTGAGTGGGACCTTTCAGTTGCGCGAAATCTTCGCCTGGGACTCCGTCCTGTCCAGCGAGCTGATCGCCAGCGACCTGGAAGTCCGAGGAGACACGGTATTCGTGAACTCGCTGGTAGAGCGGAACGACTGGTTCCGACTGTCCGGAATCGGAGAGGTGCGGTTCCTGCCCGGCACCAAGATGATCTTCAGGGATGATCTGATTCGAACCATCGAGACTGCGACCATAGTGCCCGAAGATGAACAGGCCGTGACCGACTCGGTGAACGCGATGATGGAGTGGCTGCGCTGGAGCCACCCCGAGCTGGCCCCGGAGGTTCAGGACGGTACGCTGTTTCGCTACAACGCCAAGAACGCCGAGATTTGGATCGAGCTGCTGACCGAGTGGCGCGACTCCAAATCGGAGCCGGGATCGGAGGCCTTATGAACACCAAGGAAAAGGTCGGACTGACTCTGTTCTGGATTGGCTTGGCCTACATGGTGGGAGTCGGATGGCTGGCCGGCTGGTCGTTCGCATCTGCGTTCAGAGGCGTGTCGCTTGCGGAGGTCAACCAGACGGTTTGGGCGTTGGACAGGCCGCTGTTCTGGTTGTGGGCCTTCTCGGTTCCACTGGGATCGATATTGGCCGGTGCTGGCATCCTGATGCGAGGCGGTTCCATGGGCTCGCGCATCTGGATGTTCGCGGTCGGAATGGTGCTCGTACTCGCGTTGATGCGGTTCGTGCCGGTGGGCACACATTATCCGCCTGTGTTCGGCATCTTCGGCGGCCTGATCCTGGGCCTCTTCATACTCACGGTCTGGTTTTGGGCGAAGCGACGGACGAGTCTCGACGGCCCGGCAGGGATGGCGGCCGACTTTCGACTGGTGGGTTACGTGTGGTTCATCATCGCCATGTGGTACCTCTGCGGAGCGCTGGGGGCTCGATATCTCAACGCGCTCGGCGAGCTAGATACTGGCAGCCCCGTCCCGATAATCCTCTATCTAGCCTTCGGCTGGCTGTTTCTCTTTCTCGCCCAGTACACGGAAGCGAAGTCGGTCGGCGAGGGCCGGGGCGCCGTTTGACGATGTGACTGGATAACGGAGGATGTCGACAGCCAGGAAAGTGTTGCGCATGGCGCGGTGGGTGGTCGTCCTGATCGCTCTGGGCGCCGCTCTCTCTCTGGGCTTCGTGATCGTCTTGCTCCCGCAGCAGGGCTGGAGCATTACCGTTCTCGTGTTGTCCGGCCTTGCAGCGATGTTCCTCCTCGGCCTGACCGATGGCCTCGTCTCGCGAATCGTCCTCGGGCCGAATGCAATTCACGTCGTGAGCTTGCGCGGCCGCCGCTCGTACGACCGTGCGGAGATCGCTTCGACGAAGATCGATGGCGGCTCCGTGTTTCTGGAGCTTCGCGGCGGCGGCTGGGCGAAGCTGCCCGACACGGGCCGTAACGCCCTGGGCGTGCTGAACACGGTACGTGCCTGGCTGAAGCGGGGGGATTAGCAACGCGCAGAGTACATCGGGAGGAGCGGAGATGTCAGGGATGCAGGAGGTTGTGCCGGGACTCTGGCGCTTGCCGCTAGAACGGCTCGACCGGATCAACGTGTACGTGCTGGGCGATGTCCTGGTCGACTCGGGGATGCGCTGGGCCGCCGGTAAGCTGCTGCGAGCATTAGAAGGGCACACGATCATCGGCCATGCGGTGACCCACGCCCACTTCGACCATCAGGGCGGCTCGCATGCTATCTGCGAGCGCCTCGGGATCCCGCTCTGGTGCGGGGACGGCGACCGCGCAGCGCTGGAGAGCGGCGACCTGACGCGGGTCTTGCCGAGCGGGCGGCCTTTGCTCGCGTTCCTCAGCCGGGCGGTCGGAGGGCCGGCGCATCCCGTCGAACGGGCGCTGCGCGAGGGCGATGAGGTCGGCGGGTTCACGGTGATCGAGACGCCGGGTCACACGCCGGGGCACCTGGCGTTCTGGCGGGAAAGCGACGGGGCGCTGGTGCTCGGCGACGTGCTCTTCCACCGCAACCCGCTGACGATGCGCCTGGCGCTCCAAGAGCCGTTCCGCTTCGCGACGTTCGATCCCAGCCAGAATCGACAGTCGGCGCGCAAGCTGGCCGACTTGAAGCCC
>JBDHHZ010000032.1:0-21081 GCA_039589115.1 Gemmatimonadota bacterium | reverse complement strand
TATTGTCTGAACCACTGCGACGTGTTGGTGGCGGTCTGGGACGGACAAGGTGCCCAGGGCCAGGGCGGGAGCGGCGCGACCGTGACGCTTGCCAGGGAGCGCGGCCTGCCCATCGCCTGGGTTCACGCCGGAAACCGTAGACCCGGGACGATGGAGCCGACTTCGTTAGGTGACGAGCAAGGCAAGGTAACATGTGAGAGGTTGAAGCTATGAAGATCGTCGTGGCTGGAGATGTCCTCTTCGACTGCAACCTCGTGCGACAGCCGCGCGTACCGGCCAATTACCACGAGCAGATTCCCCACGCGGTCCAGAAGCGAAGCCCGGGCGGCGCCTGGTACCTCACGGAGCTCGTTCGCCTGGCATGCTCAGACAAAGAGCCCGGCGCGGAGGTCCTCACCTACCCTCGGCCCACCATGCAGCACGAAGGTGAGACCTTCCCGTTCAGTCGAGCCTACTCCATCTGGTCGCTCCATCCGCGTGAGGAAGAGAGTGAGGAGAGAGTCTGGCGCATCCAGGAGTTCCTGGGGTGTGAGGAGCCGACAAAGACCGCCGAACCGCTCGAGATCGACCAGGACGTTGCCGACCCCGATCTACTGGTGATCGACGACCTGGCCCAAGGCTTTCGGAACCATGAAGAGCTGTGGCCAGCGGCGTTACGAGACGGCGGCAAGCCGAAGCGCATCATCCTGAAGACGGTCGTATCGCTACCGGAAGGGCCGCTCTGGGAATACCTCCGGAGGGAACACCTGGACCGTCTCACGGTCGTGATGCCGGCTGTGGTGTTCCGAGCGCATAGCAAGTTGATGTCTCAGTCGTTCTCCTGGGACCACATAATCGAGCTAGCGACGCAGGAGTTCGAGGAAGGTGTGGCAGCCAAAGAGCTAGGCATGTGTCGGCGCGTAGTAGTGCAGTTCGGCGAAGCCGGCGCGGCGAGCTTCACACGCTGCCGGCTGAGATTCGGACCGCCGCTGGGAGATGAGCTGAAAGCGACCGGCGACCTGGCGCCAGGCAAGGTCAGCTTCGAGCGCTTTCTCTTCCATCCGGAAGACATGGAGGGGAGCTGGCTGGCGAGGCGGCCGGGCCACGTGGTGGGCTCCACTTCCATCTTCACCGCCGCTCTGGCTCGCCACGAGCTGGACCCGGAAAGCTACCCCCTATTCCTGGCCCTGGGACGTGGTCTGGCGGCGACGCGAGTCAACCACGACGTCGGTGGAGGGCGCGAGAGTGATCTTTCGCCCACTGCAGCCAACGAGGAACTCCTCCGGACCTATCATCCCGAGCCCGGACAACCCGAGCCAGCTGACGCCTACTCCGCTGCATTCCCGCGCAGCCTGACGGGCAGAGCAACCGGGGACACTGAAGAGGACCTGGACCCAGACCTGCTCTCGGACCTGACGGGGCGGCGACTCGCGTATGTGGCCGCGAAAGCGACCGACGTGGTCTATCGAGGCGCTGACCGAGCGTTGGCGGCCGTCCCCAAAGCGCGCTATGGGGAGTATCTCACCGTGGACCGAGAGGAGATCGAGCGCATCAACGCGATCCGCAGCTCGATCCTCTCCTACCAAGACGACCCCTCCGACGTGAGGCCCCTGTCGATAGCGGTCTTTGGACCGCCGGGCTCCGGAAAGTCCTTCGCCATCAAGCAACTGGCGGCGGAACTATTCGGCAGGCGGAAGGCCATCCTGGAAGTCAACGTGTCGCAGCTGGGCGGGATCGGCGACTTGCACACCGAGTTCCATAAGGTGCGTGACGCATCGGTCCGTGGTCAGATCCCGCTGGTATTCTGGGACGAATTCGACTCGTCCGACTTGAAATGGTTGAAGGATTTCTTAGCTCCCATGCAGGACGCGGAATTCCAGGCCGCCAGCACCACTCACCCGTTCGGAAAAGCGATCTTCGTGTTCGCGGGCGGGACCTGCTCCAACTTCGAGACCTTCAACAAAACAAACCACGAATTGCAGGCGGTGCGTGAGACTTTCGCTCGCTGCAAAGGGCCAGACTTCGTCAGCCGGCTGCGCGGCTTCGTCAACATCAAGGGCCCGAACCCCGTCAGACTATCCGACCCGAAGGCGGTTTCGTCGGAAGCGGAAGAGAGCGGAGAGGAATGGGAGAAGCTGGCACTGCGCGACCCCGCACATCTGATCCGCCGCGCGGTTATGGCTCGATCGATCCTGGAGCGCGAGTACCCTAACCTGATCGCTGCAAAGACCGGGCTGGCTTCCATCAGCCCCAGCATCGTGCGGGGGCTTCTCAAGGTGGAAGAGTACTCGCATGGCGCTCGTTCGCTGGAGTCGGTGGTCAAGATGAGTACCCTGGCACGACCCAGCCAATACTCTGTCGCCGATCTCCCCTCGCCCGATCAGTTGACGCTGCACGTCAGCTCGGACTTTCTGGAGAAAGTGCAGGCCTGGCAGCTCAAGGTCGAAGCCATCGAGGCGCTGGCGGAAGCAGTTCACGAAGCCTGGCGTAGCGAGCGCGAGAGGGAGGGCTGGAGCCACGGCAAAGAACGAGACGATGAGGCGAAGAAGCACCAGCTGCTGAAACCGTACGCTGAACTCTCGGAGGAAGCCAAAGAGGGGAACCGCCTGACGGCACGTCTCACCGAAGCGAAGCTGCTGGAAGTGGGCTTTACCATCAAGCCGGGCGAGACGACCGATCCGTCGGCATTAACAGAAGAGGAGCGAAAAGTACGGGAGGAGTTCTCAGCCAAGGCTGAAGACCTGGCGAAAATCGAGCACGACATCTGGCTGCGCAACCGCCTGCTGGCCGGTTACGAATGGGCCGAGCAGTCAGATGACACACTCCGTCAGAACCCGGACATCGCGCCCTTCGAGATGCTGGGATCCAAGGGCCAGCAAATCGACCGCGCCATCGTCCGCAGCATCCCGGAGGCCCTGGCGAAGTCCGGATACCAGCTTGTCCGAACTGGTCGCTAATTCGGAACCTGAGGGGCCGCCAGAGCCGTTACCCTCACTCCGTCCGCCCGCGCCGGATCTGGAAGCCGGCCCGCGAGAGGACCTGGGGTAGCACTCGAGCGGTGTTGCGGGCGTTGTTCTGGGCGTATGGGGGCAACTCATCCCAAGGTATCAAGAACGGGGTCGTCTTCGCATCGCGGTCCCGCGGACCCGGCTTCCAGCCGCGGCTTTCGCGTTCTTCCTTCCAACGCTCGTGCTCCATCTGCGCCAACAGCTCGACCTCGTTGTTGGACTCATCTTCGGAGAACTCGAATCCTTCGGCGGCATCCCAGTCGGTAAGCGGCGCCAGCACGCAGCCGACCGCTCTGAGCTTGACGGGGATGTGCCTGGCCTGGTGGCGGTTCGAGTACTTGTACTCCTCGTCGAGACGCTCCCAGGGTTCCATCGCCGGCTCCCGTTCAACCGGCCGCTCCTCTGGGGGTAGTTCCTCTAGTTCCGCCTCACGCTTCTCCACGTAGTGCTCGTGTATGGCACGCGCCAGCACATCGCGAATGCCTTCTTCCAGCAGGTCCGGCTTGCAGGTCTTTTCCAACAGCCCGAAGGCGTGGAGGTTCTCGTACTCGGCGCTGGCGCCCCTCCTGGCGAGCAGAGTTCCCAATCCCCCTTCATAGGCCATTCGCACAACGATGGGAACCTGGCGTCCCCTGAGCCGATGGTGCAGAGTCAGGGCGGTGCTCAGAGCAGAAGGGTCATCATCGAGGCAGACATAAGCGCAGGTGACTTTTCCACGCCCGTTGCCATCATCCAGGAATCGGCCCTCTTCAAAGCCCGGCGAGTTGACGTCCAGCGGAAGAGCTTCGAGGTCGCAGATCGAGTCCAGTCTGGGATAACGAATCTTCAGCGAGTTCGTCCTCTCCTGCGCGACTATGTCAATTACCGTCACGGGAAGGCATGAGCCGTCGCTCAGACCTTCGCTCCTCCAGCGCCTCGCCAACTCGATAAGCAAGGTCTCTCCGAAAACGCCCAGACCGATCAGGAGAACGTGTTGCGGCTCGGCTTCCGCTCGATCGAGCGGAGAGTACAAATCAAGCAGCTGACGAGCACCGATCTCGAAGAAGTTGATATACTCCAGCCGGAACCCCTCCTCTTCGCTTTCGGAGAGCCCTCTCAGCCTGAGCAGAGTGCAGAGTCGCGGGTCGACGATGTGGATGTATCCTTTTACTCTGCTGTCGGTGCGTTCTGCAATCTCACGCGTGCGGACCGCCACTTCCGCATTGACCCCGTCATCGCCACAAACGGAGATGACCAGCTTGGCCCGCTCGACCCGGATCCGGCGCAACAGGTGCGGGTCTCTAGCATCGCCCACCGTCACTATCGCCCCATCGTCTCGACAGGGCCCGATCATGTCGTTGCCCTCATCCTTCTCGACCACGACCACCCGGTCGCCCAGCTCGCGAAAGGCGCGAGCCAGCAGCAGTCCCTTGCGACCCAACCCGCAAATCACGACGTAGTCGCTTCTGAACCGTAGCCAGAAAACCCGGAACTCCTCACGAAACAGAACGGCCAGGGCCTTCACCGCCATGAATCCCGCCGCCACCGGAGCCAGAACGCGCGCGATCTCGAGCTCCCAGGGAACCGGTCCGCTGACCGAGCCGGATTCGAGGGTGAAGAGCTGTAGCGTGGTGTAGGCGATGTCCAGAGGCGAGCGCGGTTCGCCGACGGCCGCGAAGTGCTTCCAGAAGCCGATCCAGCCGAGCACTACGGCGGCGGCCGTCAGGCCCACGATGAAGGGCCACTGGTACTCGTGCCAGAACTCCCGCAGCCTGAGGGTCAGTTTCATCCAGTCAGAACGTGGAGGTGAGGTGTCTCCCGGATCACGTTGACCTTACTACTTTCCTCGCGTGAGCGGAAGTCCCCATCCCGCCAGTTGCGCCGCCCCGGGCGATGCCCTATCTCAATTCCGTCTGCACAGACAGCAAACGAACACTCCACCGGTAACGAGCAGGGAGGGAACCCGTGTATACGCGACGTAGTTTCCTGGGCGCTGTTGGCCTCCCCGCCGTCGCGGCCGCGGCAGGCGTCCCACTGATCCCGCTGCGCACATCACGCGCCGCGGAGATCGCCGAGGAACTCTCTCGGCATCCGGGCACACCGGAAGAGGTCGCTGGCGACGAGGACTTCTGGTTCGAGGTAGCGCAAGCCTTCACCGTCGACCGTAGCCTGCTCAACCTGAACAACGGTGGTGTGAGCCCATCGCCCGCCTGGGTTCAGGAGGCGATGAAGCAGCATTTGGACTACTCGAACAAAGCGCCCGTCTATACCATGTGGCGCATCCTGGAACCGCAGCGGGAAGCGGTGCGCGAGCGGCTGGCGCGCGAGTGGGACGTCGACCCGGAGGAGATCGCCCTCACCCGCAACGCATCGGAGAGCCTGCAGATCTGCCAGTTCGGGATCGACCTGCAACCCGGCGACGAAGTCCTGACCACCACTCAGGACTACGGCCGCATGTTGACGACGTTCAAGCAGCGGGAGCGGCGCGAGGGGATCGTGATGCGCCAGTTCTCGATTCCCGTGCCGGCCGAGGATCCCGATGAAATCGTCAGGCGCTTCGAGGAGAACATCACACCGCGCACGCGCGCCATCCTGATGTGCCACATGATCAACCTGACCGGCCAGATCTTGCCGGTTCGCGAGGTCGTGGAGATGGCACGGAAGAGGGATGTGCTGGTCATCGTCGACGGCGCTCACGCGCTTGCTCACTTCGACTTCAAGCTCTCCGACCTGAACTGCGACAACTATTCCGTGAGCCTGCACAAATGGCTGTTCGCTCCCCACGGCACCGGCCTGCTCTATGTGCGGCGCGAAAAGATCAGAGAGCTCTGGCCGTTGATGGCAGCGACCGAGCAGATGGACGACAACATCCGCAAGTACGAGGAGATCGGAACGCACCCGGCCGCCGGCTACCTTGCCATCGCGGAAGCGTTGAGCTTTCACCAGGGCATCGGCGGGGCGCGGAAAGAGGCGCGGCTCATCTACCTGCGCGACTACTGGGCCAGGAGTCTGCTGGAGCACGACCGGATGCGGCTGCACACGAGCCTGAAGCCTGGCTGCGCCTGCGGGATCGCCAACGTCGAGATCGAGGGCGTCGACTCCGGCGAGCTGACCGCCTACCTGTGGAGAGAGCACAGGATCATCGTCACCCCGATAAACCACGTCGAGTTCCGTGGGATACGCGTTTCGCCCAGCGTCTACACGATGCTGCCAGAACTCGACCGTTTCATCGATGTGATGGGACATGTCGCCCAGAACGGGCTGCCGACCTAGGACAGAAAGGACGAATTCATGCACAGGAGAAGGACTTCGTTGGTATCAGCCCTCGCGGGCAGCGTGCTGCTGGCTACGACTGGGATGGGGCAGGAAACGGCACCAGCGGGATTCGGCTTCGGCGTCACCGGCGGCGTCGTCAGCCTCAGCCCCGAGATCGACACGCGCGAGTATGGGCCCGGCCTCGACGGCTTCGTCCGTTACACATTCTCGAACGGCGTCCAGGTTCTTGGCGGCGCCAGTTGGGCCACCGTGAACGTCGAGAACGTCGATGACAAGCGTGACTTGGTGGCACTCTTCGTCGACGGGCGCTTCCTGCTCAACAACGTGTCGAGCCTGGCACCCTACATCGGAGTCCGCGCCTCTTATACGCAACACAAGCTGAAGACCGTGATCAACACGATTCCCACGGAAGTGAAGGGGGATGGCTGGATCTTCAGCGGCGTGGTCGGCCTGCTCGCACGCCTGGGGGAGCGCATGGCCTTCGAGGCCGACCTGATGTTCGGAATCGCACCCTTCAACGACGTCGAGATCAACGGAGAGACACTGCCCGAGTCGGGCGGCTCTGACTACACTGCCGCCCTCAAGGTCGGCCTGGTCTTTTCGACCGGCTGAGCTGAGAGTCGATCGTGCCCGAGCCGAAAGCGAAGCAAGGGGGGCCTTCTAGCCCGGATGGAGACGGCGCGCGCCGAGCGTCGCTCGACTTCATCCGTGCGAAGGTCGCCGACGACCTGAAGACCGATAGGTACGGCGGTCGGGTTGTGACCCGCTTCCCGCCGGAGCCCAACGGCTACTTGCATATCGGGCACGCCAAGTCGTGCTGCCTGAACTTCGGGATCGCGCTGGAGAACGAGGGCGGCGTCTGTCACCTGCGCTTCGACGACACGAATCCAGAGACGGAGGACATCAAGTACGTCGAGTCGATCAAAGAGGATGTGCATTGGCTGGGGTTCGATTGGGCTGACAAGGTCTTCCACGCCTCCGACTACTTCGAGCAGCTCTACGATTACGCTGTGATTCTGATCAAGAAGGGAATGGCGTACGTCGACAGCTCGAGCGAAGACGAGATCCGGCGGGACCGGGGCACGGTCACGCGGCCGGGTCGTCCCGGCTCCTACCGTGACCGTTCCGTCGAAGAGAATCTCGACCTGTTCGAGCGCATGCGCGCCGGCCAGTTCAAGGACGGCGAGCACGTGCTGCGAGCGAAAATCGATCTCTCTTCACCCAACATGCTGATGCGGGACCCACTGCTCTATCGCATCCGCCACGCCAGCCATTACCGGCGCGGCGATGACTGGTGCATCTACCCGCTCTATGACTTCACCCATTGTCTCTCGGATGCGATCGAGGACATCACCCACTCGCTTTGCACGCTAGAGTTCGAGAACAATCGCGAGCTCTACGACTGGGTGCTCGAAAACGTGGGGTTCGAGCATCCTCGTCCCGTACAGACGGAATTCGCGCGGCTCAACCTCGACTACACGGTCCTGAGCAAGCGGAAGTTGATCCGGCTGGTCGAAGAGGGGCACGTGGGCGGTTGGGATGATCCGCGTATGCCGTCCATCGCCGGCCTGCGCAGGCGCGGCGTTGCTCCCGAGTCGATTCGTGCATTCTGCGACATGATCGGCGTCGACAGGGTCAACAGCCGGGTCGACATCGGGAAGCTCGAGTACGCCATCCGCAACGACCTGAACCAACGGTCGCCACGGGTGCTTTGCGTGCTCCGGCCTCTCAAGGTCGTCATTACCAACTATCCCGACGGCGCGACCGAGCAGCTGGATGCGCCCTATTGGCCTCGTGATATCCCGAACGAAGGCTCCCGAAAGCTCCCCCTCTCCGGTGAGATCTACATCGAGCGGGAAGATTTCATGGAGGACCCGCCGAAGAAGTTCTTCCGGCTGGCACCGGGCCGCGAGGTGCGGCTCCGCCACTCCTACATCATCAAGTGCGAGGAAGTGGTGAAGGACCCGGAAACCGGGCAGGTGACCGAGTTGCGCTGTACCTACGACCCGGACACGCTGAGCGGACCGCCGGCGGACGGCCGCAAGGTGAAGGGAACGATCCACTGGGTCTCAGCAGCCCACGCCCTGCCCTGCGAGGTGCGACTGTACGACCGTCTCTTCCTGACCCCCGACCCGGACGACGTGCCGGACGATCGAGACTTCACAGCCAACTTGAACCCCGACTCGCTGATCATTCTCAACGATTCACTCATCGAGCCGAGCCTGGCCGATGACCCACCTGGAACGCGCTATCAGTTCGAGCGGCAGGGTTACTTCATCAGCGAGCCGCTGGACTCGAAGCCCGGCGCTCTGGTCTTCAATCGCACGGTGACGCTGCGGGACACCTGGGCAAAGATCTCGGCACGCGGGTAGGGTCGCGCCCAGGGAAACAAACTGAACAGCCGACAGCCGACATTCGACACCCGAGTACTTCCCGACTCTCGACGTTCAACGTTCTGCGCTCGACGTGCGCCCGGCGC
Organism: Gemmatimonadota bacterium; assembly: GCA_039589115.1. Classification (GTDB taxonomy): domain Bacteria; phylum Gemmatimonadota; class Gemmatimonadetes; order Palauibacterales; family KS3-K002. The sequence continues at coordinate 12,360 of JBDHHZ010000032.1, read as the reverse complement.
TGGACGTCGGGCCTCGGGACTCGATAGTCGGGCAGTACTCGACCGTCGAGTGTCGGATGTCGGCTGTCGAATGTCGCCTCCGCCTACCCTTCCCCGGCCCGTCCTTCAACGGTGACCGGCCGAACCTCCGGCAGGTAATCCTTGAACGCCACGCCGTAGATATCCCACACGGTGACAAAGAGCGCGGCAACGATTGGACCGATGACGATGCCGATCGCGCCGAAGACGATGAGGCCGCCCAGCGTACCCAGCAGAATCAGCAGATCGGGCATCTTGGTGTCCTTCCCGACCAGCCACGGTCGCAGGACGTTGTCCACCGTGCCGACGACGGCGGCGCACCATATGAACAGCACCAGCGCCGCTACCGGCCGGCCGATGGCGAACAGGTAGACGACCGCCGGGACCCAGACGAGGGCGGTGCCAATCCCCGGTATGATGGAGAGCACGACCATGATCGTGCCCCAGAAAGCAGCGCCCTTTATGCCGGCGACGGCGAGGGCCACACCCGCCAGGCCGCCCTGCACGATCCCAATGATCACGGTCCCCTTGATCGTTGCGCGGGCCACAGACAGGAACCGGTCGACCATTCGGTTCTCATCCTCCGGCTTGAGCGGCATGTAATAGAGGATCTTGTCCAACAGCGCCTTCCCGTCGATCAGGAAGAAGAACATAGCGTAGAGCATAACGAAGAGCTGGAAGAAGAAGACCGCGGTGCCCTTCGTCGTCGCGGCGAGACTGTTGACGAGGAACGTGCCGACCTTCCCAGCGAACTCGGCGATCTTCGCGGCGATCTGATCCTGGTACGGTGCAAGCGCCTCCGTGAACGGTATTCGTTGCAGAAGCCGCTCCACCTCGTTCGGCTCCTGCAGCTGACCCTCCACCCACGGCGCTACGCCCTGCGCGATCTGCACCGCCTGCGCGGCGACGATGCCCAGAAACGCCGTCAGTGGCACGATGATGACCAGCAGAACGACGAGCAGCGTCACCACCGATGCGAGGCCATTGCGTCCCTTGAACCAGCGGACCAGCCAGCAGTAGAGGGGAAAGCTCATGCCGGCGAGTATCGCGGCGATGAACAGCGCGCTCATGAAGCCGCGGATCATTCTGAAGAACAGCAGCGATATCGCCAACGCCAAAACCAACAAGAAGATCTTGCGGAACTTGTCTGGATCGATGCTCAGCTGGTTCATCTCAACGGGCTCCGTCTGTGGATCGATGTGTCATGCAGATGCCTTGCGCAGCGCCGATGTCAGCCCGGCCGCGCTCCAGGCCAGCAGGGCTGCGAACGCCAGAGTGAGCAGGATGACCGCGAACCCCGGCAGCGCGAAGACGCCGCCCAGTACGCTCGCCAGTTCGACGATCGGACCACGCAGCGCGCTGACGACGAGCAGGATCGTCCAGGCCACCGCTGCGGCAGCCAACGCCGTCCACCAGGGTTTCTCGGAGTAAGGAACCGTAATACCCCAAGCTCCGGCCACCAGCGGTACCGTCCACCAGCCCAGCCAGGCCGTCGTGGCGATGAATGCCAGGACCAAGATGACCCAGTGTGCGAATCTCATCATCGGTCAGCGCTCCGGGTTGAGCTCGAGGACCGAGCTGACGGCGGAGGAATCGAGGTCGGCCGCGGTGAGCGGAAATCGCACCGGGTCCAGTTCTCCGGTCACCCATTTCTCGATGCGATCCCGGTAACGCGGGCTCACGGGGTTGCCCGACTGGCCGCCGGGATAGATGCTCCAGGCTCTCACCTCGGGCCCCAACTCCACCACCATCCGCCAGCTCGCTCCGTGGGTACCGCCGCCGGAAGACGGATTCAGATTGCCGGGGCCGCCTTGAACGGGAAGGTCCAGCGCTGATAGCGATGGCAGTCCCAGCAGGTGGTAAATGTTGGCATGGCGAATCCCCGCCCAACGCCAGCCGCCTTCGTTCGGCTCGCCGTGCTCGCGCCGCGCGCGCTCCAGGCCGGCCATCAGGCTCGCAATCAGGATAGCGTCACGGTCCTCGACTTCCGGTGTCCGGCGGTCATCCCACCAGATGCTCTCCGGCTGGTGCAGTAGGCTGGCCAGCACAGCGGACGCAGGTGTGTAGACGCGGCGCGCCGGGCCAACCTCCCGTTCGGCCAGCAACTCGTCCCAGGTTCGGGTGGCCAGCTCATTCATAGCGTACTCAAAGAGCACCGCACGTTCGTTCTGCTTCGTGTAGCGAAGGTCCCATTCGGCCAGCAGACGCGCGGCTTCGCGTGCCGCGTCGGTCGCCTCACTGTCCTGTGCCAATCGATCCACCGCTTCGCTGAAGAAGGGGACGAAGATCTCGGCGCGCGCGTTCACGGGATCGGTCTGGAAACGGCGCATGGCATCGGGCGTGACCGCCGAATCTGCGGCGAGCAGCGCGTTGATCCGAATCGCGCGCCAGGGTGACAGCCAATCGGCACCGAGATAGGTGGGATCGACGCGAGGGGCTATGGGTTGCTGGTTTGCCGAAGCCAGATATCCCTGATCGGGGTCGATCGAGAACGGATAGCGAGAGAGCGGCCAAAACCCCACCCAATCGCTGCTGCTGGTCCGGCCGTCGCGGACCTCGAGCCCCAGACCGTCCGGATGCAGCGGGAAGTACCCGTTCGATCGAATGGCGATCGTCCCGCTCCGATCGGCCACAATCATGTTTTGGGCGGGTGCAGCGAACCCTTCCATCGCCGCGAGGTACTCCTCGACGCTGGCAGCGCGAGCCGCTTTCCACAGCGCGTCGGTCGAGCCCGAACCTTCGAGGACGATCCAGCGCATCGAGAGCGGCCGATCTTCGTGTGTGACGACCGGCCCTCGATGCGTGACGAGGAACGTGTCGACGGCCAGCACCGCGCCGCCGCGGTCCCTGTAGGCCTCTACCCGACGCGCCAGCTCGCGCCACTCGCCGTCCACGCGGTAGCGGGTGGGCCGGTTGGGATCGTCGAATTCCTCCTCGTAGTAGTCGATGACATCTGCGCCCGTGTTGGTGAAGCTCCAGGCGATGTCGCGATTGAACCCGATCACGATGCTCGGTACGCTGGGGAAGGTGACACCATAGACATCGAGCACGCCCGGAACGACCAGGTGAGCCTCGTACCAGGTGGATGGAAGGCTGAGCCCGAGGTGCGGGTCGCCGGCCAACAACGCGTAACCGGCGGCGGTCCGTTCTGGCGCCACCGCCCAGTTGTTGCTGCCGAGCACGGTCGGTTCCGGCTCGCCGGCCCGATCATCGGGTAGCAGGCCCAGAGCCACCTCTATCTCACTCACCCTCTCTCGAGCCGCCAGGTCGGGGCGGCCCGGCGGCGGGATGCGGCTGATGTCGAACCGGTGTGAGGTCTGCCCGTTCGCCTGGATCGGCTGCTGAATGGGGCTATTCACCGGCGCGAGGGCGTCCGTGGCCTGCTTCCCTACCATGGCCTGAGCGCGCAGGCGGCGCAGGTCGGACGCCAGCCCGTAGGTCAGGTCCCAGCCCATGAGCTTCAGGAGGTAGAGAGAAAAGACGGGCTCCCACCGCGAAGGCTCGGCCCCCAGGAGGCGAAACTCGAAAGGAACATCGCGACGGTCGAGCTGATCGATCCAGGCGTTCACTCCTTCGGCGTAGGCGGAGACCTCGCGAACCGCGGCCGAAGCCGGGTCCAGGGCGGCGAAGTCGCGCTCGGCGCTCCAGGCCAGTCCGAGCCGTCGCATACGCCGGTCGAAACCGACGGCGTCCTCGCCGGCCAATTCGGCCAGGCGGCCCGCCGCGGTTCGCCAGCGCATCTCCATCTGGAAGAGACGGTCACGGGCCACCACGTACCCCAGCGCCCGCGCTGCGTCCTCCGAGCTCGAGGCGAAGATGTGCGGGACGCCACGATCGTCGAAGACGATCTGTACGGGAGCCGCCAAGCCTGGGATGTCGAACGCCTCCCGGTCCGGCGATTCAGCACCGGCAGCCACTGCCCAGACACCGTTGACCGGATCGAGTAACGGACCCAGCGGCGGCATGGGACCTGTGCGCCGCGCGCCCGCGTGCAATACGATTGCCAGAATGACGGCGGAGAGCACCGCCCGCACGATTCGCTGTCGCTGCATAGGCAACTCGGTGGACGTCGGGCCCCGGCCCAAGTCACCGCAAGCGTCAGGGCGACGAAGCGGCCGAGGCGAAGTGAAGCGTCTAAGTTGGAACGGATTACCAGCTGGCTCGTTCGCCAGGCGGGATTCTAGGTCTTCCAGGCGCGCTTGACCAGCTTTACGACTCAGTCGACGCCAACGCGGTCACTCCGTCGCTCCATCATCAAGACATCGCGCCAGCGGCCTTTCAACTTGCCAAGGCGTTCGCGTCTTCCTAGCAGCCTGAATCCGAATTTCTCATGCAGCGCAACGCTGGTCGCATTCCCGTCGAAGATACCAGCCTGCAGGGTCCAGATCCCGTGCTCCTCCGACGCTTCGACCAGGTGCTGCATGAGTCGTGAGCCGATGCCCTGCCCTCGCGCGTCGTCAGCGATGTAGACGCTCACCTCCGCGACGCCTGCGTAGACACAGCGGTCGGACACGGGCGTCAGCGCAGCCCAGCCGAGGACCCGGTCACCAGCGGCCGCCACCAGCCTGCCGTACTCGAGATGAGCGGCGGACCAGCTGCCCCAATCGGACTCCGGCTCGGTCTCGAAGGTCGCTTCGCCCGTGGCGATCCCCTCGGCGTGGATCCGTCGCACTTGTTCCCAGTGCTCCGGCTGCATGGGTAGAATGGTGATCATCCACGGATGATAAACGTATCAGTATGGGCACCGTCAAGGTCCGATACTATGACGGCCTGGCTACGTTGCCGGGCCGTCGTTTCCTGCGTCGTCGTCGCGTCATCGCCCGCGGTTACCGTACTCCGCCCCGGTGTAGCCGCGGACGCGGGCGCGGGCGCGGGCGATGACGAAGCGATGACGCTCGGCGGAAAATGTGCACGCCCCGGAGATAGGCGTTTCGACCCGTCACTATCCCTGCGGCGGAATCCTAATCGAAATGCCAGTTCACGATTGGAAACCACCGCCGACCGGGCGGGTTGTTGCCTGCGTAGTTCAGTAGGCCCAGCTGGACCCCGTTCAGGCGGCGCGCGCGATTGTATATCCCGATCGTGAGGCCCTCCTGCCGCCCCTCAACCTGGTTGTAGATACCGATCCCAACACCCTGGAGATGCCACGTCTTCGTCCGGACGATCGCCGCCGCCAGACCCTCCAACACATCGGCCTCCACTTTGTAGCCACCTACCGCACCGCCGCGTAGCCGACGCTCCGTGTGCACCGCGCCTAAGCTGGCGCTGAATCCGTCCACCGGTCCTTCCGATACCACGGCCAGCCCGCCGACGTTGAGCCCATCCAACCCACGCTCGGCCACCACAGCGAGCCCTCCCACCGATATGCCACGAGCCGCACCTTCCGCCACCGTCGCCAGGCCGCCCACGTTGATGCCCGACATGTCGGAACCGGCCACCGTAGCAAGACCGCCCACCGTGATACCGTGTGCGGCCCCTTCAGCGACGACCGCCAGAAGCGACCCGCTGATCCCCGTGAGATCGCCCTCCGACACGGTGGCCAGGCCGCCGACCGTGAGACCATGCGTGTCACCTTCGGAGACGACGGCCAGAAGCGACCCGTTGATCCCCGTGATATCGCCCTCCGATATGATGGCCAGGCCTCCAAGGGTGAGGCCGCGCGTCGCCCCTTGCGAGATGATCGCCAGGAGCGATCCGCTGATCCCGATGACGTCACCTTCCGAAACGATGGCCAGACCACCGACGTTCATGCCGGCAATCGAACCCTGCGATACCAGAGCCAGGCCACCCACGTTCGCTCCCGATATCGAGCCCTCCCGTTCATGCCTGACATTTCCCGCTCCGACACCAGGGCCAGGCCGCCGAGGTTGACCCCGTACATCGAGCCTTCGGAGACCACGGCCAGCAGACCGAACGTCAGCCCCGCCGAGTAGCGCCCCGGCACGACCGCGGCCAGGCCCAGAGACACGCCGTGCATGCGGTCGGCAGCCGGAGCCAGCCCAAACGCCAGCCCGTTGATCGTGCCCCCCGGCTCGTCCTTCGGGGCCCAGAGGGTGAGGTTCAACCCATTGATTAGATCGAGATCCCGATCTCTCCAATTGATCCGCAACCCGTTGACCCGGGCCGAGTTACCGATGCTGATGCCGCTGCACTCGACCGTCAGATTGAGGCCGCCCCCACAGCGGTTCTGCGCCGGGAGCGTCGAGGAGACGGCGAACAGCAGTATCGCCGCCAGGGTTAGCCGCAGACGCATGCCAATAACCGTCCTCTGGTGTGTCATCGAGATGTCCCGCTGTGGTTGAGGCTGAATCGCTGATCCGTACGAAGCCCTTCATAGCGCAGTTTCATCTGTCAGTCGAACAAGCGCCCGTGAGGACCTCTGGCCGGCGCGAGGTGTATCAGTAATCGGAGCTCCCCCTCGTTCCGCAGGATGGTGATCCCCCCTGAGTACAACTATGAAGTACGCCCTTTCGATCGTCGCTGCGATCTCTCTCCTGATGGGCAACGCTCGCTTTACCCCAGCCCAGAGCACAGATGCCGATCTTGCCCAGATCCGGCTCCACGCCATCGCCTCCATCGGCCTCGCGCAACACTGGATCGACTGGCGAGATCACGGGCCGGAGAACGGCGGGATCTGCGTCCTCGGCAACTTGGACAAAAACTCGGACGGGGTGCTGATCAGCAACGTCCGGTCCGTGACGCGCGTGGCCCGGCTGAGCGGCTGTGACAACGAGCGAACGATCGGCGCAGCCATCTTAGTGCCCAGCCAACTCTTTGAGGAACAACAACTTACGGAGCTGGCCTGCGCCGCCGTCCAGGCTAACGAGGACTGGGTGGTCTTCGGAATCATTACGGGAGCCGAGCGGAAGCTGCTGGACAACGGCCAAGTGGTCACCGTCGCGCAGGGGCTCTGGTGCACCGTGATCGACGACTCGATAGATTCGCGCCTGGCCTCCCTGCCCTGAGCGGCCTGGAGTAGCCACGTCAATCGCTGTATCGTAAGTATACCTGGAGCTCGAGTATCGGCCGGGAGCGTCGCAGTCCCGCTCGGTCTCCACGTCACCCCTACGGGCTTCGCCCGCAGAGAGGAATGCGCGGTATGCTCACGATCAAGAAGGTCCTCTACCCCACCGATTTCTCCAAATGCGCGAGTCACGCTCTACCGCACACCTTGCACTTGGCAGAGGTGCACAAGGCAGAGTTGCACCTGCTACACGCGCTCGTCCTGCACGAAGCCGATCCCAGCAACATGGCCCACCGCCTTCCCAACATGGACGAGCTCTACCAGATCTTGGAAGAGCACGCTGAGACGCAGATGCAGGCAGCGATGGAGGAACAGGGAGAGAAGAGCCTCACGATCCAGGGCGCTCAAGTACGTGCCATCTCCGCAGCCGGTGCGATACTCGATTACGCCACCGAACAAGACATCGACCTGGTGGTCATGGGCACCCATGGGCGCCGTGGCCTGAGACGTGTGCTGCTGGGAAGCGTCGCAGAGGAAGTCGTTCGCCTCGCTCCCTGCCCCGTCCTCACGGTGCCCGAGCGGCAGGACGGTCATTCGGCCGGGCAGATCGAACGAATCGTCGTGCCCGTCGACTTCTCCGAGCACGCGGCCCTCGCTCTCGCCTACGCCAAGGAGCTGGCCGAGCTGTACGGTGCTCACCTCCGGCTTCTGCACGTCGTCGACGAGGTCATCTACCCCGACTTCTATCCCCCGGTCGTGCCGTCAGGCGGCTCGATCACCGAAGAGTTGCGTGATCAGTCGCTGCAAAAGATGAGCGGGCTCTGCGCCCAGGTAGAGGGCGTGGAGGAGAGGTGTGAGACTCACGTGCGAGCTGGCCGAGCGGCACCCGAGATCGCCGAGTTCGCCGAGCAGCAGGCAGCCGACCTTATCGTCATCGCCAGCCACGGCCTCACCGGCATCAGCCACATGCTCCTCGGCAGCGTCACCGAACAGGTGATCCGCCGGGCGCACTGCCCGGTCCTTACGGTCAAGATCTTCGGAAAGAAGCTGTTCGAGGAGGGTTAGACCGGTTCCTGAACCTGCTGCGGGTATTCCGGGCACAAAAATAGAGCCCGGGTAAGCCTGCCAGTCCTCGTGCGATTAGCCCCAACCATCATTGCCGGCAGTTTACCCGGGCCCCAAGCCCACCACTAACGCTCGTGCTGCGCGTGTCGCGGGTATAAAAAGAGAGCCCGGGTAAGCCTGCCAGTCCTCGTGCGATTAGCCCCAACCATCTTTTTCCAGCAGTTTACCCGGGCTCAAACCTACCGCTCGCGAGCGCTGTGGCACCGTGTCGTGCGCTCAGGAGCGATAAGTACCCTCCCAATAAGCACAAGGCGTACCATTGGCTGCCAACACGCCGAATTGCTTGCCATAACACAGCTTACACGCTTCTATACCCTACTCAGCTGCCATCCATGCGGGGCACCCTGCCACAGAGCGGGACAGCCGCTCATCCCCGGTGCGGACTCATAGTCCCATGAAATAACAAGTTAAAGCAAGCAATTCCGCCCCCTGCCCCTTGCGCAGAGGCCGAGTGCGGGGAATATATGAGTGTGGCATCTTGCCCCAGCCCCTGGCGGGGCCGGGATCGAGGTGCGCTTATCAGCCAAGAGGCTGCTCTTTTAAGCGATGTGATGACAACAAGTTAGGGCCACAGCACCCGCTCCCGGTCAGACTGCGAAGCCGCGGCACGGAACCTTCATTACTACCGGCGACCCAGTCGAACGTAGTTGCCAGGGGGTGTGTTTGGCGCTGGAACTGACAATTCTGGATGGTCTGCCCGACCCGATCTTCTTCGTCGATCGGCAGGGTTCGGTCGTCTATTTGAACCGAGCCTGCGAGACCGCGCTGGACCTCTCTGCGAAGGAGGTCGAGGGGAAGGCACTGTCGCAGCTCCTAGGCCCCGAGCTGGACGACGGGCTTCGGGCCCTGTTGAGTCCATCGCGGGCCGAGGTGTCTCCAGGATCATTGTCCTCCGTCCGCATCGGCAGCGCCTTCTGGGACGTGAGAGTATCGCCGGCCTCGGACGGCATGACATCGGTTTACTGCATCCCATCTTCCGGACAGCATTCCCGCTGGCCGGAGTTGGTTGCAGAAGCTGCCGACGCGATCTGGGCGGTGGACGGCGAGGAGCGGATCATCGCCTGGAATAGGGGAGCCGAAGAGATCTTCGGTTACACATCCGAGGACATGTTGGGCGAGCCGGTGAGCCGGCTGATCCCGGCCGATCTGATCGAACAGAGAGAACCGGAGCGGCTGCGCAAGGCGCTGCGGGAGCTGGGCTCGGTGCGGGACTACCAGACTCGGCGGCTGACCAAGGAAGGACGAGAGGTCGAGGTCAGTCTCACGAGCACGATAGCGCGGAACGGCTCGGCCAACAGCCTGGCAAGCTCGACGATCGTGCGCGACCTGTCGCAGCGACGCCAGGTTGAACGTCAGGTCATCGAGTCTGAGAAGATGGTCACGCTGGGCCAGCTAGCAGCGAGTGTCGCCCAGGAGATCGGGGCCCCGTTGACCACGATCGGGCTCGTCGTGGAGAGTCTCCGCAGGTCGGGCATGGGAGACGGCGATGCTGAGAGACAACTGGAAACGGCGGCGCAGCAGCTGAGCCGCATCGCGCGCCTCACCCACGGCCTGGTCGAGCTTGCCAAGCCGGGCGAGCTGCACCTGGGGCGCGTGCAACTCTGCGAGGTCATCGACCGGGTCCTGGAGCTATTGGAATCGTCCTTGAAGCGCGCCGGCGTCGATGTCGAAGTCGATTGCAAAACGCCGCTGCCCGAGATCCTCGCCGACGCCGGACAGCTACAGCAGGTGTTCCTGAACCTGCTGATGAACGCTCAGCGGGCACTCGAGCCGGATGGCGGAGCCGTGCGAATCAGCGCCGAGCTGGTCCGAGGGTTTCCAGCGGTCGGCCGGCCGATGCGGCAGGCGATCAAGCTCGAGCTGATAGACGATGGGCCCGGGATTCATCCCGCGGACCTGCACTATGTTTTCGCTCCTTTCTTTTCGCGGTCTGGCGGTTCAGGCCTCGGCCTGGCGCTGACAAAGCAGATTGTCCACGCCCATGGCGGAACGATAGATGCCCGGTCTTCGTTAGGAAGCGGCGCGACGTTTACGATCCTACTACCGGTGGAGTCCGATGCATGACGAAGCGGGCACTTTAGAGACTGCAGCAAAAGTGCTGGTGATCGAGGACGATGAGGTCTTACGCCAGCTGCTGATCGACGTCCTCAGCGATCAGGGCTACGAGGTCGCCGCCGCGGAGACCGGCGAGGCGGGACTGCATACAATGGAGCAGGACGTCTTCGACGTGATCCTCCTCGATATCAACCTGCCCGGCATGGACGGTATGGAGGTGCTGCGGCTGGCGCCCGCCAGACAGCCGGACGCACAGGTCGTGATGATGACCGCGTTTGGCACCGTCGATACCGCTGTGGAGGCGATGAAACAGGGTGCCTTCGACTACATCAACAAACCCTTCAGCACCGACGAGCTGCAACTGACGATCACCCGCGCCCTGGAGGAACAGGATCTGCGACGTGAGGTGGCGCGGCTCCGCCAGAAAGCCCGAGGCATCGGCGGTGATATTCAGATCGTCGGGAAGAGCGCCGCCATCGAGCGCGTCCTCGATCTGATCGCGCGCGTCGCTCCCAGCCGCGCCAGCGTGCTGGTCACCGGCGAGACCGGGACCGGGAAGGAGCTCGTGGCGCGTGCGGTACACGAGGCTAGCAATCGGGGCAACAAGTCATTCATGCCGATCAACTGCGCTGCGATACCGGAGAACCTTCTCGAATCGGAGCTCTTCGGCCATATGAAGGGCGCATTCACCGGCGCGATCCAGAACAAGAAGGGCCTATTCGAGGAGGCCTCCGGCGGCACCGTGTTCCTGGACGAAATCAGCACTATGTCGATGTCATTGCAGCCGAAGCTGCTGCGGGTGCTACAGGAGTACGTCATCATGCGCGTCGGCGGCCGCCAGCCGATCCCGGTCAACATCAGGCTGATCGCGGCGACCAACATGGACCTGAAGAAGCGCGTAGCCGAAGGCCTGTACCGGGAGGATCTCTACTACAGGCTGAACGTCTTCCCCATCGAAGTACCGCCAGTGAGGGATCGAAAGGAAGACATCCCACTTCTCTCGAACTACTTCCTGCAGAAGTACTCCGAGCTCTATACCATCGATCCCCCCAAGCTGCCCGCCCGCACGCTCGACCGCATGATGAGCTATCACTGGCCGGGCAACGTAAGAGAGCTGGAGAACTTCATCGAGCGCTCCGTGGTCCTGCACGCCAGCGGTGGCAGCGCGACGGTCGGGTTCGAATTACCGTCGGATGCGGATGGCCCGGACGAGAGCGCCAGCATCTTGGACGAAGCGCAGAGCAAGCGCTGGACATTTGAAGATCTGGAGCGAGAGTATATCTTCCGGGTACTGGAAAGCGTGCGGTGGAAGAAGACCGAAGCGGCCGAGATCCTCGGCATCGATCGGCGGACTCTCTACCGCAAGCTCAAACGATACGAGGATGAGGCTCCGCATAGCTCCGAATGAAGAACGCCGCTCGCTCGCGCGAAGCTAGACTCCGTGCCCTGGTCGACGTCAGTCGCACCGTCAGTGCTTCCCTGGCACACGAGGATATCCTAGCCCAGATCTGCGATCACGCCGCCCGGCTGCTCGATACCGAGTCGGCTGTCTTGACGGAGCGCTTCGAAGACAGCGACGGCGCGACGGGGCCCTGCCTCAAAGTCGTCGCGACCAGCCCCGACGCCAGCATCGGGCTCGGCGAATTCCTCTCCATGGAGGGGAGCCTCAACGGCGTGGCCATCACTGAGCGCCGCACGCTGACCGTCAATCGAGTGATGGAAGATGACCAGGCCGACAAAGCGATGGCCAGCAAGCTGGGCGTTCGCCAGGAAGTCATCTCGCCGCTCTACTACGCCGACAAGGCGCTCGGTACGATCTTCGCCTTCAATCCACGAGAGCAGCGAGACTTCGACGAGGACGACGCCGAGATCCTCGAGGCACTCGCCGCCCAGGCGGCCATAGCGCTCCACAACGCCCACATCTTCGAGACCGACCAGAAGCGTCTTGATGAACTCACCGCACTGCGGACCGCGCAAGACGACAACGTCATGCAGCTGCAGGCGCTGATTCGCGCAGGCATGGCACTCAACAGCCGCATGTCGCTGGACGAGGTTCTGCAAACGCTCGTCGACTCCGCCCGCGAAGTGATCAATGCTCGCTATGCTGCCCTGGGCGTGCTGGATAGCTCCGGCAAGACGTTGTCTCGCTTCCTCCACTCGGCGATGGACCCTGACACGGTGATACGTATCGGACGCTG
>JBDHHZ010000031.1:0-15207 GCA_039589115.1 Gemmatimonadota bacterium | reverse complement strand
CTGGCCAAGATCAACGAAGTGACCGACGAGGGCGTTTGGTTCCAGAGCCACATCGATGGTTCGCGCCATTTCATCACTCCCGAGCTGGTCATGGACATCGAACAGGCGCTCGGCGCCGATGTGATCATGGCCTTCGATGAGTGCACGCCGGGCCGGGCGGATCGCGAGACCGCGTCGCGGGCTGTGGAACGCACACATTGCTGGCTCGAGCGCTGTTCGGTTCGCTTCGACGAGCTGGCCGGCGGCGCTGGATCGCAGGTGCTGCTTCCCATCATTCAGGGCGCGACGTTCCCGGATCTGCGGGCGGAATCGTTGCGCCGGGCCTGTGACCTGCGAAGCTGGTCGGGGTTCGGCATCGGCGGGCTGTCGGTCGGCGAGCCCAAAGAGCTGATGTACGAAGTGTTGGAGGGGCTGACACCCCAGCTGCCGGGTGACGGGGTCCGCTATCTCATGGGCGTCGGCTATCCGACCGACCTGCTGGAAGCCGTTCGCCTGGGATATGACTTGTTCGACTGTGTGGCGCCGACGCGCAACGGCAGGAACGGTACCGCGTTCACTTCCGCAGGCCCGGTGAACGTGAAGGTGGCGGCATGGAAGGATGATGAGTCGCCGATCGAGCCGGGCTGCGGCTGCTGGGCCTGTAGCCGCTACAGCCGCGGCTACGTCCGCCACCTGTTCGTCGCCGCCGAGCTGCTGGGCTTGCGCGTGCTGTCGATCCATAACCTCTATTTCCTAACGGATCTGATGAGGCAGGCGCGGCAAGCGATCCAGGCGGGCCGTCTGGACGCGTGGGTGGATGGGTGGCTGGAGCGCTACGGACGGAACGAGTGATTGCCAGTGAACATCGAACATCCGACATTCAGACTTGAACCTTAATGGCTTGAACTGGAAAGAGGGAGAAAAAGTGCTTGGATTAGTGATGGTACCGACTGGTGACGGAGGCGGCGGCGCCGCCGGCACCCTGATGATGCTCTTCCTGTTCATCGGGATCTTCTACTTTCTGCTGATTAGGCCACAGCGGCAGCAGCAGAAGCGGCATCGGGAGATGGTAACGGAGTTGAGGCGCGGCGATGACATAGCCACGATCGGTGGCATCGTCGGCCGCATTATCCACGTCAAGGACGACCTTCTCACGATCAAGACGGCGGACGATACGCGCCTCGTGATCGAGCGGGACAAGGTAGCCCGCAAGTTCACGGCGACGGCGGAGGAGGAATCGTAAGCATGTTGGAGGTTCGCCTGCTGGGCGATCCGGTATTGCGTCAGCGAGCCGAGGAAGTCGACGGCATTGATGACGAGTTACGGGCCCTCGCCGAGGAGATGTTCGAGACGATGTACACCTCGGAGGGGATCGGCCTGGCTGCGCCGCAGGTCGGCGTGGGTGTGCGGCTATTCGTCATGGACATCAGGGAAGACGAGTCGCAGCCTCAGGCCGTGGTCAACCCGGTGCTCGTCGAGACATCGGGATCGGAGCGCGGTGAGGAGGGCTGTCTGAGCCTGCCTGGATTGATCGGCGTCGTCGAGCGGCCGGCACAGATAGTGATGGAGGGGCTCGACCTGGAGGGGAAGCCGCTAAGCATAGAAGCCTCCGACCTGCTGGCTCGTTGCATACAGCACGAGATTGACCACCTCGACGGCGTCCTATTTATCGATAGGCTGTCCCCGATCAAGCGTAGGATGCTGCTGAGTAAGTGGAAGAAGCAGCAGAAGGAGGAGGTCGGTCGGTGAGGGTCGTGTTCTGGGGGACACCTCCGTTCGCGGACACGGTTCTGCGCGGTCTCTTGAACGCTGATCGCGACGTGGTGGGCGTGGTCACGCGGCCGGATCGGCCGGCGGGCCGTGGCCGCGTCATGCAGCCACCGCCGGTGAAGCTGACGGCGGAGCGGGAGGGCATTCCCGTGCTGCAGCCGGACAAGCCGTGGGGCGAAGCGTTCATGGCCTCGTTTCGCGGGCTCGACCCGGACATAACCGTCGTCGCCGCCTACGGTCACATCCTCAAGCGCGAGGTGCTCGATCTGCCGCCGCTCGGCTCGTTCAACGTTCACGCGTCGCTACTGCCCGAGCTGCGCGGCGCGGCGCCGGTGAATTGGGCGATCATCAGGGGCTACTCGGAGACGGGCGTCACCATAATGAGGATGGTCGAGCAGCTCGACGCGGGGCCGATGATCTTGAAGCAGTCGTGTGACATCGATCCACAGGCCACCGCCGGCGCGTTGCTCGAGCATCTCGCCGAGCTCGGCGGGAGAACGCTCCTCGATGCGCTATCGCTGATCGAGGCGGGCGAAGCGAAGGAGGAAACGCAGGACGAGGAGGCTGCGAGCTACGCGCCCAAGCTCGGCGCCGACGATGTGCGGATCGACTGGACCCTTCCCGCCGTAGAGCTCGATCGCTGGATCAGGGGCGCCGATCCGGTGCCGGCTGCGTGGTCGGAGCTTGGCGACCTGAGAGTTCGCATATTCGCGCCTCGCGTTGTTGCGCGGGCCGCGGAGGCCGACCCGGGCACAGTCGTCGCAGCCGACCCGCGCGTGGGCCTTGAGGTCGCTACCGGGTCGGGCGTTCTGGGCATCGGCGAGCTGCAGCCAGCTGGCAAGCGCCGCATGGAGGCGGTGGAATGGATTCGTGGGCGCGGGATAGCCGAGGGCGCGAGGCTCAGCTGAACCGGCGTCCGCCCAGGCTCTTCCTGGTGACCGACGCGGACCGGGTCCGGCGTCCCGATTTCATCGAGCTGGCGGAAGCGGCTCTCGCCGCGGGCGGCCGCGGATGCGCCCTTCAGCTCCGCGCCCACGGACTGGCCGGTGGCTTCTTCTGGGAACGCGCCCATCGGCTCGCGGAGATAGCGCGCGACGCAGGTGCGAGCTATTGGATCAACGATCGGCTCGATTTGGCGTTGACTGTGCGCGCCGACGGGGTCCAACTGGGCTCCGCCAGCACCCCGTTAAGCGAAGCGCGACGCCTACTGGGTCGGAGTTGCTGGATCGGCCGCTCGACCCATACGGCGGAGCGAGCGCGCAATGCCTTGGATGCGGGCGCTGACATCGCCGTGCTGGGTAACATCTACGCGACCAGGTCGCATCCGGAGCGCACGCCGCTGGGCCTGGAGGCGGTTCGAGAGGCTTCCAACGGCGAGCGATCGATAGTGGCCATAGGGGGTATCACACCGGAAAGAGTCGCAGAAGTGATGGGAGCCGGCGCTTGGGGCGTGGCCGTCCTGAGTGGCGTTTGGGATGCCAGTGATGCCGCCGCGGCGGTGCGGAGCTATCTGTCGGCGCTCGCCGAGACGGTGCACGACCGCGGGCTTTGATGGCGGGACTATGGGTGAATCAGATCGCGAAATCACTGTAACGCTGAATGGGGAAGAGCGAGTCGTCCCCACCGGCTTGACGGTCAGTGACCTCCTGGCGCATCTCGATCTTCACGAGCGACTCGTGGTGGTCGAGCGCAACAGAGAGATCGTCCGCAGAAACCAATACGCCGAGGTCCACGTCGAGGCGGGGGACACGATCGAGCTCGTACACTTCGTGGGTGGGGGATGATTCCGTGGGCGGTGGAACAGGAAGAACCTAGATGACCGAAGCCATGGAAATGCTGGATACGTCCGACGAGCCGTTGGAGATTGCGGGCCGGCGATTCCGGTCTCGACTCATCCTCGGCACGGGCAAGTACAGTGACAACGATACGATGGTCGAGGCGATCACCGCTTCGGGCACTGAGGTCGTCACGGTCGCCGTGCGACGTGTTGACCTCGATCGCACGAAGGAGGAGGGGGTCCTCTACCATCTGGATCGGGAGAAGTGGTCGCTGCTGCCGAACACGGCCGGCTGCTATTCCGCCGAAGAAGCGGTTCGCTACGCACGGCTCGGGCGCGAGGCGGGTTTCACCGATTGGATCAAGTTGGAAGTTATTGGCGACCAGGAGACGCTTTTGCCAGACGTCGAGGGGCTGCTCGATGCGGCCCGTACGCTGGTGGCCGAGGAGTTCAAGGTCCTGGCCTACACCAACGAGGATCTGATCACCGCGTTGAAGTTGGAGGACGCTGGAGTTGCGGCCGTGATGCCGCTGGCGTCGCCGATCGGCAGCGGGCTGGGTCTACTCAACCCCTTCAACATCCGGTTGATCAAGAGCCGTGTACGCGTGCCCGTGATCGTTGACGCCGGTGTCGGGACGGCATCCGATGCTTGTGTGACGATGGAACAGGGCGTTGACGGGATCCTGATGAATACGGCGATCGCTGCCGCTAGGGACCCGGTTCGGATGGCGTTGGCGATGAAGGAAGCGACCGAGGCTGGCAGGCTGGCCTACCTGGCCGGTCGTATGCCGAGGCGCGAGGAGGCGGCGCCGTCCAGCCCGACCGCGGGTATGCTGGACTAGGGACGGAATCTGACAGACACGGCGAGAATCGCGCCGGCACGGTCGGCAGCCCTGGAGATGCTGCGTGCCGTCAGGCATGCAGTCCTTGTCGATAGGGCCTTCGACCGGAGCGCCGGCCCTCTGACCGAGGCCGATCGGCGGTTGGCCCACGAGTTGACCTACGGCGTGCTGCGGCTGCGCGGGCGACTCGACCATCTGCTCGAGCCTCTGGTTAAGGGTGGCATCCGGAAACTCGATCCGGATGTGCTCGACATATTGCGTCTCGGCGCGTACCAGCTGCTGGAGCTCGATCGGGTTCCCGACTACGCGGCCGTCAACGACGCAGTCGAAGCCGCGAAGGCGAGCGGGGGACGGGGCGCGGCCTCGCTGGTCAACGCTGTGCTCAGACGGGTCGGCCGGGAGCGCTCTGCGCTTCGACCGTTCCCCGGGCCGCAAGACGATCCTGTAGGGTATCTCGTCACTTGGGGCTCGCATCCGCGCTGGATGGTCGAGCGCTGGCTGGCACGGGCGCCGCTCGACGAGGTCGAACGGCTCGTCGCCTACGACAACAGTCGTCCGGCGATCTACCTTTCGGTGGTGGCCTCTCGTGAGCAGGCGATGGAGCGGCTGCGGGCTGCGGGCATGACCGTAGAGCCGGTGCAGTTGGTGCCGGCCTCTCTGCGGCTCGAGTCGAGCGATCTGCCCCGGGCCCTGGACCTGGTGCGGGCCGTCGTCCAGGATCCGGCGGCGGCTTCGGTCGTCGACTACATGGCCCTGGACCGGGAGGGGCCGGTGATCGATCTTTGTGCGGCACCCGGCGGGAAGGCGACACTGCTGGCGGCACGTGGCTACGAGGTCTGGGCGTTCGACATCTCACGGCCCAGGCTCGGCCGCTTGCTGGAGAACCGGCAGCGGCTGGACCTGAAGCTGCTCCATGTGGCGCTTGCGGACTCGACGCGCCCGCCGGTTTCCGGGGTCGAGGTCGTGTTGCTCGATGCGCCGTGTACGGGGACGGGCACTTTGGCCCGCCACCCTGACGGACGCTGGCGTATCGAGGCCTCCGATATCGAGTGGGCAGTCGAGTCGCAACGGCGCCTGCTCGACGCGGCGGCCGAGGTCGTAGCACCGGGTGGCTTGCTGGTCTACGCGACCTGTTCTCTGGAACCCGAGGAGAACGAGGAGCAGGTGGAAGCGTTCTTAGAGAGGCACGAGGACTACGGGCTGGAGCCGCCGAAGGACGGCTCGGTGGCTTCCGAGCTGTTGGGGCCCACCGGCGAACTGCGGGTGCTGCCTCAGAGTCACGGTATGGACGGAACTTATGCCGCACGACTTCGACGCCGGGCCTGCTGAGCCGGCTGGGCCGGAGCGGGCGCTCACGGGGTGGCGGCTTTGGGTCTCATCGCCGCGCCACCTGGTGGCGACCAGCGCGGCCGTGGCGGTATTGGGCTTCCTGGTGGGCTGCCTGATCACGGTGATCTTCGTCTTTCCGCCTCAGAATGTGGCCAGCGATCTGACCCGCGTCCCGGATATGGTCGGTCAGATGGCTGATGATGCTCGCAGTAGAGCCGAGAGCGCGGGCTTGAGCTACGAGGAGGCGACCGGTCTGTATCACCATCTTCCCGCCGGCACCGTGCTCGCGCAGGAACCACTCGCTGGGCAAATGGCGCCGCCTGCTTCATGGGTGCGCGTCACGCTGAGCTTGGGCCCCCCGCAGCGCGCGGTGCCCGATGTCGTGGGTCTCGACGAGGATCAGGCCCGGACGGTTCTAGGGCAAGCGGGTTTCGAGAGCGAGCTGACCTACGTGGATGCTGGCGCCGATGTCGGCGAAGTCGTCGGTACGCGGCCGGCAGCCGGCACACCGCTCGAGTTGCCCGGCAGCGTGCGCGTCCTGGTGAGCGCAGGGCAACGAACGGTTCAGGTACCCGATCTCGTGATGCATTCTCTCGCCGAGGCGCGGGTCACGCTGGAGCGGTTGGGATTGCGACTCGGTAGAGTCGATGAGGACTCGGCTAGCTTTTCGGCCCCAGGTACCGTGATCGCTCAATCTCCGGCAGCGGGGAGAGAAGTGAATCGCGCCTCGGGGGTCTCGGTGACGGTAGCGATCACCCCGCCGCCCTTGCCCGACACGGCTGGGCTGGAGGAAGATACTGCCGCGGTGCCAGCGGACACCGTCAGCGTGCCGCCCGATACGACCGGTGTGCCACCCGACACGACGGGTCCCCCTCCGGACGCAGCGGCAGATAACCGGAGATTTGATGAGGAAGCGGGAGACTAGAAGACAGAGAAGGCTGGTCATAGGCCTGGTCTCAACCGGTATGGTGGCCGTCGCCGCTGTGGCCGGGTGTGTGGGCAGCGAGGCGCGGGGCGTGGAGGTCGGTCAGCATGTGCCGCACTACAGCGCGTCGGATCTGGCCGGCCAAGAAGTCTCGCTGGAAGACCATCTCGGCGAGGTCGTGCTGCTGAACGTGTGGGCGACGTGGTGCGGCCCATGCCGGATTGAGATGCCGCCGATCCAGGCGAGCTACGACCGCTTCAAGGATCGGGGCTTCACAGTACTAGCCGTTTCCATCGATGCCGGCCCCGGCTATCGCGCGAAAGTGACCCGCTTCGTCGAAGAATTCGAGATCAACTTCCCCGTATTGCTCGATCCCGAGTCCCGCATCAGCCGCACGCTCCAGACGATCGGCGTGCCCGAGACGTTCGTGCTCGACCGGCAAGGGCGGATAGTCAAACGGCTGATCGGTGCGACCGACTGGGACTCGCAGGCCAACCAGGCGCTGATCGAAGAGCTGCTCAGGATGTGATTATGTCGGAATGGCGCGCAACACTGAAACGGAATTGGCCATACGTGGTCACCGCTACGCTGCTCTCGGTGTTTCTGTGGGTGGCGGTGAGCGCTGACCGAGTCGCCGAGCGACCCTACACGGCCGATCTGCTGATCATCAACAGCGATCGACGCTACGTGGAAACGAGCCGCGAGCCGCAGACGGAGGAAGTGACCGTGGAGTTCACCGGCCGCAGCGGCGACCTGGCGTTGTTGGTCGCCGCGCGACCGCAGATACTCGTCTCGATTGATAGCATCGAGTCGACTCTGTTCGAAGTCAGGCTCACTCCGGATATGGTGAGCGGCCGGGGCGGAAGAGAGCTGACCGACGTGCGCGCCACCAGGGTGCGCCCGGATCGCTTGCTGCTGAGCTTCGATCTCCGCGACTCGAAGGTCGTGCCGGTGGTACCCACGATGACGCGTCTCACGCTGGCACAGGGTTACGTGATCGCCGATTCGGTGGGGGTGGAACCCGGCATGGTCGCCGTCGATGGGCCTGCGAACGCCGTGGAGAGCATCGACTCCGTCATCACTGCGCCCATACCCGGCGAGGGCCTGCGTGAGACGATCAGCGTCGAGGTACCGCTGGTCACACCCGATCCCAACAGCCGGGTCGAGCTCTCATCGTCCAGTGTTCAGGTGACTGTATCGGTGGAGCCGAGAGGCGAACGGGTCTTCCCCGGCATCCCGTTGACCGTGGCGGGCGCCGATGTGGCCGGCCTCAGGGTCGAGCCGTCGTTGGTCGACGTGCGGATTTCCGGTCCGCGGAGCGCCGTGGACGCGGTGCGGCCGGAAGCGCTCTCACCGCACGTCGAGGTCAGCGGCCCGAGCGACCACGGGGTGATGCTGCCGATCGTGCTCCCGGCGCCCAGTCCCTTCCTCAACGTGGTCGTCGACCCGGACTCGGCGCGGGTCGTCAGACTGGAAGCGCAAGGCTAGGGCACGCCTCGCGGTGAGCCGCTAGAGCTTCGCTGATGAGCGGGTCAATCATCCTCGCCCTCGAGACGTCGTGCGACGATACATCAGCCGCTGTCTTGAGAGGCGAATCGGAGCTGCTGGGCCACGTGATCGCCACGCAGGACATGCACGCGGAATTCGGCGGTGTGGTACCGGAAGTCGCGTCACGTGCACAGTTGCAGGTCATCGATCGTGTCGTTGCTCAAACGCTCGATCAGGCGGCCGTCCGGCTCAGCGAGATCGACGCCTTCGCGGTCACGGCCGGACCCGGCCTCATCGGCTCGTTGCTGGTCGGGCTCAACTGGGTGAAGACCGCCGCCTTCGCGCTGAGAGCGCCGTTCGTTGGTGTGCACCACATGGAGGCGCACCTGTTCGCCTCCGTGTTGGAGGACGAGCGGGCGCGGCCGCCGTTCGTGGCGCTCCTCGTATCGGGCGGCCATACGCTGCTACTTCACGTCGAGGACTGGGGCCGCTACAGGCTGCTGGGGCAGACTCGGGACGATGCCGCCGGCGAGGCGTTTGACAAGGTGGCGCGGCTGCTGGGGTTGGGCTATCCTGGCGGCCCGGCAATCGAGCGGCTGGCCAGGGAAGGGGACGCGACACGACACCCGTTCCCGGTGCCGATGGTTCGCTCCGGCCAGAAGGCCGGCAACTCGGGCTACTACGACATGTCGTTCAGCGGCCTGAAGACCGCGGTGCTGATGCGGGTGCGCGAACTGGAAGCGGAAGGCTGCCTAGAGGGCGAGGTCGCTCACGTCAGCGCCGCCTTTCAGCGGGCCGCGATCGGCCAGTTGACCGAGAAGACCTTACGGGCGGTCAGGGCGACCGGATGCCGAAACGTCGTGCTGGGTGGCGGTGTCGCCCGGAACGAAGCGTTGGTGGAGGACGTGCGGGCACGGCTGGGGCCGGACGATACGGTATTCGTGCCTTCGCCCAGGCTGGCGACGGATAACGCGGCCATGGTGGCCCGGGCGGCGCGTTTCCGATTGGACCGCGGCGAGCGAGCGGGACTCGATCTGAACGCCAGGGCGGACCTCCCGATGCCGGGGATAGTATGAATATTGAAGAACGTGAGAAACTCAGCGGCCGCAGGTTGATGGAGGGGACCGGATAGCATGTACCCGATTCTGTTCGAGTTCAAGGGGATACAAGTCACGACGTTCGGCCTGATGCTCGGTATCGCGTTCCTTACTGCGGGTTGGGTGATCAGCTTGGACTGTCCGCGAAAGGGCTACAACAAGGATGTCGCATGGTCGCTCCTGATGGGCGCGCTGATCGGAGGCATCGTCGGCGCCAAGCTCTATTACGCGTTTCTCAACTGGCCGCTCCTCGTTCGCTATCCACTGCAGACCCTCTTTTCACGCGCCGGCCTGGTCTGGTACGGTGGGTTCATCGGCGGTACCCTGGGTGTCATTTACATGGCACGACGAGAGAAACTGCCCGTTCCGGAGGTCGCGGACATGGCGGCGCTGGGAGTGCCGATCGCTTATGCGATCGGCCGGATCGGCTGTTTCCTGGTCGGCGACGACTACGGCCGGCCTACCGATAGTTGGGTTGGCATAGCGTTCCCCAAGGGCTCGCCCCCGTCATCGGCGGGTAACCTGCGGGAGAGCTTCGGTGTAGCGGTTCCCGAGTCGGTCCCGGACTGGGAGGTTCTGCGGGTGTTCCCGACCCAGCTATTCGAAGTCGTCCTCGGTTTGATGATCTTCGCGCTGCTCTGGCGGCTTCGACGACATACTCACCGGGCGGGCTGGTTGTTTATGCTCTACCTCGTGCTAGCCGGCCTGGCCCGTATGTTCGTCGAGGTTTTTCGCGCCAAAGACGACCGGTTCTTCGGGCAGTTCACTCTCGCGCAAGTCATTAGCTTCACACTAATCGTCGGCGGTGCGTACGGCGCCTGGGCGCTCAGCCGTAGGCGCCGCGCCGCGCCGGCACACGCGACATAGACCAGGATGGTTGCCTAGATCGTGTCCACGCTGCTTCACCTTTCCGACCTGCATTTCGGCAAAGCCTTCCTGCCGGAAGTCGCCGAGGCGGTGATGGTGCACGCCCAGGAGATCGGTCCGGATGTGGTGGTCGTGTCCGGCGATCTCACGCAGCGGGCCAAGGCCCGGGAGTTCGCGGATGCTGCGGAATACCTGAAGCGCTTCGAAGCGCCGGTCGTGGTGACGCCGGGCAACCACGATGTGCCGTTCTACAGGTTCTGGGAGCGGCTTATCGTGCCCTACTCCAACTATCACCGCTACATACACCCGGAGCTCAATTCGGTCACGGAGGTGGCTGGCCTCCTCATCGTATCCCTCAACTCCAGCAGACGGCTGACGCTGACGAACGGCCGAATCCGACGCTCACAGCTCGGCTTCGCCAGCCGCGCCTTCGAACGAGCCGACGACTCGCTCGCACGGATCGTCGTCACACACCACCACCTCGCGCCGCCGCCCGATTTCATGGGAGGCAACGTCATGCCTCTGGCCCGCCGGGCGCTCAGGCGCTTCACGCAGCTTGATGTCGACCTGATCTTGGGGGGACATCTGCATCGGTCCTATATCGGGAGCTCGCTCGATTTCTTCCCCGGCGACCTACGACGTCGCGGGATCGTCATCGCCCAGTGTGGCACGACTACTTCCAGGCGCGGGCGCGGGCGCGAACGGTTCAAGAACACATTCAATCTGATCCAGGTCGACGATCAGGTGATTCGCATCGCGCACCACGCTTGGATCGGCGAGCTCGCTCGGTTTATGCCGATCAGCGAACACGTTTTCCCGCGCGGCGCCAGAAAGTATTTCGATGCTTCGAGCGAACCGGGAAACGGCGAGCTCAGTTCGGTCGCCTGACGTTTGCAGGCTGAGCGCACGCGTCGCAGCCTGTCTCGCCGTAGCTGTGTGCCTTTCAACGCCTGCTCGCGTCGCGGCGCAGGAAACCGCGCGCGATACGCTCCCCATTATCCGCAGCGTCCGCATCGAGGGTAATTCCGCCTTCAGCGACAACGAGATCAAGCGGGCTATCGCCACGCGCAGCTCCGGCTGCAAGTCGGTCTTCCTTAGCCCGCTCTGTTGGGTCGGCATCGACGTGTTCAAGCGCAAGGAACGCCTCGACCGCCGCGAGATGAAGACCGACCTCGCCAGGATCCGCGTGTTCTACTTCCGGCGTGGGTACCGCGCGGCGGATGTCGATACGGCCATCGTCCAGGACGACAGGTTCGTGGACCTGACGTTCAGCATCGATGAGGGCGAGCCCGTGGTGGTGCGCGACCTCGAGGTCGCAGGAATGGAAGGTGTGGCTGGCGGTGAGGAGATCATCTCCGATCTCCAACTGAAGCCGGGTCAACCGTTCAGCGAGGTGGACCTCACGGCCTCGCGCGAGCAGATCGAGCGGGAGCTGGCGAATGACGGGTACGCCGACGCGGTGGTGCTGGTCGAGGCGACGATAGCGAGGACGGACACTCTCGGGGCGCGTGTCGTACTACGGACGTTGCCAGGCCCGCGGTCAACGATCGGGAATATCGACGTGGTGGGGACTTCGGAGATCGATCCTGAGGACGTGAAACGCCTCCTGTCGTTCGGCGAAGGTGATGTCTACAGTGAAGACGAGGTCATTCGCAGTCAGCGCACGCTCTACTCGATGGCGCTGTTCGACTATGTCGATATCACCCGGCTGGAGACCGGGCCGGACTCCACGATCGGTGTGCGTGTTCAGGTTAACGAAGGCAAGATGCGTGGCATCCAGTTCGGGTTCGGCCTCTCGACCACCGAGTGTCTGCAGGTCGACGCCGGCTGGGCACACCGCAATTTCTTCGGCGGCACACGCAGCCTGGAACTGAGTGGCGTGCTGTCGAACTTGGGCACCGCTAAGCTGGCCCGGCAGTTCCCGTGCACGCAGGCGGGTGTGGAACAAAATACCGGGTTGATCAGCGAGCCGTACAACAAGGTGAACTGGCGGTTGCGGGCCGACTTCCGTCAGCCGTGGTTCCTGGGGACCGAGAATTGGCTCGGCTTAGGCCTGTTCACCGAGCGGCAGAGCCTGCCGGGGATCTACGCCCGCGTCAGCTATGGCGGTGACGTGAAGCTGAGCCGGGAGATCTCACCTGGGACAGCGCTGATCGGGACGTATCGCGCTGGCCGAGACAGTCTGGAAGAGGGGAGTGCCGATTTCCTCTTTTGTGCCAACTTCCTCATCTGCCGGCCCGAGGACATCGCGCTGCTCGAGCAGCCACGCTGGCTCTCCTGGCTCACTGTTACCTTCGCGCGTTCCAGAACCGATGCCGTACTCAATCCGACGCGTGGCTACAGATTCACCATTGAGGGTGAGACGGCGTCCCGCTTCACTGGATCCGAGTGGGCGTACTACGCGGCGCAAGGCGAGGTGAGCTGGTACCAGCGCTTCTCCGGACAGAACGTCCTGGCGCTTCGGTTGAGGGGAGGGCTGGTGCGGCCCATCGGCTCGGGGATCGAAGGAGTCGACCTCAGCACCCGCAGCGAGCCTGTGACGCACCCGCTCAAACGGCAGTACGCGGGTGGGGCATTCACCGTTCGCGGCTACGGGCAGAACTTGTTGGGTCCGCTGGTGCTGTTGACTCAAAGCGAGAACCTGCCGGGCTGCGCGGACGCGGAAGTGACGCCGAACAACACCTGGGTGTGCGACCCCATGGCAGAGGGGCTGACGTCCGACCTGGTATTCCCGCGTCCGGTAGGCGGAGAGAACTCCGTCGTTGCCAACCTGGAGGTTCGTGTACCGTTCGCGGCCGGGCGCTGGACCAGCGTTGCCTTCCTCGATATGGGTCAGGTTTGGACCAGCAGGGGTGGGGTGAGCACAACGACCAGGCTGGCCTGGTCGCCGGGCGTCGGCGTGCGCTACCACAGCCCCGTCGGACCGCTGCGGCTGGACATCGGGTACAATACGGCTGGCAGCGGGCAGTATCCGGTCGTCAGCGAACTGCTGAACGACGAGGGTGAATCGATCATCGTGCAACTAGGAAACGAGAACGACGAACCATACCGGTTCGAATACGAGCCGTTCGATGCATCGGGGCTGCGGGGATTCTTGAACCGGCTGCAGCTTCACTTCTCCATCGGACACGCGTTCTAATGACCTGGAAGGAACGACTAATCGGAATCCCGCTGGCGCTGGTAGGAGCTGCACTGCTCCTGGCGACCGGCGCCGGAATGATGTTCACGCGCACCGATTGGGGCCGGGAGCAAGTGCGGGCGTACGCCTTGCAGAAGCTCAACGATGCGATCCAGGGGCGAGTGGAGATCGGAGCGGTTCTGGAGGGCGATCTGTTGCGCGCCGTCCGGATGGCGGACGTTCGGATATACGAGCCGGACGGGCGCGAGTTTGCACTCGTGGATACAGTAGCCGTCCACTACCGCTGGTCGGATTTCCTGCTCGGTAATATCACGTTCCCGAAAGTCACTCTCGTTGGGCCGGTAGTGAACCTCGAGACCGCGCCGGGGGAAGGTTGGAACTTCGATAAGGTCTTCGCGGGGCAGGGAAGCTCGGACCAGCGTTCGGGCGAAGAGGTCGCCCCGGAGGGAGGCGGTCGGAGGATCGTGCTGCGCGAGGTCGCGATTCGCTCTGGCGACGTGACGATGAGGTTCCCCTGGACGCCCGGCCCGGACAGCGATCCTGATTCGTCGGCCTGGCATCTGGAGGAAGATGATGGCCGCTGGCAGCGAGTCGTCCACGTCGAGCGACTGAACGCGACACTTCCTTACGCGCGTGTCGCGGCCCCGCGGGAACAGAACCGCCTCTTTCAGGTCTCCCAGCTGAGCGGTCGTGCGACTGTCATCAGGGAACCGTTCGAGATCGAGCAGCTCCGGGCCGACATCGAGGTCCATGGGGATACGCTGATCTTCGACATCTGGGAAGCGGATCTCCCCGAGTCGCGTGTATTCGGCGAGGGTTGGGTGACTCTCAGCGGCGCGCTCGAGTATGACCTGGCCTTACGCGGCGATCCTGTCAGGACGGAGGAGCTGTGGTGGCTGGTGCCGCAACTGCCCTCGGGCCTCGCCAATCTCGACTTCGGCTATCGAAGCCTGCCGGACGGGATGGCTCTGGAAGCGTTGAACGCCCGTTGGTCGTCGCCCGACGCCGAGCTCTCGGGCGGCTTCGCCATGACGATGCGCGATCGGCCCGACGGATTCGAGTTCCACGACGTCGATCTCGATATCGAGCGACTGAGCAGCACGCTGGTGGGGTCGCTGACCGGTTGGCAGCCGCCGCTCGAGGCGGATCTGATGGGGGCGGTGCGCCTCGACGGGCCATTGTCGGAGCTTCGAGTCGACGGCGACATCCGGATCCGGCCGGAAGGCTCGGCGGCCGCTTCGCATCTCTCCGCGCTGGGCACCTTGCACATCATTTCCGGCGGGCTAGGCGCTCGCGAGCTCGAGGTGCAGTTCGACAGCGTCCAGCTCGATCTGGTGCGCGCCTTCGTGCCGGGCCTGGCTCTACGTGGGGAGCTGGCCGGGTTCGCCAGCGCCGACGGACGAGTGGCGGAAGGTATCGCTGTCACCTTCGATGTCGAGGGCAGCGACCCGGGACGCGTGCCGACGCGCCTATCAGGGAGTGGCACGCTGACCGCGGAGCCCGGCTTGCCGCTGCACCTGGATCTGTCGGCGATCGGGGAGCCGTTCTCGCTGAACACGCTCGCCGCCTACTATCCGGCGATACCCTTCCGCGGGGACTTCACGGGCTTGTTCCGCGCCGTCGGCCCGCTCGACGACCTGGATGTCGGCGCCGAACTGGGTGGACAGGGAGATTCGCTGCGAGTCATCGGTAACGTTCAACTCGTGGCGGACGGCCCGCGCTATCGCGGCGAGGTTCAGGGCTCGCGGATCGGACTGCCCGAGTTCCGCTCAGGGCTGCCACAGTCCGACCTGGACTTCCGTGTCGAGTTCGAGGGCCGGGGGTCGTCGCTGGCCGAGCTCACCGCCCAGGCTCGCGTAGACGTTTTCGCTTCCTTCGTGGCCGGCGTGCGATTCGATTCAGCGTCCGCCTTACTGCGCATAGCCGACGGCCGGCTGCTGGTAGACACGTCCGTGGTCAGTGCCGAGTTCGGCGAGCTCGATGCGTCCGGAGCA
>JBDHHZ010000030.1:0-15498 GCA_039589115.1 Gemmatimonadota bacterium | reverse complement strand
ATGAGCGAGGGCGAATCGGTGCGAGGCAAGGACGTCTACATCGTCGGCGGCGCCAACTCGGCGGGGCAGGCGGCGATGTACTTCTCTGCATTCGCCGAGACCGTCACCATGCTCGTTCGCAGAGAATCGCTTTCCACGACCATGTCGCAGTATCTAATCGACCAGATCGCGGCCACGGACAACATCCGGGTGTGGACGAAGACCAACGTACAGGAGGCCGTGGGCTCCGAGCGTTTGGAGAAGCTCCTGATCGCGTGCGATGGAGGTCAGACCATCGAGACCGTCGATGCGCCATCCCACACACCGACTGGCTTGGCGACACCGTCGCCCGCGACCCGCACGGCTTCATACTCTCGGGGCCGGATGCGTTGACGAACGGCGCCGCGGGGCCGCTCGCGCCCCTCGCCCGCGACCGCTTCTTGCTCGAGACGAGCCTACCGGGAGTCTTTGTGGCCGGCGATGTGCGTCACGGCTCGGTCAAACGGGTCGCGTCAGCGGTGGGCGAGGGGTCGATGGCTGTTATGTACGTGCACCGCTACCTGAGCTCGGTGTGAGTCTCGGACGTCCGGCGGAGCGCGCCCTCCGGCTCGTACGTATCGGCCGCCGGGTCGTATCCGTTGGGCAGACCGAGCTCGTCCATCAGGCGCTGCATGCGGGGGTCATCCCTGAGCGGATCGAGCGCCGGGTCGATGCCGAGGAGTCCCAACGAGAGGTCGTTGGCGCCGCCGGCCCTCTCGATCCACTGAAGTGCCGTCTCGTGGTCCCCGAGACTGGTGTACAACACGATGGTCTGTCGGACAGTGAAGACGCTGTCCGCGATCAGCGAGGCGACGGCGTCTAGCGCCTCGGAAAGTAGCTCCTCGTCCGTCCCGTCACTCGCGAGGGCGTGCCCGATCTCGGCGGCGATATCCGGATTCGGGGCGCCAAGAGATTGATCCGGCAGGTTGCAGGATGCATCTTGAGGCCTAGCGACTATCCTTGCGAGCCCTTGATCTGTTAGCTCTGACGACCATGACGAGACCGGACTTCCTGCACAAGGCGTGCGCGACCCCTACGCACGGGTCCGCCGTTTCGGGTTGCTTCTCACCTGGCGAGGTCCTGCCGGAGTCGACGCGACGACTTGGGTGGGCGGGTCTCATCTTCGCCGGCGGCTTTTTCGTGGCCTTCTTCGGATGGCTTCTGATCGACCTCGGCGCTGGCCGGCTGCGGCCCTATTTCGGACTGAACCTCGCCGTCAACCTGACCGCGATCGCTCTGGGGCTCGCCGTCTTTGCACTCTCTCGCTATTCGAAGATCAGGCCGGACCAGCTGCTTGACTTCGGGCTCGTCTTTCTGGTGCTGGGCTCCTTTTGCCTCTCGATGACCCAGTTCTGGGGGATCTGGCCGGAATGGTCGGATAGCATCCGGTTCAACTACATAGGAATCCCCTGGGAATGCTGCTGGATCATCATGTTCCCCCTGCTGGCGCCCAACACGCCGCGCAAGACCCTGCTCGCCGCGCTCGCGGCTGCGACTACAGCACCCATGGTGTTCCTCCTCTCGAAGTCTGTCGGCGCCACCAGCGCGGCTGCACCCGTGCCGTTCTTGTTCGGGTACTTCCTCTTGACGACGTACCTGTGCGCCGGCATTTCGTTTGTGATCTCTCTCAACGTAAACAGTCTCGCCAAGCATCTGAAGAAGGCGCGCGAGGTCGGCAGCTACAAACTGGTCGAGCGGCTGGGCGAGGGCGGTATGGGTGAGGTCTGGGTGGCAGAGCACCGGATGCTGGCCCGGCCCGCCGCGGTGAAGTTGATCAGGCCCGAGATGCTCGGTGCCGACGAGCGCAGTCGCGAGACCGCGATCCAACGCTTCGAGAGGGAAGCGCAAGCGACGGCGGCGCTGAAGTCGTACCACACAATCGATTTGTACGATTTTGGGGCGACTGAAGACGGCGCGTTCTACTACGTGATGGAGCTACTGCAAGGGCTGAGCTTCGAGTCGCTGGTCAAGCGCTTCGGGCCGGTCCCT
This sequence comes from Gemmatimonadota bacterium, assembly GCA_039589115.1. Taxonomy (GTDB): domain Bacteria; phylum Gemmatimonadota; class Gemmatimonadetes; order Palauibacterales; family KS3-K002. The sequence continues at coordinate 13,491 of JBDHHZ010000030.1, read as the reverse complement.
GCTGGCAGGGCGGTCTACCTCCTGCGCCAGGTCTGCCATTCCCTGGGTGAAGCTCACGCCAGCGGCATGATCCACCGAGACATCAAACCGGCGAACATACACGTCGGTCGCATCGGTCCAGACTTCAACTACGATTTCGTGAAGGTCCTCGACTTCGGTCTCGTGAAATCGCGTGACGGCCTGCAGCAGGAGGGGACCGAGCTCACGGCCGAGGGGGTGGCGACGGGCACACCCGCGTTCATGGCTCCCGAGACCGCGCTGGGGAAGGCCGACGTGGACGGGCGTGCTGATATTTACTGCCTTGGATGCGTGGGGTACTGGCTAGTCACCGGGCAGCGCGTCTTCGAGGGCGACAACGCGCTGGCCACGGTCGTGGCCCACGTTCAGGAGCAGCCCATTCCTCCTTCTCAAAGGACGGAGCTCGAAATCCCAGACTCGCTCGAGCGCATCATCCTCGCCAGTCTCGAGAAGGATCCTGCCAACCGGCCGCAGAGCGCCGCCGAGCTCGGCGCGATGCTCGACGCGTCTGCCGCTGAAGTGGTATGGAATACCCAGCTGGCGAGGGAATGGTGGGACCTGCATATGCCGGAAGTCTATGCTCCCGCGGACAGGGTCGGGGAACTGAGCCCAGAGGGCGTCATCAGGATAGAGAAGTAGCCCCGCCGGTCGCGCCTCAGTAGCTGAACCCCTTGAAATTGACGCGGAAGAACAACGCGTAAAGGACGGGCACGAGACCCAGAGTCAACATCGTCGCGAACAGCAGCCCGAAGATGATAGCGATCGCCATCGGCTCCCACATGGGGCCTCCGCCCAGCCAGAGCGGAATGAGCCCGCAGACCGTGGTGGCGGTGGTGAGCAGGATAGGACGCAAGCGGCGCTGAGCCGCCTCGACAATCGCGCGTCGTGGCTCCAGCCCATGCTCTCTGGCCTCGATCTCTATGCGGTCGATCAGCACGATGGCGTTGTTGATTACGATGCCCGCCAGCGCGATGATCCCCAGAAGTGCCATGAAGCCGAAGGATGAGTCTGCCACCAGCAGGCCGATCGTTACGCCGATCACTCCTAGTGGTATCGTCAACAGGATGATGATCGGTCGGCGTATCGAGTTGAACTGGATCACCAGCAACATGATGATGATCAACATCGCGATCGGCAGTTTTGCCATGATCGATGCGTTGGCCTCGCCGGAGGTCTCGGGCTCGCCGCCCAGCTCCCAACGATAACCCAGACCCCATCCAGAACTCTCAGCTTCGAGCCACGGTTCCAACTGCGCGACGATCTCGAACGCCGTGTAGCCGGGCAGAGTGTGCGCGCTGACGGTAACCGTCTTCAGGCGGTCGCGGCGTATGATCTTGGCCGATTCCCAGGCGATCTCGATATCCGCCACCTGCTTCAGCGGTACCGACTGACCGCTGGCCTGGGCGTACACGTTGAGGCTCTCCAGCTTGCCGACATCGTGCCGGTCCGCCGCGACCGAACGCACAGTGATCGGGATAAGGTCGTCGTCCTCGCGGAAGTCGCTCATCGCGAAGCCGCTCAGGCCGGCCTGCAGCGATAGAGCGATGTCGAGGTTGGTCACCCCGGCTCGGCGGGCTCGGGGCCCGCTGACGTTGACCAGAAGCTTCTTGGTGCGCCGCCCCCAGTTATCGGTAATGTTCCGCGTTCCCGGGATCTGTAGCAGTTCGGCCTTGACGCGCTCGACGATAGCGAAGATCACATCGGGATCGCGTCCGAGGACCCGAACCTGGACGGGCGCTTCGAGCGGCGGTCCGTACCCGATCCGCGCCAACGTACTGGTTAGATCCGGATAGTTCTCGAAGGTGAACGAATCGATGCGCGCTATGTAATCATCGATACGCTCCTCTGAGGTCGTGTTGATCAGTGTGAACGTATAGTTGGGGCTCGGCGGCTCCGGAGTGAAAGACAGTAGGAACCGTGGGCCGCCTTGACCGATGAACGAAGCCCAGTTGGTGACTCCCTCGGTCCTTTGTTCGTTGACGAGTAGCTCGCTAGTTATGAACTCTTCGATCGCGGCCACGACCTGTTCGGTACGCTCGATCGACGTGCCGATCGGCAACTCGAACTCGGCTTTGAAGAATGCCTTGTCCGTGGGTGGGAAGAAGATCTGCGGAACCAGCCCCATAGCCGCGCCCGCCCCCAGGAACAAGAGTATCGCCGCAGCCACTGTAAGCAGCCGGTGTCGGAGTGCGAACATCAACGCGCCCCGGTACCGGCGATAGAACGGCGTCTCGTATTTCGTGCCGCCTGGGTCCCCCTTCGGTTTGACAAACTGCACGGCGAGCATCGGGATCATCGTGAGGGCTAGCAGCCACGAGCAGAGCAGCGTGATCGTCACGACCTTGAAGAGCGGCGCCACGTACTCGCCGGTATCCGACTCGGCAAGGTAGAACGGCAGGAATGCAGCGATCGTCGTAAGCGACGCGATCAGCAGTGGGACGCGCAACTCTCGCGCGGAGTCTATCGCAGAATCGAACGCGCTCTTCCCCTCGGACATCTGAACCTGGATGGACTCCACCATGACGATGGCGTTGTCGACCAGCAAACCGAGGGAGATGATCAACGCCGCGAGCGAGACTATGTTGAGCCCGATGTCGAGAACCGACATCACCAGCAAGGACATGATGATCGCCATCGGGATCAGACTTGCGACCACCAGGCCGGTCCGCAGGCCCAGGAAGAGGAGCATCACCAGAACGACGACGATGACAGCCTGCTGCAGGTTGCTGACGAAGTCGCTGATGGCACGGTCGACTTCGGCCGGTTCGAAGGCGACGACGTCGAATTCGATCCCGATCGGGTAGAGTGCTCGCAGGCGGCCACGGGTCTCCTGCACCCGTTCACCAAGCGTGATGATGTTGCCGCCTTCACGCAGCGAGATGGCGATGGCCAGCGCAGGCGCTCCCGTCGCGGTGACTTTGGCCTCCGGCGGGTCGATGTAACCGCGCTCGATCGATGCGATATCCTCGAGGAAAAGGAACTCGTTAGTGCCGGGCAAGCTGATGACGGATCGGCGCAAGTCCTCGATCGTCTCGAAATTGCCCGACGGCTCGAGGACGATCCGATCCACGCCGGCGGTCACTTCACCGCCGGGCAACACGATGTTGCGGCTTTCGAGTATCTGGCCTAATTGGAGCGGTGAAACTCCGAGGTCGGACAGCCTGGCGTTGTTATACTCGACGAAGATGCGTTCCTCTTGCGCGCCGAAGATGTCCACCTTCGCGACCTCTTCGATCAAGAGCATCTCGTCTCTTACCTCGTCGGCGACCTGCTTCAGCTCCGCGTATGTAAATCCCTCGCCGGTGATCATGATCACGGTGCCAAACACATCACCGAACTCGTCGTTGACGATCGGGCCGATCACATCGGCCGGAAGGTCCGCCGCCGCGCGATCGACTTTTCGCCGCAGGTCGTCCCAGATGGGACGCATGTGATCGTAGCTCTGCTTCATGATGACGAAGATCACCGAGACGCCGGCCTTCGATTCGCTCTCGACGTAGTCGAGCTCCGGCATCTCCATTATCGCTTTCTCGAGCTTGTCGGTGACCAGCATCTCGACGCGCTCGGGGCTCGCGCCCGGGAATAGCGTCATCACCTGGGCGAAGCGGATGGTGAAGCCCGGGTCTTCCGAACGCGACAGAGTGCCGAAGGCCATCAACCCGCCGAACAGGATGAAGACGAGAGCGACGATTGTCAGTCGGTTCTTCTCTAAGGCCGCGCTGGTGATATTCATGGCCGTCCAGCCTATGAGCCGGTGCCGGGCAGCCTCACCTGGAGGCCGTCTTCGATCTTGCTCCAGCCGGCCGTGACGACTCGGTCACCGTCGGCCAGCCCCTCCAGGATCTCCAGCCCATCGGGTGTCAGCTCGCCGACGCTCACCGCCCGCCGGCGCACGATTCCGAGGTCCGCCTCGGTGGGCTCCACCACGAAGAGAAAGCGGCCCTCTCGATCCTCTCCCACGGCGGCGGAGGGCACGAGGTGCACGATACGCTGGCTTTCTGACTCGAACAGGAAACCGACTTCGGCTGCCATGCCGGGCCGTAGATCGGTCCCGCTCTCCGCCAGCCGCACGGTCACCGGGAAAGTCATCCCGGCTCCGGTAGCGGCGACTCCTACCTCGGTGACGGTACCTGGGAACGTGCTTCCCGGAAGGGCATCGAAGCTGGTACGAACATCGTCTCCCTCGGCGATCTGCGTGATCAGAACGCCGGGAACGCCGACCTCGACCTCGAGGTTCGAGCCGGAGGTCAGCAGCACGACGGTCTGGCCCGTCTGGACGTTCTCGTTCACCTCGACGTTCACCGACGCCACCGCCCCGGCCACCGGCGCGGTGAGGCGCGTGTAACTGAGCTGCAGGCGCGCGAGCTCCAGCTCCCTCTCATAGGCGTTGACCGACGATGCAGCCGACTCCGAGCCCGTACGGGCCGCGTCGAGCTCACTGCGTGAGAGGTTGGCGTTTTCGTACAGTTGTCGTGCCCGCGCGTAGTCGGCCTCGGCGTTCCGCGCTTGAGCGCGCGCCCGCGCCAGGCCGGCATCGGCGCGCTGTACCTGGAGGCGGTAGTCCTGGTCGTCGAGCTCCGCGATGAGCTGTCGGGCCCGAACGCTGTCACCTACCTCGACCGCCAGGCGGCGAATCGTACCCGGCACCTTGAAGCTGATCCGCGACTCGACGCCCGCTCGCGCGGTGCCTGAAAAGGCGCGTACCCGGTTGCCGCCGGTCGAGTAGGCTTCCTGGTAACGAATCGGCCGGATGACGGGCTCGGGCTGTTCCTGTTCCCCGCATGCCTGAAGCAGCGAGGCTGCGATCAGGCCGACGGTAAGGCTGGCGAAGCGGGCTCGAGGTAGCATCGCAAACAACCTCCGGAATCGAGGTCGAGAGCCAATGCGGCTCGCCTGCTCTCGACCCTGAATGGACACTCAGCGAGGCTGGTCAGAATGAAGCACGCAGATTAGGCCGTGCCTTCCTCCACTGTCAAGCCGTTATGGCTAGAGGTCCGAGATGCTATCCTTCCCGGCAAGTCGCCGTGTCCTTATCTTGGACAACTTCATACCCAGAACCGGCCGTTCGGCGGCGCTAGGTGACCGCCGGCCGGCGAGCCACGGAACTCAGCGGAGGTTGTGGAGAGATGCCTCGATTCCTAGTGTTGCTCTGCGCTGTGACGCTGGCTCTGCTACCAGGCTTGGCATCGGGCCAGCAGACGAGCACGGTCACCATCGGCTTTCTGACCGATGGTTCCTACCAACGTCACACTTATCTGTTCGAACTCCTTCAGGGCGAGATCAACGATCTGCTGTCCGGCGAGTTCGACGTTCGCATGCCAGCGGATGCGACGGTCGAAGCGGATTTCACGGTCAGCGGAATCGAGGAAGGACTCGACCGTCTGCTGGATCATACAGAGGTTGATCTCATCGTCACGTTCGGTGCGATCAGCTCGCACCTCGCCGCTATTCGGCGCGACCTGGCCAAGCCTGTCGTGGCCGCGGTCATACTCGACCCGGACTTGCAGGGAGTCGGAATGGCCGAAGGCGGTGGCAGCGGGATAAGGAACCTGAGCTACATCGCGCTGCCTGAAACGGACGACATACCCATGTTTCGTGAGATCGTGTCGTTCGACCGCATCGCGCTTCTGATCAACGGACCGTTGGCGGACGCGGTACCCGAGCTATCGCAGAACTTGCAGATCGCCGGCCAGGCCGTCGGGCTGGAAGCGGTACTCATCCCGGTGGGTCTGACCATCGAATCGACGCTCGCGGCGCTCGACGCTGCCAGCGTCGAGGCGGTCTACCTGACGCCTCAGTTCCAGCTATCCGAGGAAGACTGGCAGCGCCTTGTGCAGGGCCTCATCGATCGCCGGCTTCCCAGCTTCAGCTGGTTCGGTCGAGCCGACGTCGTCGATGGGATCATGGCAGGACAGCGGCCCGAGAGGTTCGCCCAGCGAATCGCTCGCCGTGTGGCGCTCAATATTCAGTCGATTCTGCTCGGCGCAGATCCATCTTCGTTGCCCGTCGCCTTCGCGTCCCAGTCACGTCTCTTCATCAATATTGCCACGGCACACGCGATCGACGTGTATCCGCCGTGGAAGGTCGTCACCGAGGCGGAGCTGATATCTGAAGAGCGTAGCGTGGTGGAGCGCGAGTGGACTCTGGAGAGCGCGGTGCGCGAGGCGGTAGAGGTGAACTTGGATCTCGGAGCGGCCGATCGCGCCGTTGCCGCTGGTGCCGACGAGATAGGGATCGCACGGGCCGGGCTCTTACCGCAGATCGACCTCGGCCTCGACTGGAGCGTCATCGACAAGGATCAGGCGGAGTCCGGCACGAGCTTCCGGCCGGAGCAACTGCTCGCCGGGCGGGCGACACTGACCCAGCTGGTCTACGCCGATCCGGCATGGGCGAACTACTCGATCCAGAAGTCGATTCAGGAATCCCGCGTCCAGGGTCGCGAGACGGTCTGGCTCGACGTCGCCTTCGATGCGGCAGTCACTTACCTGGATCTGTTGAAGGCGAAAACGATCGAGCGGATCGAGCGCGAGAACCTGAGCATCACGCGCGCGAACCTCGAGTTTGCCAGAGTGCGACGATCGGTCGGTACGGCGAGCCCGGGAGAGGTCTATCGCTGGGAGAACCAGATCGCCAACAACCGCCAGGCAGTGATCAATGCAAACGCGTTGCGCAATCTAGTCGAGATCGAGTTCAACCGGCTGCTGAACCGACCGCTCGAAGAATCTTTCGCTACTGCGGAAGCCGAGCTCACCGATCCGCAGCTGCTCACCAACCAAAGCCGACTGGCGCCCTATCTCGACAACCGCTGGAGTTTCCGCGTGTTCCGCGGGTTCATGGCGCAGGAAGCGCTGGACGCGTCGCCCGAGCTCAAGGCGCTCGATGCCATCGCGGCCGCGCAGCGGCGAAACCTCAAGGCGGCTGACCGCTCGTTCTACCTGCCTACGCTGGCTCTCCAGGCGTCGCTCGACGACGTGCTCTCCACGGGCGGAGCGGGCACCTTGTTCCCCGGGTTCGAGGACCTGCGTTGGACGGTCGGTGTCGCCTTGAGTTATCCGCTGCTCACCGGTGGCGCCCGCTTTTCCGTGAAGAGCCAGGCGGCCGAAGAGTTGGCCAGGGTCGAGATCGAGCGGCGCGCGCTGGCCCAACGCGTCGAGGGTCGAGTTCGTACCGCGCTCCACACGATGGGCGCGGCACTGGCCAACATCGAACTATCGCGCGACGCGGCTCGGGCGGCGCGTAACAACTTCGAGTTGGTGCAGGACGCCTACGGTCGCGGTGCGGCATCGATCATCGATCTGCTCGACGCGCAAAACACAGCCCTGATCGCCGAGTTGCGGGCGGCAAACGCCATCTACGATTTCATGATCCAGTTGATGAACGTCGAACGCGCCGCCGGCCGCTTCGACTTCTTCGCTTCCGTCGGGGACCGCGATGCGTTCTTCGATCGGCTGGACGCGTATTTCTTGGAAACGGGAATCGAGCCTTCACGGCGATAGAGGGACGGTCGACAAGCCCGCGACTGCCGAGAGTCTATGAGAACCCGAAGATTGTGACCCGGGTCTCTCCGAAGTCGTAGCTCAAGCCTTTTCCTGGCAGGCTATGCTCCGGGTCGTGCTCCACGGACAGGATCCGGGCGAACGGCACTTCCAGCCAGCGCTTCACGACTCTGTCCGATTTACGCGATCCGTACGGAGGGTCCGCGAACGCGATGTCGTAGGCTCCGGGCTCCAGGGACTCCACGAATGGAATGGCGTCTCGCTTGAAGATCCGGGTCCGGGTCCGTACCCGGAAGACGGCCACGTTCGCCTTGAGCGAGTGGAGGCTGGCGGCGCCGTTCTCCACGAAGTCAGCGCTCGCGGCGCCCCGCGAGAGAGCCTCCAGGCCCAGGGCGCCAGTTCCAGCGAAGAGGTCCACTACGCGGGCATCGGGAAGGGAGGGGGCGAGGATAGTCAGCCAGCGGTCCCGGACCTCCTCTGCCGTAGGCCGGACACGAGCTCCAGGGGAAACCAGGTCACGGCCGGCCCACTTTCCTCCGACGATCCTCATGCATTCCCTTTATTCAGCGACTGGCGTTCTGGTGGTCCAGGATGAACGTCTCCGACATCCACAACGGTACCACCAGGTATTCAGACCACTGCCTGCTTCTTTCGTTGTACACGTCGACTACGCCCCAGTCCGTCTGTGCGAGTTGCGGGAAAGATGTCTGAAAGCGCTGATGCAGGCCGGTCTTGCGGCGCAAGTTGCCCACCGATAGGCGCGTGTCCGCCAGCCGCCGGTTGAGAAGCTCCATCTCGGCGCTCTGCGAATCGGCCTGTGCCTCGAGACTGCTCACAGTCGCCTCGAGCTCGCCGTGGGTTCTCATCAACTCGGCCTCACGCGTCTCGAACTCGGCTGCATTGGCCCATGTCTGATACCAAGAATAACCGGCGACGCCGAGCAGCAGGACGATGATGAATTGTGCGAGGCGGCTCATCGACTCCTCCTCTTAAGGTGATCTCGGTGCTGGAAGCTGGCCGGGAGGGAAGGATCGCCGCGCGGGGATATGTCATACACTCGATCGCCCCCCGGGTTCGCTCAGCCACCCTGAACTTGGCTGAGCCTCGGATCGTCGAACGTACGGCGTCGAAAGTCGAGTATTACTCGAGCGTCGGCTGTCGAATGTCGGTTGTCGGCTGTTCACTTCTCCCCGAAAAGCACCTCCCGATTAGCGGCCTCGACCGCCAGCGCGAACGCCAGCCGCGCTGCCTGCCGCACCTTGTCGTAGTTGATCGTCTCGGGATCGTCCGACGCCTGGTGATAGTCTGGTCCCATGAAACCACGGGTGATCAGGATGGCCGGGATATCCTTTTGCATGAAGGCCAGCTGATCGCTCCTGCTGACATGGTTATGCGGATCTGCGCCATCGTTGAGCCGCCAATCCAGATTCGCTTCCACCGACTCGTTCACGTCTCTGATGAGATCGAGCAGCTCAGACCGCCGGTTCTCGGAGCCCATCGCCAGCAGCGACTCGGGCCAGTCGGGCGAGTTCCGTCCCACCATGTCGAGGTTGATGTTCAGCACGATGTTCTCGATCGCCACCGGCGGGTTGTCCGCGAAGTATATCGCGCCCAATAGCCCTTTCTCCTCGGCGGTCAGCAGCACGAAGATGATCGAGCGCTTGTGGGTGGTCATTCCCGCCGCTTCCGCCGCCTCGATCACCGCGACGCTGCCGCTGGCGTTGTCGTCGGCGCCGTTGTACACCTCGCCGTTCCGTATCCCCACGTGGTCCAGATGGGCCGTCACCACTATGTACTCGTCCTTCAGTACCGAGTCCGTGCCGGGTAGCAGGCCAACGACGTTGGGGGACGAGTACGCGAACTCGGCATCGTGCCTCAGGTCGAGAGAAACACTGATGCCGTCCAGAGCGCTCGGCGTGTAGGCGCCCGTTCCCGTCATTGGGTCGAAGCCAGTGCCGGCCAGCAGATCGGCCCCCACCTCCGGCTTGAGCAGCGCGATCCAAGAAAGCGCCGTCGGTTCGCTGCTCTCCGTCGCGCTCGGTGAGATCGGTCTGGTCGAGGGCCTGTTCGTGTAGCCGGCGTACATCTCCCACTGCGCGGCCGCTGCAGAGTCCGACACCACGATCAGCGTCGAAACCTCCTGCTCGAGCGCTGGTGTTAGCCGGGCGTCGAAACTCCGGCCCAGGTTGCTGTAGAACTGGTGCCGCTCTTCCGGCAGAGCCGGCTCGCCGTCCCGCGTCGGTGCGCCGCTTACGACGATCGCTATCTGGCCGGACGGATCGACGTCCTCATAGTCGTTCCAACCTGCGTCGGGCTCTTGGATCCCGTAGCCCAGGAAGAACGGCGTTCCCTCGATGACTTCGTCGCGTCCCGACGCGAAGACTCGCTGGGCCAGGAACTGTTCACCGTAGCTGTAAGTCTTCTCGACTCCGCCCACGGTGGCCTGCATCCGGCTTTCGGCGCTGATCGTCAGCGTCTCGAACCCGATCTCCTGGAAGAAGCTGGGCGCGCCGGCCGAATCGGTGAACATCGGGACGAGTCCGGCTGCCTTGAAGAGCGCGGCGCCGTACTGCGCCGCCAACCGGTAGCCCTCCTCGCCGGCATCACGCCCCGCCAGGAAGTCCGATGCCAGATAGTGAATGTGGTCCCTGAGCTCGGCCTCTGTGATGCTCTCCAGAGGATCGACCGGCTCCTGCGCCTGGAGAGCCGCCGTCGAGATGAGCAGCGCGCAGGCTGCGAGTACGAAAAGCTTCGCCGAAGCGTGGTGATACATGGTGCTGTCTCCTGCTCAGGTTCCGCACGGGGGCTGTCTCTTTAGAGCTTGCGTCACAATACGAACTTGGGGCGAGTTTGGTTGCGGGGACAGGCTAGGGTCACACATCTTCGGTACCAACATGAAACGATCGGTCCTTATCGGCTGCCTGGCCTGCCTCGCCGCGGGCTGCGGTGAAGCAGGCGAACCGGCTCCCCAACTCACCGTGCGCGACAGCGCGGGGATCACCGTCGTCCAGAACAGTGGCACCGCGTGGGACGAAGGGGAGGTCTGGCAGCTGTCCGACGAGCCCGCGGTTCGAATCGGCCAGGTCGAAGGCGAAAACGAGTACCTGCTGCTGGGGCCGTTGAGCTCGCTACGACTGCCCGATGGGACGATCGTGGTTTCCAATACGGGCACGGAAGAGATCCGCTGGTACGATGCCGGTGGGCGCTATCTGAAGAGCTCGGGCGGCCGAGGTGGCGGGCCCGGCGAGTTCAGCAATCTGGTGTGGATCTATCCGCTCGGCGACGACACGATCGTAGCGTGGGACGACAATCCGCCCCGCATAGCATTCTTCCACAGCGACGGGAGCTTCGGCCGCGCGGCGCGGCCCGGGAATCCCGGTGGCGTGCTGCGAGGTGTGTTCCCGAACGGCTCGCTGCTTCTGGCCGAACACGTCGACTGGTCGGATAGGCCAAGCGAGGGACGCATCCGCCAGCCGTCGCGAGCCTATCGGCTCCGCCCCGAGGGCGCTGTGGCCGACTCGCTGCCGGTCTTCCCGGGGCGCGAGTTCGAGTTTCGGAGGAGTCAACGCAGCATCTCGCTCAGCCCGCCGCCCTTCGATCGCCGCACCGTCTTTGCGGTCGCAGGTGACGGTTTCTTTGCCGGCAGCCAGGACGAGGACGAGATCGGCTACTACGACTTGCACGGCCAGCTCGTCACGCTTCTCCGTTGGCCGGGCTCCAGTCGAGTCGTTAGCGAGGCGGACGCCGAGGCGTATCGTAACTACTGGCTCGACCGCGCGGATGATGAGAACAGCCGGCGTCGAACCGAAGAGTGGCTGCAAGGCCGGACCTACCCGGAACTGTTCCCGGCTTACGGCGACATCGTCGTCGACAGCGAAGGCAATCTCTGGGTCGAGAAGTGGCATCCGGAATGGGAAGAACATCAATTCTGGATGGTATTCGACGGTGAGCATCGCCTGCTGGGGACCGTCCAGATGCCCGGTCGGTTCGTCGTCCACCAGATCGGTAGCGACTTCGTCCTGGGCAATACGTGGGACGAGCTCGATGTCGAATACGTCCTGCTCTATCGGCTGATCAAGCCGTAGTCAGGACAGCCGACAGCCGTGCGAGCCGTCTAGAAGAAGAAGAACGCAGCCGCCAGGATCACGTAGACAGCCAGTAGCTGCGCACCTTCCAGCCAGTTCGACTCGCCGTCCAGCGAGATCACCGTCACGACCCCGACGCCCAGCGCGACCGCTACCACCTCGAACGCGTTGAAGGCCAGGTCCATCGGGTTGCCGAGGATCAACGAGACGAAGACGAGGAGCGGGGCGACGAACAGCGCCACCTGCGTGCTGGAGCCGACGGCGATCGAGAACGACAGATCCATCTTGTTCTTCGCCGCCATCATCACCGCCGCGCCGTGCTCCGCCGCGTTGCCGACCAGCGGGATGATGATGATGCCCAGGAAGAACTCGCTCACGCCCAGGGTGGCGATCGTCTCCTCGGTGGCGCCCACCAGGATCTCGGACAGCCAGGCCACCAGGACCGTAGCGACGACCAGCATGGTTATCGTGCGCCGCATCGACCAGCGGGGCGGCTCGTGATCGCCCGCCGGCCGGAACAGCGAACGGTGAGTCTTGAGCGAGAACAGCAGGCTCAACAGGTAGACCAGCATCAGCACGACTGCCACCGCCTCCGACAGACGGCCGAGAACGATGGGGTCGCCGGCCGGGTGAGTGGCATCGAACAGCGCCGGTACGACCAGCCCCACCGTGGCCAGCGCTAACAGCGAGGCGTTCATACCGGCGTTCTGCCGGCTGAAGCTTTGGGTCTGGTAGCGCAGCCCGCCCACGAAAAGCGACAGCCCCAAGATGAGCAGCAGGTTGCCGATGATCGAGCCGGTCAGCGAGGCCTTCACCAGGTCGATCAGTCCCGCCTTCAACGCGAACACGGCGATGATCACCTCCGCCGCGTTGCCCAGCGTCGCGTTCATCAGGCCGCCCACCGTCGGCCCCGTCCGCGCCGCCAGCTCCTCCGTCGCCAGCCCCATAAGGCTGGCCAGAGGCACGATGGCCAGCGCAGCGGCCAGGAAGACGACTGCGGCCGGCGCGTGGACGAGCCCGAGGACGACCGCGAGCGGGAAGAGCAGAACTGGCAGTAGGTGAAAGAGACGCATAGCCGTCATCATTATACAAGCTTTCACCCTCGCAGACGACCACGCTGCCGCCGCCGGCCGGCCGAATCAGATTGTGGCCCAAACCACAAAACGTCGTGTCGCCAGGACACATGAAATTGCGTCGAAACTACACACAAAAGCGTCGATGAACAGCGAAACCCCGCATGATCCTTGGCGTATCGGCGGGAATGCGGCGGCACGATGCCTGCTTTGCTATAGGTCGGAGCCGGTGCTGTGAAGCATCGGTTGAATCAAGAGGTGGCTCGTTGCGTCCGTATGTGATGGAGGGTAGTGTGACGCAGGCCCCGCTCTCAGCAACGAGCCTTATCACGGGGCCGCAGGATACGCAGTAGGCAGTGAAGGAGGTCACCATGCTCACAGGCCACAGAACCTTCGTTGCGATGCTGAGCATCGCATGCGTGCTGGCGACCGCCATGCCGGCCGCGGCTCAGAAGGCGAAGACGCGCCAGAGCAGCCGCCCGAGCGTGGTGCGAACCAGTACACGCACTCAGAGGTCGAGCGAGCCTTCGAGAGCTCGTACTACGCGAACCACCACGAGGACGCAGAATACCGCGCGGCCGCAGAGCACTGTGCGAACGCGGAGCACCGCGCGAACGCAGACCAGACAGCCCAGTGTTAGGGTGTCCGGGACGCGGCCCGCGACCACGACGCTGCGCACGACCGTGCGAGTGAACCGTAACACGAATCAGAGCACGGTACGGACGGGCGAGAGCACGGCGCGAACGGGACAGGGCACGGTGCGCACGGGGCTGATCCGGCCTCAGATCAATGTTGCTGACGGCAAGAGCAGGGAAAACC
>JBDHHZ010000029.1:0-15713 GCA_039589115.1 Gemmatimonadota bacterium | reverse complement strand
TCACCGACAAGTCGCTCGGGCGTCGAGTAGTTGAATTGGCTGCAGCAGCAGAGGGCTAGCGAACAGGAGGGATTCACCCTTGGCGAAGATGCGGGTCTACGAGCTGTCAAAAGAGTTTGGGGTCAAGAGCGATGCCTTGATCCACCTGCTCAGGGAGATGGACATCCCCGTTCGCAGCCATATGTCCGCACTGGACGATGACCAGGTCGCCCGGGCGCGAACCAGGCTGGAGCGCGACAAGCGCAGGCCGGACAAGCCTGGCAAGGCCGATGCCGCCGGCCGGCGGCGGCGACGTCGCGTGGTGGAGATGCCGGTGGAGCCGGTCGAGGTCGCGGCAGAAGCCGGGGTCGACGAGGTCGAGGCCGAGGCGCCTGAGGGGTTGGAAGTCGCCGCAGAAGCTGCGGAGGTAGTACTGCCGGGCGCAGAGGCCGCTCCCGCGGAGGTGAAGGAGCTCTTCGCGCCTGATGCGACTGAGGAGGCGGTCGCCGCTGCTGAGGTCGAGCCAGCAGAAGCCGCTCGGCTGGCGGCGGAAGCGGCGCCGGAGCTGGAGGAGGAGGTAGAGGAGCTGGAGGCAGAGCCTGCGGCGCCGATCGGCGACGAGTTCGAAGCCGAGGACGCCGAGGAGCTGGCCGAGGAACCGCCGCCTCCACCGATACCGGCAGTGGCGACCCGCGTCGCGGCTCCCGCGAAGCCTGCTAAGCCCAAGGTGGCTGCGGGTGTCGTACGCATTCAGGCCGAGGGTTACACGCTAGACGGGCGCCGCCGTCGTCGCGGTCGCAAGAAGAAGAAGCGAACGCGGGTCGATCAGGATGCGGTGCAGGAGAACATCAAGAAGACGCTGGCCAAGATGGATAGCGCCAGCCCGACACGTCGCCGGCGTCGCGACATCTCGCCGGAGCAGCGCGAGCTGGATGAAGCCGAGGCGCAGCGACTGGCTGAGGAGGAGCGCACCACCATCCGGGTGGCCGAGTTCCTCACCGCAGCCGAGCTGGCCGACCGGGTGGGCGTACCTGCCAGCGAGATCATCACGTCCACTTTCAAGAACCTGGGCCTGATGGTCACCATCAACCAGCGGCTCGATTTCGATCAGATAGAGCTCATTACCAGCGAGCTTGGATTCAAGGCCGTTCGCGAAGAGGAATACGGTGCCGACGTAATCGAGGAGGTCGAGGCGGCCGATCCTGGCCGGCTCGAGCCGCGCCCGCCGGTGGTGACCGTGATGGGCCACGTCGACCATGGGAAGACCCTGCTGCTCGACCACATCCGCAAGACGAACGTGATCGCCGGCGAGGCCGGCGGTATCACTCAGCACATCGGCGCCTATCTCGTCGGCCTCCCCGACGAGCGCAATATCACTTTCCTCGACACGCCCGGCCACGCCGCATTCACCGCGATGCGCGCCCGGGGCGCCGACGTCACCGACTTGGTAATCCTCGTGGTGGCGGCCGACGACGGCGTGATGCCGCAGACCAAGGAGGCGATCAGCCACGCGCGGAACGCCGGCAAGCCGATCATCGTCGCCGTCAACAAGATCGATCTGCCGACAGCGAACCCGACGAAGGTCAAACAGGAGCTGTTGGAACAGGAGGTGGTGATCGAGGACTTCGGCGGCGAGGTGCTGAGTGCCGAAGTCTCTGCCAAGACGGGGCAGGGTATCGACGACCTGTTGGAGAAGGTCCTGCTTCTGGCCGAGATGCTCGAGCTGAGGGCCGATCCCGATCTCGGCGCCCGCGGCACGGTCATCGAGGCCGAGCTCGACAAGGGGATGGGCCCCGTGGCCACCGTGCTCGTTACCGCCGGCACGCTCAATATCGGTGACGGCTTCGTCTGCGGCGTCCACGCGGGTCGCGTGCGTGCCCTGCTCGACGAACGCGGCCACAACGTGGAATCAGTAGGTCCCGGTATGCCGGCGCGAATCCTAGGGTTCGAGGGCGTGCCCCAGGCGGGTGACAACCTGCTGGTGCTCGACTACGAGCGCGCCCGCGAGATCACCGGCAAGCGTCAGCAGATCGAGAGGGAGAAGGCGTTCCGGCGCAAGGCGCACGTCGGCAGCCTCGAAGACGTCTTCGCGGCGGTGCAGGCCGGCGAGCGGACGCAGCTCAAGCTCGTCATCAAGGGCGACACCGACGGCTCCGTACAGGCGCTCTCGGACGAGTTGGAGCGGCTCTCGACCGAGGAGGTCGAGGTGCTGGTCATCCACCGGGCCGTCGGCGCTGTGAACGAGACCGACGTGCTACTGGCCCAGACCTCCGGTGCGATCGTCATCGGCTTCCACGTGAGGCCGGACAGGAACGCGCGAGCCATGGCCGAGCGCGAGGGCGTCGACATCCGTTCGTACCGCGTCATCTACGAGGCGGCCGAGGAGGTGAGAGCGGCTCTCGAGGGCATGCTGGCGCCCGAGGAGAGGGAGGTCATACTCGGTGTCGCCGAGATTAGGGAGCTGTTTAGGGTGCCGAAAGTCGGAACCGTTGCGGGCTGCTACGTGAGCGAAGGCAGCATCGATCGCAACTCCCGGATCAGGTTACTGCGTGAGCACGTTGTGATCTACGAGGGCAAGCTGTCCAGCCTGAAGCGGTTCAAGGATGACGTCAAGGAAGTTAAGTCGGGCTATGAGTGCGGAATGGGGATCG
This sequence comes from Gemmatimonadota bacterium, assembly GCA_039589115.1. Classification (GTDB taxonomy): domain Bacteria; phylum Gemmatimonadota; class Gemmatimonadetes; order Palauibacterales; family KS3-K002. Next base: position 13,083 of record JBDHHZ010000029.1, on the reverse strand, counting down.
AGAACTTCAACGACATCAAGGTCGGCGATATCATCGAGGCGTTCAAGATCGAGAAAATAGCCCGTACGCTGGATGGTGGGGTCGGAGCGCAGGCTGGCATGGCCGGTGAAGGTGAGTCCGGCGCCAAGAAATAGAGACGATCAGCGAGATCAGCGCACACATAGCTCGAGCCTCATGTTGCCGTGGTCGTAAGTGTTGTAGTGTGGGAGTTGCACCTGAATGGCTGCACCTCCCTGAAAGAGAAGCGGGCCATCCTGCGAAGCCTGAAGGACCGGCTGCGCGGCCGCCACAACGTCGCGGTCGCCGAGACCGGCCATCAGGACGCCTGGCAGAGAGCTGAGCTCTGCGCGGCCACGGTGTCACCCGATGGCAGGAGGGCGCAGGAGGTGCTCAGCCATGCCGACTCGCTCGTCGCCTCCGAGCCACGAGTCCGCATCATCGACAGCGCCAGCTATACCTACTGAGCGCGCGCAGCACCGTCCCGGCGGCCCGCGAGGCGCGGGGAGCCTTCGGCGAATCAATGGCACGAGAATACTCCCGTAAACAAAGAGTCAAGCAGCTTCTGCGCGAGGAGATTTCGCGCCTGCTGCAGCGTGAGGTTAAGGACGCCCGTATCGGCATGGTCACCGTCACCGATGTGGAGGTGAGCGCGGACCTCAAACATGCCACGGTCTACGTCCAGGCCTCGGGAGATGAGGATCGGAAGGCGGAGGCCATCGCAGGGCTCTCCAGCGCCGCCGGGTTCATCCGGTCGCGGCTGGGCCGCGAGCTGAGGATCCGCCGGACCCCAGAGCTCCGCTTCGCCATCGATCGCGCTCAGGAGTACGCCGCACGGATCCACGAGTTGCTGAGCCAGGTGGAGAGATCGGAGGAAGCGCCAGAGGACGAGGATGAGCAGTGAAACCCGCCGGCCTACTCCTCGTCGACAAACCGGAAGGTCCTACATCGCACGATATGATAGCGATCGTGCGGCAGGCCATGGGGATTCGGCCGGTTGGGCATACCGGGACCCTCGATCCTTTCGCGTCAGGACTGCTTCTGCTCTGTGTGGGCTGGGCGACCCGGCTGGCCGAATACCTGGTACCGCTCCCAAAACTCTACCGGGGAACCATCCGGTTGGGCGAGCGCACCGACACGGACGACCTGACGGGGACCGTCGTCGCTCGCAGCGATGACTGGCGCGGGTTGGGGCCGGATCAGGTGCAGCGCGCCCTAGACGATCAGGTCGGCGAGATAGAGCAGCTTCCGCCGGCCTACTCAGCCAAGAAGCTGTCGGGCCGGCGTGCCTACGAGGTGGCTCGGGCCGGCGGAACGCCGGACCTCAAGACCCAGAGGGTGACTATCCGACGCCTGAGCTTGTGCGAGATGGCACTTCCCGACCTGACCGTCGAGATAGAATGCTCGAGCGGCACCTACGTTCGCTCGCTTGCCCGCGACCTGGGCGCGTCGCTCGGGGTCGGTGGGCACGTGATCGGCCTGCGCCGATTGCGGGTCGGGGAGTTCGAGGTCGAGGACGCGCTCGAGTTGGACAGAGAGACGCCTGCGGACTTGGTGTGCCAGCAGCTTCGGCCGCCCGAGACCGCTGTCACGCACTTGGAGCGCGTCGAGCTCGACGATGAAGACGCCAGCTCTTTCGGCCATGGCCGGCCGGTGGCTCTCGAGGCCGGCGAGCCGCAGGGGCCGATGGCGGTCTTCGCGGCGGGAGCCCTGCTCGCCATCGGCGAGTGCAGAGATGGCAGCCTGTGGCCGAAGAAGGTCTTCGCGTCGGCGACTCAATAGCCATTGAGGATATGAGCGGAAAGAAGCCCGAGCTTGTTGCCCATGGTCTGCCGCCTGAGGCGAAAGGTGCCGCCATCACGGTGGGCATGTTCGACGGCGTACACCGTGGACACTGGACCGTGTTGCAGCGCCTCTGCGAGCGGGCTCGCGAAGACGGCCTGCTGAGCGTGCTTGTCACCTTCGATCCGCACCCGCTCAAGATCGTGCGCCCGGAAGCGGCGCCCCGGCTACTGACGACGCCGAACGAGAAGAAGGAAATCCTGACCCTTTCCGGTCTGGACTACGCGGTGTTTCTCGGCTTCACGCGGTCGCTCTCGCTCTATATGCCTGAGGAATTCGTGCGGAATGTGCTGCTGGGTAGGTTCGGCCTAAAGCGCCTGGTGGTGGGCTACGACCACGGCTTCGGCCGCGACCGCTCCGGCGGGGCTGAGACGATGCGTGAGATCGGAGCGCGCCTCGGCTTCGAAGTCGAGGTCGTCGGGCCAGTTCACATGAACGACGAAGCCATCTCCTCGAGCCGCCTGCGCGCGGCACTGAGCCAGGGAGACGTCGAACGGGCCGCACGGGGACTGGGGCGGCCGTATTCGCTCACCGGGGTGGTCGTCCACGGTGAGGGGCGGGGCAGGACCCTTGGGTTTGCAACGGCTAACGTGGGTGTCCGACACGGGGACAAGCTGCTGCCCAAGGAAGGCATCTACGCGGTGCGGGCGGCCTTCCGCAGCTACCTGGGACCCGGCTTGCTGCACCTTGGCCCGCGGCCGACTTTCCGCGGCTCGCCGCCGTCGATAGAGCTGCACTTGCTGGAGTTCGACGGCGATCTCTACGGCGAGCAGGTGAGGATCGAGTTCCTGACGCGGCTGCGGGATGTACAGCCGTTTGCATCCGCCTCGGAGCTGGTCGAGCAGATGAAGCGGGACAGGGAAGCGGCCATTCGCTATTTCGAGAATGGATAGACCGGGGAGCTGGGATTGGGGGACTGGATTCTGGGATTCGGGGGTTCGGGGATTCGGGGAGTGGAGAGGTGTCCGAGGCTTCTCAACTCCCCGAGCCCCCGAATCCCCGACTCCCTGAATCCCACGCCTTTACATGGACGCGGGGCGGGAATAAGTTTCCCGGTCTATCCAGACCAGCTTTCCGGCAGCGGCCGGGTTGTCTATCAGAGAGTGACGCAGAATGGTGATGACGAAGGAAGAGCGCGACGAGCTCATAACGAAGTACCAGAAACACCCCACGGACAGGGGCTCGACGCCCGTACAGATCGCTTTGCTTACCCGCAGGATCTCCGAGCTGACGGAGCACCTGCGGACGCACCCCAAGGACCATCACAGCCGCCAGGGGCTGCTGAAGTGGGTGGGTAAGCGCAGGCGCCTACTTCGCTACCTCAGTCGCGAAAACCCTGAAGCTTACCGTGGGCTCACCAAAGACCTTGGTCTTCGCGGATAGACGGACCAGCCCTCGAGATCTCTCGGGGGCGTTTCCCATTCTTTAATATTGAGCAGCTAGGAACAAGCGAAAGTACTATGGCAACACTAATCGAACGTGAGTTTGCCGGCCGACCGCTGGTACTCGAGTCCGGCCGCATGGCGCGGCAGGCGGACGGTGCCGTCCTCGTCCAATTCGGGGAGACGGCGATACTGGCCACTGTGGTCGCCGAGAACAAAGCCACCCGGCTCCCATTCTTCCCACTGACCGTGGAGTATCGGGAGAAGAGCTATGCCGCGGGCAAGATCCCCGGCGGCTTTTTCAAGCGGGAAGGTCGGCCGGCCGAAAAGGAGATTCTCTCGGCCCGCCAGATCGACCGATCGATCCGGCCTCTGTTCCCCAAAGGCTTCATGAACGAGACCCAGGTCGTCATCTTCATCCTTTCCGCGGACCAGGAGAATGACGCGGACGTTCTCGGTCTGCTCGGCGCTTCCATCGCCCTCAACATCTCCAGCGTCCCGTTCCCCTACCCGGTAGCTGCCGTCAGAGTCGGTCGACTGGACGGGGAGTGGGTGCTCAATCCGACCTTCCAGCAGCTCGAGTTCTCCGACGTCGACATCATCGTCGCCGGGTCGGAGGACTCGATCACCATGGTGGAGGGTGGGGCCCTGGAGCTTCCGGAAGATGAGTTCGTCGATGCGCTGACCTTCGCGCACGCTGGGGTCCGCGAGCTTGTGGCTATTCAGAAGGAGCTGATCGAGCCTCTGGCGAAGCCGAAGATGGAGTGGTCTCCGGTCGCAGTGGACGAGAAGCTTGCCGAACGCGTCAACGAGCTGGCTACCAGTAGGGTCGACGAGGCAATCAACCTTCCCTCCAAAGAGGAGCGCAGCGACGCTCTCTCCGCTCTGCGCAAGATCGTCAGAGATGAGCTCGCCGCCGAGTTCGAGGAGATCGAGGACTACGGGGAGCAGGTCAACAAGGTCGTAGAGCAGATCGAATACGATACGTTGCGTGGCCAGATCATCGAAAAGGGCGAGCGGGTCGACGGCCGGCGCCCCGATGAGGTTCGCCCGATATCGTGCGAAGTCGGCCTGCTTCCTCGCACACACGGCTCGGCACTCTTCACTCGCGGCGGTACGCAGGCACTCGCCGTCGTCACCCTGGGCACGAGTCGCGACGAGCAACGGATCGATACGATCGATGTCTTGCAGGAGACGTCGAAGTCGTTCATGCTGCACTACAACTTCCCGCCCTTCTCAGTGGGTGAAGTGCGGATGTTCAGAGGCACGAACAGACGCGAAGTCGGGCATGGCGCTCTGGCGGAGCGAGCGCTCCAGCCTCTGCTGCCGGCCTACGAGGATTTCCCCTACACGATTCGCATCGTCAGCGACATCCTCGAGTCGAACGGCTCGTCGTCCATGGCGACGGTCTGCGGCGGCTCGCTGGCCCTGATGCAGGCGGGTGCCCCGGTGCGCGCGGCCTGTGCCGGCGTGGCGATGGGTCTGATCAAGGAAGGCAGCAAAGTCGAGATCTTGACCGACATCTTGGGCATCGAGGACCACCTCGGGGACATGGACTTCAAGGTCGCCGGTACCAGCAAGGGGATCACTTCGGTCCAGATGGACATAAAGGTCGAGGGTCTCTCCACCGAGTTGCTGCGTGACGCGATGCAGCGCGCGCGTCAGGCCCGGCTTCACATCCTCGACGTCATGAGTAAGACGCTGGCCGAGCCGCGTTCCACGCTCGCGCCCACCGCGCCGCGGATCATCACGCTGCAGGTGAACCCCGAGAAGATCGGCGAGGTGATCGGTCCGAAGGGCAAGACGATACGCGGGATCGAGGAGCAAACGGGTGCCGAGCTAAATATCGAGGATAGCGGCCTGATCACGATTTCCTCGGTGAGCGGCGAAGCCGGCGAGCGGGCCCGCGAGATCGTCGAGGGTATCGTTCAGGAGCCGGAGATCGGCCGGATATACGAGGGCGTGGTGAAGAACACGACCACGTTCGGCGCGTTCGTCGAGATTCTGCCCGGCACCGAGGCGCTCTGTCATATATCGGAGCTGGAAGAGGGTCGTGTCGAGAAGACCGAGGACGTGGTCAATCGGGGCGACATCGTCAAGGTGAAGCTGATCTCGATCGACGATCGAGGCCGCATGCGTTTGTCGCGCCGGGCGGCGATGGCTGCTGAATCCGGAGCCGACGAGACCGAAGCTACCGAGGCCGAAGCTCCCGAGTCGTCGTGAAGCTCGATCGCTGTCCGTCTGGAGGCCTGTCTCGCAGCACGCGGGATGGGCCTTTTTCGTTCACGAATCGACCGCGGGTCATAGGGACCGGATGATGGAATTGGGCTCTGCTTCGACCGTGCAGCTGGACGAGCGGGTGTACCGGACGGAGATCCCGAACGGCCCCATCGTGGTCTCCGAGGAAGTCCCGGCTGTCCGGTCGGCAGCGGCCGGAGTCTGGGTGCGCTGGGGCGCGGGCCATGACGTGCCGGAGCGCATGGGTGCTTCCCACCTGCTGGAGCACATGATCTTCAAGGGCACTCAATCGCGCACAGCCCACGAGATAGCTCTCGAGATCGAAGGGATCGGCGGGTCGCTCGATGCCTATACGTCTCGTGAGCACACGGCCTGCTACGCTCGTGTGCTCGACGAGCATCTGCCGATGGCGGTGGATGTGCTGACCGACCTGGTGTTCCGGCCGCTGCTGCGGCAGAGCGACCTCGAGATCGAGCGCAACGTGATCCTCGAGGAGATCGCCGGCGTCGAGGATGCGCCCGAGGAGCTGGTCTTCGACCTGCACGCTCGAGCCGTTTGGGGGGACCACCCGTACGGCAGCCCGGTACTCGGCACAGCGGAGACCGTCGGGTCGATTACGCGGGAGGACCTTCAACGTCTCTGGCAGACAGCCTATCGGCCGGACGTCTGCGTCGTGGCGGCCGCCGGGAAGTTGCAGCACGATCAGGTGCTGGAGTTGGTGGCGGAGCACTTCCCAGCGGACGGCCAGCCGGGCCGGCCGCCGACCGTCGCCGAACCGACGACCACCGTCCCCGAGGAGGGGCGCTACCCTAGGGACAGCGCGCAGGTCCACATCTGCATGGGCGCTCCGACCTTCCCGCGCCGCGATCCGCGACGTTATGCCTCGATCCTCATCTCCACGGCTCTGGGTGGCGGTATGAGCAGCCGGCTCTTCCAGCGCCTACGGGAGGAGCTGGGTCTGGCCTACACGATCTACACCTACCAGTCGTTCTACGCCCGCGGCGGCCTGGCGGGGGTCTATATGGCGACCCGGCCCGACACGGCGGACAGGGCGGTGGATGAGGTTCGAACGGAGCTGGCGCGGCTCTCTGGCACTGGCCTTGCAAGTGAGGAACTGAGCGCGATCAAGAATCAGACGAAGGGGCAAGTGATTTTGTCGCTGGAATCGACCTCGGCGCGCCTACAACGTCTCGCGGGTGTGGCACTTTACGACGAACCGTACCAGACCTTGGACGAGATCTGCGCACGGATCGATGCTGTGAGCGTGGACGAGGTGGCCGCCTTATGCCGAAAGTACTATGCTCCGGAGTCGCAAGCGGTCGTGCGGCTGGGCCCCGAGGTGGAGGGGGCCTGAGCACTGGAACAGGTCGGACAGTGTGTCTTGTGCTGATAGAAAGTCTGGCCCTTAAACGAGTGAGGCTAGAGAAATGATCGTCGGGGTGCCGAAGGAGATCAAGACGGCAGAGAACCGTGTGGCCATGGTGCCGGCCGGGGTCGATTCCCTGGTACAGAAAGGCCACAAGGTGCTGGTAGAGAAGAGCGCCGGCGTCGGCAGTGGCTTCGAGGATTCCGCCTACACGAATGCGGGTGCGAAGATCATCGACAGCGCCGACGGAGTGTGGGCGGAATCGGAGATGATCGTAAAGGTCAAAGAGCCGATCGCCGAAGAGTACCCGCGCGTCAAGCCGGATCACCTCGTCTTCACCTATTTCCACTACGCTGCGGACGAGGTGCTGACTAAAGCGATGCTCGAGGCCGGCGCCGTGACCATCGCCTACGAAACGGTCCAGCTCGACACGGGCGAGCTGCCGCTGCTTACACCGATGAGCGAAGTGGCAGGCCGAATGGCCATTCAGGAGGGCGCCAAGTCCCTGGAGAAGACGTTCGGTGGCCTCGGCATCTTGCTGGGCGGCGTACCTGGCGTGCATCCGGCTGAAGTGGCCGTCATCGGTGGCGGAGTGGTCGGCACACAGGCAGCCAAAATGGCGGCCGGGCTCGGTGCCCGCGTGACCATTCTAGACGTCGACCTCGAGCGGCTGCGCTATCTGGATGACGTGATGGAGGCGAACGTGGTGACCGAATACTCCAACCGCCACAACATCCTCCAGGCCATTCAGCGCTCCGACCTCGTCGTCGGGGCAGTGTTACTGCCCGGCGCGAAAGCGCCGCACCTGGTGACCAAGGAAGACCTGAAGCTGATGAAAGACGGCTCGGTGATCGTCGACGTCTCCGTCGACCAGGGCGGCTGCGTGGAGACAGTGCACCCCACCACCCATGAAGATCCGACCTACGTGGTCGAAGGGGTGATTCACTACTGCGTGGCGAACATGCCGGGTGCCGTGCCGCGCACTTCCACGCTCGCGCTGACGAACGCCACCTTCCCTTACGCCATGAGACTGGCCAACGACGGGTGGAAGAAGGCGTGCCGGGAGGACCCAGCTCTGGCGCTGGGTGTGAACACGGTGGGGCAGACGTGCACCTGCCTCGGCGTGGCCGAGGCCTTTGACCTGGAATACACGCCCATCCAGGCTGTCCTCGGGTAACCTCGGTAGTCGGTATCCAGTGGCCGGTGGCCGGTGACTCCTGAATCTGGGCCACCGGCCACCAATCTACCGGCCGCCGGACATTGCGTCCGCCCCTGCCTTCTGCCTAAGATTCTTGGCTAGGGCTACCCTGTCCGCCCAATCCGGGGGGTTGTGAGGTTTGGAAAGCGGTGCGCTCCCGCCGCCGCTGGGAGGAATAGGCTGATCCATATGGGCTTTGGCTGGCTCAACTCTGGCAGGCTGCTTCCGGTCAACGACATAGCTGTCGACCTGGGCACGGCCAACACGCTGATCTACGTGAAGGGCGAGGGGATCGTCCTGAACGAGCCGTCGGTGGTTGCCTTGGACAAGTCGAACGGCAAGGTGCTCGGCGTAGGCCTGTCCGCCAAGGGCATGCTGGGGCGGACCCCTGGCGGCATCGAGGCGGTGCGTCCGCTGAAGGACGGGGTGATCGCCGACGTGGACGTCAGCGAGCTGATGCTCCGTCACTTTCTGCGGATCGTGACGGCGAAGCGTGTATTCCGACTCAAGCCGCGTGTAGTGATCGGTGTACCGTCGGGTATCACCGAGCTAGAGCGGCGGGCGGTGCGGGCTGGCGCGCAGGCCGCGGGTGCCAAGGAAGTCTATATGGTGGCGGAGCCGATGGCGGCCGCCATCGGTGTGGGGCTTCCAGTCGAGACGCCGACGGGCAACATGGTGATAGACATCGGCGGTGGCACGACCGAGATCGCCGTGATCGCGCTGGGCGGTATCGTCTCGGACACATCAATTCGTGTGGGCGGCGACGAGATCGATGCGGCGATCGTCACCTTCTTGCGCAAGAACTACAACCTACTCGTAGGTGAGCCGACGGCGGAGGCGATCAAGATACAGATCGGGTCCGCTGCAGCGGTGGGCGACGAGCGCGAGATGGACGTGAAGGGTAGGGATCTCGTTTCCGGTATCCCTAAGACCGTTCGCATCCACTCCGAGGAAGTGCGAGAGCACATCCAGGAGCCTATCCAGCAGATAGTCGAGGCCGTCCGCCGCGCACTGGAAATCACGCCTCCCGAGCTCGCCAGCGACATCGTCGATCGTGGGATCGTCATGACGGGAGGTGGCTGCCTGATCCGAGGTCTCGATCGCCTTCTCCAGGAAGAGACGAACCTGCCGATACACGTGGACGAGGAGCCCCTGACGTGCGTGGTGCGTGGCGCCGGGCGCATCCTCGACGACCTGCCCAGATACCGAGGAGTGCTGTCCATCTGAGCTCGCTTGGCGGCAGCCCTGAGCCCGGCATGAAGCGGCCAGCCCGCCGCGATCTCCCGTTTCTGCTGCTCTTCTTGCTCGCTGCGGTGGTGCTGATGACCCTGCCGCACCAGCGTCAGCTCGCCCTCGCGACTATAGTGCGATCCACCGCTCTCGCTCCGGTACTGCAACTGCACGGCTGGCTGGCCGATGTGAGCACGACTCGCGCCAGCGTCACGGCGTTGCGGGCGGAGCGCGACTCGCTGGCCGCCGAGCTCCTGTCACTTCAGGGCGTCGGGGAAGAGAACCTCAGGTTGCGGGCGCTGCTCGAACTGGCGGAGCGGGGGACGACGCGCTTTCGGCGGGCCAACCTCTATCCCGCTGGCCGCACCGGTGAAGGGGTGAGGCGCGCCTTCGTTCTCGATGTCGGCAGGTCGGGCGGGATTCGGCCCGAGACGCCGGTAGTGGCGCCCGGCGGCCTGGTGGGGATAGTCAGATCGGTCTCGGAGGGTCAGTCGATCGGCGATTTCTGGACGCACCCCGACTTCCGGGTGAGCGCCATGACAGCAGATGGCAGAGTGTTCGGCATCATAAGGTCCCTCAGCGGCACGCCGCTGCGGATGCGGCTGGATGGTACTCCCTATCAGGTGGAGCTGCTGCCGGGCGCCGAGCTCGTCACTTCGGGTCTCGGTGGTGTGTTCCCGCGCGGCATCCCGATCGGCCGGATCTCGGAGCTCACTGGGGCCGAGGCCGGCTGGGCGAAAAGCTACCTGGTGGAGCCGGCGGTCCATCCTGATGCGGCGCGCGAGGTGATGGTGCCGGTGGAACCGGGCGGGATGAGCGATTTGGTGGAGCTCTGGGACCGGCCTGTGCCGGACAGTCTGCGCTGATCATGACCGGCAAGCCGGGGGTTCGCGTCGGGCTCGTCGTCGCCATTGCAGTGCTCACCTTCCTGCACTTCGCGTTGGCGCCCGTATTCAACTCATGGTACGCGAGCCCCAACTTGTTGCTCTGCGCCGCGCTCGTGTCGGCTCGACAGTTGCGTCCGGGCGCGGCTACCGCCGTCGGCTTCGGGCTCGGCCTGCTCGAGGATGCGATGGCTGTCAGTCACTTCGGCCTCGCTACGTTGATGCTGGTGCTGCTCGCCTACGTTGGCTCACTGACGCGCGACCTGTTCCTCGGTGAGGAGCCGCTGTTCATGGGCACCTATCTCCTCGTCGGAACCTGGATCTTCGAGACGGTGACTTTCCTGGTTCTGGGGGCGAGCGGCAGCGTGCTCACCTTCGTCTTCCTGCAGGCGCCGCTCGATGCGCTCGCCACCGGCCTCGTGGGCTACGTGACCCTGCCGCTCCTGAGGGCACGGTGAGCGCTCTCTCCCGGTCGTCCCATCTGCAGCATCGCGGGCGCGGCCGCCTGGCTCGCTGGCTCTCGCTATTGGTGGTCGTCGGGCTGGGGCTGCAGTTCTTCAGGATACAGATCCTCAAGCACACCACCTACGCGCTGCAGTCGGAGGGGAACCGCATCCGTGCGCTTCCGATACCGGCGGCGCGCGGGACCATCTACGACCGTAACGGCCTGGTCATAGCCGAGAACGTGCCCGGCTACTCCATAGCCGTGCTGCCGCTCTCGATCGACTCGCTGCGAGTCGTCATGGACTCGCTGGCGGCGATACTCGGGCATTCTGGCGAAAAGGTCGAGGCGCTCATAGAGGGCTATCGCCGGCACCCTAATCGCCCGATCACGGTCGAGAGCGATGCCAGCTTCGCCGAGGTCTCGGCGATCGAGGAGCGCCGAGCTCACTTGCCCGGCGGGATCGTGATCGAGGCGACGCCCAAACGGCGCTACTCGAGAGCCTTGGTGGTCGCCCATGCCGTCGGCTATGTCGGCGAGATCAGCGATGCCGACCTCAAGCTCCCCGAGTTCGAGGGCTACGAGCCGGGCCGGCTAGTCGGTCAGACGGGTGTCGAGCGCATCTACGACCAGTCGCTGGCAGGGACGCCCGGCGTGCGTTACGTGGAGGTCAACGCGCTGGGAAGAATCGTCGGTGACTTCAGAGGCCGCGAGACGGTGGATCCGATTCCGGGCCGTGACCTCTACTTGAATATCGATTTGCCGCTGCAAGAAAGGGCCGCCGAGTTCTTCCCGGACACGATGGCGGGAGCGATCGTCGCCTTGGAGCCCAAGACCGGCGCCGTACTGGTCATGTACAGCGCTCCCAGCTTCGATCCGAACGGCTTCGTTGGTGGTTTCGAGCCGGCGGCCTGGCGCGCCCTGAACACGAACCCCGGCAGACCGCTGTTCAATCGTGCCGTCTCCGCCGCCTATGCGCCGGGCTCCACCTTCAAGCTGGTGCTGGCCGGGATCGCCATGCAGGAGGATGTAGCGGACATCGAGACGAAGATGAATATCCCTTGCCGCGGCGCGCTCCTATACTACGGCCGCTCCTTCAAGGACTGGACGCCGCTGGGCCATGGCTGGCTCGACCTCAATGATGCGATCAAGGAGAGCTGCGACGTCTACTTCTACCAACTCGGCCTCAAGGTCACGCTCGAGAGGTTCATCTCCGGAGTCTCGGCTTTCGGCTTCAATCGGCCAACCGGAATCGACCTGCCCTCCGATATCAGCGGGGCCTTTCCTCCCTCTGCCGCGTGGTACGACGAGCGCTACGGCCCGAGCGGCTGGACCAACGCCGTCGTGCTGAACCTGGCCATCGGCCAAGGCGAAAACGCTCAGAGCCCCCTCAAGATGGCTCAGTTCTTCGCCGCGCTCGCCTCCGACGGCACGTTGAGAGCACCGCGGGTTGCCAGGGACGCACCGCCGGGAGACACGCTGGGTACTTTCCCGATCACCGACGAGCAGCGGTCGCTGCTCAGGGCGGCTCTGGTGGCGGTGGTCAACGAGCCGGGCGGCACGGCACGCGGCTCCAGGTTACGCGATTGGACGTTGGCGGGGAAGACGGGCACGGCGCAGAATCCGCACGGCGAAGATCACGCCTGGTTCGTCGGCTTCGCGCCGGCGGAGGATCCTGAGATACTGGTCGCCATGGTGGTGGAGGCGGGTGGCCACGGGTCGTCCGCTGCGGCCCCGATAGTGTCGCGACTCATAGACTTCTATCTGCGGAGCCAGCATGGCGAAGCTGAGGAAGCTACGGTGGCTGGCCGATGAAGCAGAGAGCGACGCTGGGCATCGGCGATCCGTTGATCCTCGGATTGGTGTTCGCGCTCGCGTTGTTCGGTGTGGCGATGATCTTCTCCGCCGGCGAGCTCGAGGTCCCATCGTCGGTGTCGGGGATCTGGCGAAAGCAGGCGACCTGGTTCGTGATCTCGCTTCTCGCCTTCGTGCTCGTCCTGCGCGTCGCCGTACGCTGGCTCGAGTGGATCGCGCCCGCCGCCTACGCCGCGGCGATGATCGCCCTGATCGTCGTGCTCCTGGTCGGCGACGGCTCCGGTCCTCGCAGCTGGATCAGATTCAGTGGGATCGGATTCCAGCCGTCGGAGTTCGCCAAGCTCGCCACCATCCTGATGCTCGCCAGGCTCGTCGCTAGCCGCGATCGCCCGCCCGACAGCCTCTGGGACCTCTGGCCGTTCGCCGCCGTCGTCTTCCTCCCGATCGCCTTGATCATGGCGCAACCCGATTTGGGCACCGCCTCGGTGTTCATCGCGATTCTGATCGCCGCGCTTTACTGGTCGGGACTCCCGGCCTCCAAGCTGGCTCTCTTCCTCAGCCCGTTGGTCAGCCTGGCGCTGGCCTTCTCGACGCCGCTCTGGGGTCTCTGGTTCCTGCTGCTCGTCGCGTTTCTCTATAGGACCATCCGGGAACTGGGAATGACGACAACAGTGTTACAGCGCAGAATG
>JBDHHZ010000028.1:0-16705 GCA_039589115.1 Gemmatimonadota bacterium | reverse complement strand
GTCATCAGGCCATCACCCCTGCGCATCTCATCCACGATCAGGTCGGCGATCGTGCCGTTGTAGAAGGCGGACCTGCCCTCGGCGGCGATCGTGCGCAGCGTGGCGGCCAGCTGCGGCTGCCTGAACGACGAGCCGACTCGCGGTGCCTCGCCGTTGGGGTAGAAGGCCAGTTGAGTCGCCTCGAACTGCGCGAAGCGGGACTGCCTTTGCGCCAGCCCGCGATTCAGGCGCTCGTTGACCGTGAACCCGTTCTCCGCGAGATCGACGGCCGGCGCGATCAGATCCTCCCAAGCCATCGAGCCGTAGCGCTGGTGCAGCTCGGCCAGGCCGGCTACGGTGCCGGGCACACCGGACGCCAGGTGGCCGACGATCGAGGCATCGGTCGGCACGCCCTCAGCATTCAGGAAGCGCTCGGGCGTCGCCATGAGCGGCGCCATCTCCCGAAAGTCGACGGCCGCCGTCTCGCCGTCGGCCAGCCGGACGACGGCGAAGCCGCCGCCGCCGATGTTGCCTGCGGCCGGGTGTACGACGGCGAGTGCGAAACCGACGGCGACCGCGGCATCGACGGCGTTACCTCCGGCTTGCAGAATCTCGAGCCCCGCCCGGGTAGCCCGAACGTCGGTGGTCGCGACCATGCCCTGCGTCCCAGTCCCGATGGGCTCGAGCCCGCGGAACTCCCATTCGAACGGCACATTTGCTCGCGCTCCGCCGGCAGCTCCGGGGCCCGCCGCCGGCGGCGTGCAGGCCGCCACGAAACAAAGCGCGATCAGCAAGCTTCGGCACCGCATTGGCTGTTCCTTTCTCAGTTGTCCGTGCATCGGGCTAGACGCCGACCTTCGGACACAGGTCTTCCAATATGCAGGTATGGCAGGCCGGGCGGCTCGCCCGGCAGACTGCGCGTCCGTGACGAATCAGCTGAATGTGAAACGAGAATCGCAGCTCGGGCGGGACTGAGCTGTCGCTATTGAGCAGGCCATGGGCCGCATCGGCGCTGGCGCTGGCCGGGACGAGCCCGAGCCGACGCGCCACGCGATGGACGTGTGTATCCACCGGCATGTAGGGCCGGCCCATCGAGAAGCAGAGCACACACGCCGCGGTTTTGATGCCGACGCCACGAAAACCGGTCAGGTACTCGATCACCTCACCGTCCGTCATCTCGTTCAGATGCGAGAGGTCGAGGTCGCCGCGATCCTCGAACAACGCGTCCAGCGTTTCCTGTAACGTGCGAGCCTTCTGCTTCCACAGGCCGGCGGACCTTATCGCCTCTTCGATCTCAGCTCTGGGCGCGGTTCGCACCGCGTCCCAACCGGGGTACCGCTCGCGCAGCGACTCGTAGGCACGGTCGCGGTTCGTGTCCGACGTGCTTTGGCTGAGGATCGTTAGCATCAGCTCGTCGAGCGGGTCCAGCCGCTCTTTGCTTGGACGACCGTACTCTGCCTCGAGGCGACGGTTCAGCGCGCGGACGCGCCGGCGCGCAGAGCCTGGTGGCGCCTTCGTCGCTACCATTCGGCCAGCACCTTCCTGGCGGCCTCGGCGAGGACCGCCGCGCCCCGCGGCAGACAGCTCTCATCGATGTCGAAGCGCGGCGAGTGGTGATTGCGCGGGTCGCCCTCGATGCCGGCGCCCAGCCAGAAGAAGCAGCCCGGCGCCTCGCGAGCCAGAAATGCGAAGTCCTCCGCTCCCATGATCAGGTCGGCCGTGCCCACGTCCGCATCGTCGACCACGGAGTTCGCCGCTGCGCGGACCAGATCGTTCAGCTTCGCGTCGTTCACGACCGGCGGATTCCCATCTTGTATCTCGATCCGACCTTCGCCACCCATCGCGTCGGCTATAGCGAAGGCGCGTCTCAGTTCTTCATGCAATCGCTCGCGCACATCTGTATCGAAGTAGCGCAGCGTGCCTTCCATGCGAACCTCGCTGCACAGGATGTTCTCCGCGGTCCCACCCTCGATCGTCCCGAAGGTGATCACAGCCGGCTGCAGCGGGTCGATGCGCCGGGCAACGATCGCCTGCACGGCGAGGACCACGTGGCTGGCGAGCAGTATGGCATCCTGGCCCTCGTGGGGCAGTGCGGCGTGAGCGTTGGCGCCGCGGACCGTGCCGCGCAGCGTGTCGTTGCCGGCCATCAGCGGGCCCTCGCGGAACAGTACCTGGCCGGCGGGCGATTCGGCGGCGACGTGCAGTCCGATGACGGCATCGACACCCTCCATCGCGCCGTCGGCGATCATTCGCTGGGCGCCGCCCACGTTCTCTTCGTCTGTCGTCTCCTCCGACGGCTGGAAGACGAGACGGATACGGCCCGCTGGCAGTGCGCCGTCCTTCGCGCTCTCAGCCAACAGCGTCGCAGCACCCAGCAGGCAGGCGACGTGAGCGTCGTGCCCGCAAGCGTGCATCACCCCCTCGTTTTGCGAACGGTAGGGGACGTCGTTCGCTTCCCGAATTGGAAGAGCATCCATGTCGGCCCGCAGCGCCACCGTGCCACCGGACCCGGTCTCCAGCTCTCCGATACAGCCGGTAACGCCGACTCCGGTCCGCACCGCATAGCCCAGGCTCTTCAGCCTGTCGGCGACGAGCGCGGCGGTTCGTGTCTCCTGGAAAGAGAGTTCCGGGTGGGCATGGATCTGGCGCCGGATCTCCACGAGATCCGTGGCGAGCGCGGTGGCCTTGGACAGCAACTCGATTCTCCTCCCTGACGGCTTTTCAAGGCGAACCCGCACAGATTAGGCTCATCCCCCCCTTTTGCGCCAGCCTTGCCCGTGGCCGGTAGCCGGTGGCCGGTGGCCGGTAGTCGGTAGCCAGTACTTCAATATCCAATGACCGACATCCAGTAACCGATGACCGAGTGGACTACGTCAACGCCCGACGCGCAGTGATCGATATCCGATGGTCAGGTGATCATCGGATGTCGGTCATCGGTCATCGGAGATCGAGGCAGTCCACTTGATGATCGGCTGATGGGTGTCGGTTATTGGATATTGAATCCAACTCCGACCGAGCTAGCCGTCCGGCAGGGCGAACAGGTGATGTCCTCCCAGGTCCTCGAGATTGTATAAGGCTCGAAGGAGGCCCTCGCCTGCTCGAAGCGCTCCCGCTTTCGCCGAATATGACGTCCCACAAGATTGAGTTTTTCCAACACCATGCGCTGCCCCGGATAGTCATTTGAAGCCGCGGGCCCGTTAGCTGCGGGCCGGGCCGGGAGAGGTTAGGTTTCCCCACATAACTTCGGCAGCGGCACGATCGCATGTATCGGCTGAACCCCTGCGAGCGCTCCCCGGCGCGACTGCTCCGTCGCGGCGGGATTCCCGGCGAGAATATGACCGACGACCTGTTCGACCCGAGACTCACCGAGCACAGGAACCCGCGAACACGGGATATCGACCTGGCGGACCCGCTGGAGATCGTCGATCTGATCAACGCGGAAGACCGTGATGTGCCGGAGGCGGTGCATGCGGAGCGCGAGCGTATCGCGGAAGCGATCGAGATCGCGGTCGAGTGCTTCAAGCGAGGCGGCCGGCTGATCTATATAGGAGCGGGTACGAGCGGGCGTCTCGGCGTGCTCGACGCCACCGAGTGCCCACCCACATTCGGCAGCGATCCCGAATTGGTCCAGGGTATCATCGCCGGCGGCCACCCGGCACTCACCCGCAGCCAGGAAGGCGCGGAGGATAGACCCGAGGACGGAGCGGCGGCGGTGGACGAGGCGGAAGTGAACGCCGACGACTTCGTCTTCGGTATCGCCACATCCAGCACTACTCCCTTCGTACGCGGTGCGCTGGCGCGGGCGTCGGAGCTCGGCGCGCAAACCGGTTTCCTCTGCTGCACCGAGCCGGGCGATGAGATGCGTGATGCGGTCGATGTGTGTGTCGTCCCGCTGGTTGGCCCGGAAGCCATCGCGGGCTCGACGCGCATGAAAGCGGGAACGGCGACCAAGCTGGTGCTCAACACGCTCACGACGGGCGCGATGGTGCGGTTGGGCAAAGTATACGAGAACCTGATGGTCGACCTGCAGGCGATGAGCGAGAAGCTGGTCGACCGCAGCTTGCGGATCGTGATGGCGGCCAGCGGCTGCTCTCGCGATGAGGCGCTTCCGCTCATCGAGAGGGCCGGCGGCTCTGTGAAGCTGGCTGTCGTGATGAAGCGAGCCGGCGTGAGCCGCGAGTTGGCGGAGCTCTACTTGGCTGAATCTGACGGGTTCGTGCGCCGGTCGTTGGAGCTGGCCGACGTAGTGAAGGCGTCGGACGATCCCTACGGTCCGTATCCGGTGGCGCCGCCCGCCGCGGATGTGCTGGCGATCGTTCGCTCGGCGCTCGGTGACCTGCCGCGCCATGTGGCTGAGATCGTTGCGTCTTCAACGGAAGACGCGTTGAGTGTGCGGCCGGCGGCGGACGCGTGGTGCGCCAAGGAGCACATCGTACATCTCATCGATGGGGATGCGTTCTTCGGTGTGCGGCTGGCGGCGATGCTGGCCGAGGACGAGCCCGTGCTCGCGAGTCGCGATGATGCGGTGGAGAATCTGAAGGTCTTCGACAGCGATGCTCGGGAGGCGTCCGTGCGGGAGCTCCTGCAACGTCTGGAGCAGAGTCGTGCGGCTCTGCTCGCGCACCTGGTTGACTCGGACGCCGCCGACTGGACGCGCGTTGGCCGGCACGAGGAGTACGGTGGAATCACCGTCTATAAGCTTCTACGGCACGCCGTGCAGCACGACCATAACCACGTCGAGGCCATCCGACGCCTCGCCGCTGGATAACGTCCTATGCTTCGTTACCTGGGTCTCATGTCGGGCACCTCGCTGGACGGCATCGATGCGGCGCTGGTCCAGGTGGAGGAAGAAGGCGGCCGACTCGGCGCCAAACTGGAAGCGTTCCTGTCGGTGCCCTACGAAGCGAGGCAGCGAGAGGCCATCGAGGCGGCGCTGACCGGCGGTCCGGCGGAGCTCTGTCGTCTGAACGTGAACTTGGGGCTTTGGTTCTCCGGCGCGGCGCTGGGGATGCTAAAGGGTGCGGGCGTGGCGCCGGCCGAGCTGGCGGCTGTCGGCTCGCACGGTCAGACGATCTGGCACGAGTCGCCTACGGCGGGCACAGCGGGCGCGACGCTTCAGCTGGGCGAGCCGGCGGTGATCGCCGAGCATCTGGGCGTGCCGGTCGTGTCCGACTTTCGGGCGCGTGATGTCGCGGCCGGCGGTCAAGGTGCGCCGCTGGTCCCGCTCGTCGATCAGCTCTTGTTCACGGCTGGGGACGGATGGCGCGCGCTGCAGAACATAGGTGGGATCGCCAACGTCACGCTGCTGCCGCCGGAGGGATCGGAGCGGCCGGTGCTCGCCTTCGACACGGGTCCCGGTGTGGCGGTGCTCGATGCGGTGGTGGGAATCGTGAGCGATCGGGAAGAGCCCTTCGACACCGACGGGCGTCGCGCTTCACGGGGCCATCTGCACGACGGAACCCTGAGCGTGCTGCTCGACGATTCGTATTTTCGCGAAACGCCGCCCAAGTCCACGGGCCGCGAGCGATTCGGGTTCGACTATGCCAGCGAGCTGGTGCAGCGCGGGAGGGAGGCGGGCCTGGAAGATGACGACCTGGTCGCCACCGCCACTGCCCTGACGGCGCGCTCGATAGCCGGTGCTTACGAGCGTTTCTTCGCTGACGACGAGCGGCCCGACGAGTGTGTCGTCTCGGGCGGAGGTGCCCGGAACCCGGTGCTCATGCAGATGTTGGCCGAGGAGATCGCCCCGATCCCGCTCAGCGACCTGTCGGTGCTGGGCTGGGATCCCGATGCCAAGGAAGCTGCAGCTTTCGCCATCCTCGCCCACCTTTACCAGAGCGGCAGGCCCGGCAATCTGCCGTCGGTCACCGGCGCCGCCGGTCCCCGTATCCTCGGGAAGCTGACGCCGCCATGATCGCTGCTCGCCTCGTCTTTCCCGCGTTGCGCTGGCGCGGTCGTAGCGTCGAGAAAGTCTGGCGCGAGGTACGACGCAACCTCGATCTGGGCGTTGGCGGCTTTGTGGTTTTCGGCGGCAGCGTGAGCGGGATGCGCGAACTCGTCTCGCGCGTCGCTGAGCGCGAGGGCCGGCCGATTCTGTTCGCCGCCGATTTGGAGCGCGGCGCCGGCCAACAGCTGGAGGAGGCGACGCCGCTGCCGCCTGCGGCGGCGCTGGCCACCTTAGGTGAAACCGCGCTTCTCGAGGTGGCGCGGATCACAGCACAAGAGGCGGCCTCGGCGGGGATCGGTTGGGTGCTGGCGCCCGTCGCCGATCTGGATGTGGAGCCGGCCAACCCCGTCGTTGGCACGCGCGCTTTCGGATCACACGCGGCGTCGGTCGCCGACCAAGTCCGTGCCTGGGTGACGGCGGCACAGGAGGAGGGTGTCCATGCCTGCGCGAAACACTTTCCAGGTCACGGCCGCACTACCGCCGACTCCCATACCGAGCTCCCCGAAGTCAAATTAAGCCGCGCCACCCTCGAAGCCGACCTGGCACCCTTCCGGGCGGCGATCGAGGCCGGGGTCAGCTCCATCATGATGGCTCACGTGAGCTATCCGGCGCTCGATCCGTCGGGCGCGCCGGCCAGCATGTCGCGGGAGATCATTCGGCTGCTAAGGAGAGAGTTGGGCTTCAAGGGGATCGTCGCCACCGACGCATTCATCATGGAGGCGGTAACGGCCTCGGGTCTCTCCGAGAGCGAGGCCGCGGTGGAGGCGATCCGGGCGGGCTGTGACGTTGTTCTCTATCCCAGCTCGACGGAGGAAACGGTGGCCGCACTGGACGCGGCCCTCGACGCGAAGCGGCTGGACCGGCGGCGCCTGGAGCGCTCCATCGAGCGCATCGAGACAGCAGCCAGGACGGCGGACCTGGCGGTCGAGGAGCTGTTGCCCGTGTCGAGCCACGCCAGGGCGTTGAGGTTGGCTACCTCAGCGATCCAACTTCTCCGCGGCACGCTTCCCGATATTCGGCCAGGCCAGATCGTCAGACTCCATATCGTAGATGACGACGTGATCACGCTGCCGGAAGCCGTCGCTGGGCCGGGCTCGGCCCCTCCTGATCGCAGCCGCCTGACCGAGGGTCTGAAAAGCCGCGGCGCCGCGATCATACAGCCGTCGTCGCACGCGCCTGCACTCGATCTCGTCGCTGTCTTCTCCGATGTGAAAGGCTGGAAGCGCCGCTCGTGGCTCGCACCGGAGCGGGCCCGGGAAGTGAACTACATCCTCGAGGGCGCATTCGATGCGACCGTCGTGCTGTTCGGCCACCCACGGCTCGCTGCTCAGCTCGCAGCGGCCGAGAACCTCCTCTGCGCCTGGTCCGGTGATCCGCTGATGCAGGACGCGGTGGCCGAGCATCTTGTCGGCAGCACGTGATGGTCGCCCTCGACTGGCTGATCATCGGCCTCTACCTGATCGGCACCCTCACAATCGGCATCTGGTTCTCGCGTCGCGGCGCGAAGAGCTTCGCCGAGTTCTTCGTCGGCGGCCGCGCGCTTCCCTGGTGGCTGGCCGGCACGTCGATGGCTGCCACCACCTTCAGCGTCGACACGCCACTCTACGTCACCGGCCTGGTGGCGCGACGCGGCATCGCCGGCAACTGGGAATGGTGGGCCTTCGCCATCACGCACGTGCTGATGATCTACCTCTTCGCCCGGCTGTGGCGGCGCAGCGGGGTGGTCACTGATGTCGAGCTGACCGAGCTGCGCTATGGCGGCCGGCCGGCGGCGCTGCTGCGTGGTATGCGCGCCTTCGTCTTCGCCGTCCCCATCAACTGCATCGGCATGGGCTACGCGATGCTGGCGATGCGCAAGGTCATCGAAGCGCTCGGCCTCTGGGATGCGATGGCGATCGGCCTGCCCGGCGAGCCGCGCTTGTGGATCGTCGTCGGCCTATCGGCCTTCGTTTTGGTCTACGCCGGACTGGCCGGACTCTGGGGCGTGGTGGCCACCGACTTCATCCAGTTCGTCCTCGCGCTCGTCGGTGCGTTGATCGTCGTCGCCTTTGCCTTGCCCGACGTGGGAGGCATCGCCGGTCTCAAGGCGACGCTGGTCGATCGCGGCCTCGCCGATCGGCTCGACTTCATGCCCTGGTCCGATGTCGCCAAGCTCTCGATGACCACCTTCCTCGCTTACATCGGCATACAATGGTGGGCATTCAGAAACACCGACGGCGGTGGCCAGTTCATCCAGCGCTTCATCGCGTCCAAGACCGAGGAGGATGCGCAGAAGGCGGCCTGGCTGTTCACCCTGCTGCACTACGTGGTACGGACCTGGCCCTGGATCATCGTCGCGCTCGTCGCCCTCATCCTCTACCCGACGCTGGCCGATCCCGAGATCGGGTACATCGAGCTGATGCTCGATTACCTGCCCGCCGGGTTGCTGGGTCTCGTCGTCGCGTCGTTCCTCGCCGCCTTCATGTCCACCGTCTCCACTCTGATCAACTGGGGTGCATCGTACATAGTGCACGACCTCTACGTCAGATGGGCGCGCCCGCAAGCTGACGATCGCGAACGCGTCTGGGTAGGCCGGCTGGCGTCGGTCGTCATCGTCGCACTCGCCGCTACCGCCGCGTTCTTCGCGCAGGATATCGGTACCGTCTTCCGCTTCATGATCGCCATCGGCACGGGGCCCGGCGCCGTCTTGATACTCAAGTGGTTCTGGTGGCGTGTGAACGCCTGGGGCGAACTGGCGGCGATGCTGGCCGGGATCATCATCGCGTTGCTGTCTTATCTGCCGGCGTTCGGCGAGATCGACTTCGGCGTGCGGCTCGCGGTGACGGCGTTCGGCTCGATGGCCGTGTGGCTGCCGATCATGCTGCTCACTCGGCCGGAGTCTGAAGAGACCCTGGAGAACTTCTACCGGCGCACCCGGCCCGGCGGACCCGGCTGGCGCCGGCAACAGGCGGCCTGCGGACTAGCGCCACTGCAGGATCTGAGCGCCGACGTGCGCTGCGGCCTGCTCGGAATCGTCCTGCTCTTCTCTCTGATGTTCGGCGTCGGCTGGCTGGTGCTGGGAGCGTGGGCGCGCGCCGCTGCGGCCCTGGTGACGGCTGTGCTTGCGCTACTGCTGCTCAGGCGCGTCAACTCGGGCCGGGCTTACGACACGGTCTGAACGCCGGCGGCTCCATCAATCTTTTGACCGGCGGTGAGCGCGGGGCGTAGATTCCCACACCGACGGCAATGGCAAGAGAAGGGAGGCAGTTCTGCGCGCGGAGACGTTTGGGGGTGCAACCGCTATCGGACTTCGGTCGGTCGTCGCCGTGCTGGCGCTGGCCGGCTGTGCGGCGCGCGCGCCGGAGGTGGCCGGGCCGCCGCCCATCCCGGAGCGCAGCGGCCCGCTGGTCATCGATGTTGTCTACCCTCCGGACAGCAGCACGATAACGGCGCGCGACTCCAACTTCATCTTCGGATCGATCGGCCATGGGTTGGCCCGGCTGACGATCAGCGGGGAGGCGGTTGCGGTCGAGCCGAACGGAGCCTTCATCGGGTGGCTGTCGGTGCCGGCATCGGCGGACGACACGATCGCGGAGTACGAGGTGGTCGCAACGCTGGGCGGCGAAGAAGCGCGAGTCGTTCACACTGTCTTCCTACCGCGGCCTATCGCGCCGTTCCCGGTAGACTCGGCCGCCATCGATGCGGGGAGCGCCCGGCCGCGCGGCGCCTGGTGGGTGCGAGATGGCGAGGTGGTTCCGATCCGCGTCCGCGCGACGCCAGGCGCCCGTGTACAGCTCTTGCTCCCCGACGGCGGAGCGGTCTGGCTGACCGAGCTCGCGTCGGTGGAGGGAAGCAGCGCTGCGGCGAACTGGAACTTCGGGCGGGTCCCAACGTCAGCGGGCTTCGCGTCGTCGGGAACGGGGATCTTCGAAGGCGAGCTCATGGCGCGAGCTCCGTTGGGCCGTGGGCGGCTGGTCCCGCAGCTTCCGCCGGTTCCCGCTGGGCTTCCCGACCTGACGGCGTACTGCGCACCGCCGGAAGAGGTGCCCGCGACGGCGGCAGATACCCTCGCGGCCGAGGCGGACACGAGTCGGGCCGGGGTTCCTGTGGGCCCCGAAGCGAACGATGCTGCTGTGCCAGATACCGTCGAGGCCACAGCCGAGGCCCCGATCCCGACGGAGTGCGCGACTCTGCAGGTCGTCGTCGAAGGTGACACCGCCCGGGCACCGCTGCCGCTCGATCTCTGGGTCCTCGGGGGACGGGGTCCGGTCGTCGAGCTGCGCGAGGAACCGTCGAGCGTCGGACGCGACGGCTTCGTCATCGGCCGGTCCGGACCCGGCGCCACGACGTACTGGCAGTGGAATGACGGGGTGCGAGCGCGCGTCACGGGACGAGTGAACGGTTCGGTTAGGCTGGCACTCGATGGGCGGACCGAGGCGTGGGTGTCGGCGGACGAGCTCGTTCGGCTGCAGGGGACGAGGTTCTCTGATCGAGCTCGTGTGGGGACGGTGCGTTTCACCGGCGCACCCGACCGACTACGTGTGCACGTCTCACTCGCGCAGCCGGTGCCCTACAAGGTGCAAGTCGATGGAACGCGCCTGACGCTCGTCCTGTACGGCGTCTACTCCGACACCAATTGGCAGCAATACGGCCCGGCGGACTCGTTCCTGCGCGCCGCCCGCTGGGAACAGGTGGACTCGGACCGCTACCTGCTGCACATCGATCTGGCGGGGCAGCCGTGGGGATACAGAGTGCGGTACATGCGCGGTGCGCTGGCCCTCGATATCCGCAAACCGCCGCCCGTCGACCCGGCGATGCCTTTTGCCGGGCGACTGATCGTGGTGGACCCGGGCCACCCGCCGGCGGGCGCGACTGGACCGACACGCTTCTACGAAGGTGACGCCAACCTGGCCATCGCATTCAAGCTCAAGCGACTTCTGGAAGAGGAAGGCGCGCGCGTGGTCCTGACCCGCGCCGACCGGAGGGCCGTGCGGCTCTACGACCGGACCCACCTGGCGGAGCTGCTCGATGCCGAGATTCTCATCTCGATCCACAATAACGCGCTCCCCGATGGGGTGAACCCGTTCGAGAGGCACGGTACCAGCGCCTACTACTTCCAGCCCTACTCGCTGGACCTGGTGCGCGAGTTGCAGAACGGCATGCTGGCCACCATGGGCCTGCGCGACCTCGGCTTCGGGCGGGCGAGCCTAGCTCTAGTCCGCCCCACTTGGATGCCTGCGGTGCTCACTGAAGGCGCGTTCATGATGATCCCGGCTCAGGAAGCGGGCCTCAGGAACCCCGCGTTCCAGGAGGCCTACGCGTGGGGAGTGGTACTTGGCCTGCGCTCCTTCCTGGTCGGGAGTGCCGAGTGAGGGGCAGCCGGACCGGTCAACGCGAAGCTGCTTCGGCGGTCGCCGTCGCGCTGCTCTTGCTCTGCACCTCGACCTCTGCGGCGCAGGTACCGCCGAACGAGAAGTACCTCCGATTCGAGACCGAGCATTTCCGGGTCGTCTTTCCCGAGGGCGGGGAAGAGTTCGCGCGGCGTGCCGCAGCGAGCGCGGAGTGGGCGTACGAGGCGCTGTCCGAGCATTTCATGGAACCGCCCCCCGGCCGTATCGCACTGGTCATCACGGACAACAGGGATTCGCCCAACGCGTCGGCGACGCCGATCCCGTCGAATCGTGTGGTCTTGATCGCGACGCCCTCTATCGTCAACCGGGAGCTCAACTACTACACCGACTGGGTCGACCTGACGCTGGTGCACGAGCTGACCCACATCTTCCATCTGGACCGTGCCGATGGGGTGTGGAGAGTGGCACAGGCGGTGTTCGGCCGTTCCCCCATCTTCTTCCCAGCCTTCTATCAGCCGAACTGGGTGGTCGAGGGACTGGCCACCTATTACGAGTCGCGGCTCACCGGCGCCGGTCGCGCCTACGGTAGCTGGTACCCGACGCTGCTGGCCAACGAGGCGGCCGGCGACGGCTTCCGAACCGTGGACGCCGCGGACGGGCTGTCGCCCACCTGGCCCGCGGGCAGCACGCCCTACGCTTATGGCGGCCTCTTCTTCCGCGCCCAGGCCGAGGAGCACGGCGACAGCGCGGTCGCCGCGTTCACGCGGCGTGGCGCGGCGCGTCTACCGTTCACTCTCGATTGGGCGGCCACTCCTTACTTCGGCGACAAGCTGACGGCCGATTGGGATGAGTGGGCCTCACAATTCGAGGCGCAGGCGCGCGTGCGGGCCGACTCGCTGCGCCAGCTGGGAGTCACGGTAGGCCGACCGCTCTCGGCGATAGCATGGGCGATCCGGGCGCCGCGCTTCTCGCCGGACGGTGGTCGCCTGGCGTTCTCGTTCATCACACCGACGGATGACCCGGCGACGATGGTCGTCGATGTGACGAGCGGGGAACCGGTCCTACGCGTCCGTCGCAACAGCTCGGGCGGCAACAGTTGGGCACGCGATGAGCCGAAGCTCTACCTCAGCCAGTCGGAGTTCGCCGACCGCTATAACGTGTTCAGCGACCTCTACGCGCTGGACGTCGAGCGGGGACGCGAACGCCGCCTCACCGCCCAGGGCCGCATCTCGAAGCCCGACGTCGCGCCGGATGGACGCAGCATAGTGGCGGTGCAGACAGGAGAGGGGACGAGCCGGCTGGTCGTCATCGACATCGAGAGCGGCGAGCTGAGCCCACTCACCGAGTTCGCTGACGCCGTGAACTGGGAGTCGCCGCGCTGGTCGCCGGACGGCAGCCTCATCGCGGCGGAACGCTGGGTGCAGGGCCGTGTCCTCAACATCGTCATCTTGGATCGGGCCGGCGAACTGGTTCGTGAGGTCACCAGCGGCGACGCGGCGGACATTACACCGGCCTGGTCGCCGGACGGCCGATACCTGGTCTGGTCATCCGACCGCGGCGGCGTTTACGACATCTACGCCATCGAGGTCGGCGGGGAAGCGGTCGCTCGATCTCCGGCGGTCTGGCAGGTGACGCGGACGGTGGGCGGTGCCAGCGACCCGGACGTGTCACGGGACGGCCGCTGGCTGGCCTATGTCGCGCTCTACTCAGAGGGGATGCGGCTGGAAGTGATCCCGTTCGATCCGGCGACCTGGTCACCCGCTGGCCCGGAGTGGCGCTCGCTGCGCCGTCCGGCCAGTGCGCGTACAGAGGACGTGGCCGGCGTCGACGCTGCGGTCCAAGGGTACTCGCCGTTCCCCTCGCTGTGGCCGAAGTCGTGGCTGCCGTTCATCGCGTTCAGTAGCAGTTCTGCGGTCGGCAACCTGATCGGTGCCACGACGTTTGGCACCGACGATGTGCGGCGTCACGCCTATGGGATACTGGCCGGTTGGCGAACCGGCATCGACAGGCTGACCGCAAGCGCGGCTTATAGCTACTCCGGGTTCGGCGATCCTGTCCTCCAGCTCAACATCTCGCAGGATTGGGATGACGTGTCGCTCGCCACACGCGACGGCGAGATCATCGCCGCTCTCGAGCGAGAGCGGCGCATTCGACTTGCGGCATCTTTCCTGGTTCCACGGGTCCGCCGTGCGTTCAACGTCGTGCCGACGCTCGGTCTGCAGCAGCGACGCTTCGAGCCACTCGACCCGGAGATTCAGCTGTCCGATTCGACGTTCGACGACATCGAGGCCGGGCTCGTGATGCGCTACGCCACCGCCCGGAGCTACCCGCGGTCGGTGAGCTCGGAGAACGGTTTCTCGGCGCTCCTAGCGCTCGCGCACGAGCGGCTGATTGACGACCTGGATCGATGGCGCTGGACGGCGCAGAGCTCTCTCACCGCCTACAAGTCGTTCCCCGTCTTCGGCCACGCCAATCACGTCGCCGCTGCCCGGCTCGCCGCCGGCTACAGCTACGGCCACCAGCGGGGCTCGGAGCTCTTCGACCTGGGAGGCGTGCCGGGCCGGCCGCTCGAGATCATCTCCGGCGTCAGCATTTTCGGCGGCACTTTCTATCCGGTACGCGGATTCGACGAGGGTATTCAGATCGGCGACAGGATCGTCTCCGGGAGCCTCGAGTATCGGTTCCCCATCTGGCTGGTGGGCCGCGGCTACAAGCTGTGGCCGGTCATGCTGGACCGTGTTTCCGCAAGCCTTTTCACCGACGCCGGATCGGCGTGGAGGGAAGGCGAGTACCCTGACGTCATCGCCTCGGCCGGCGGCGAGCTGTCGCTGAACGTCGGGCTCGGCTACGGCTTCGTCACTCGCTTCCGCATCGGTATCGCCCGTACCGTCGTCGTGCCCGATGGCACCGCACACCGTTGGAGCGGATACCTGACGGCTGGCGTCGCGTTCTAGTCGCGTGTGTCGCTCGGGCACGGAAGGGGCTCTCGCTTCATGTCGCGTGGGGCGGTCGGGTGCAGAGGGGGGCCTCGCTTCATGTCGCGCGGCGCTCGGGCCGAGATGCTGCGCGGGCCGGGGCGCTCCAAATGTCCGCTCGAGCCCCCCTCTGCACCCTCCCTGGCGCGGTAGGAGGAGTTCGCTCTCACCCAGGAGACCCTCCGAGACCTGTGAACTTCCCCGAACCCCCGAATCACCGACTCACCGAATCACCTTCGAGAATTCCCAGTAGCAATAGGGGTCGCTTTCGTGTCTTTCCTCCGATAGGTTTCCCGACTTTCGAGTTACGCAGGATTCTATCCGCAGCGTGGGAGATGAGATGAGCGAGCCCCAGAAGCCCGCCGCCCCGAACGTCCATCCCGAAGCCTTCATCGCACCCAACGCCACCGTCGTCGGCCGCGTGACCGTCGAGCGTGAGGCGAGCGTCTGGTTCGGCTGTGTGATTCGAGGCGATATCGAGCCCATCACTATCGGCGAGCAAAGCAATATCCAGGACCTCGCCGTCATCCACATCGATCCCGGGCTGCCCACCCGTATAGGTGCTCGGGTCGGCGTCGGCCACCGCAGTCTCCTCCACGGGTGCGTCATCGAGGACGAGTGCCTCATCGGTATGGGCGCCACCGTGCTGAGTGGCGCCGTCATCGAAACCGGCTCCATCGTCGCTTCCGGCGCCCTCGTCACCGAGGGGACACGCGTGCCGGCCGGCTCTCTTGTCATGGGAGTTCCCGCGAAGGTCGTCAGACCGGTGGACGACGAGCTGCGCCACCGAATCGAGTATACCTGGCGCGATTATCTCGAGCTGGCTCGCGCGCATCGGGACGGCCTCTTTTTGCCGCCTTCGGGGTACAAATCGTTATAGGAAAAGAGGCTAGCGCGCGCGGCGGGGCAGGAGTCGCCGGGCTCGGCGATTTTGTGAAGGAAGACCTTGACAATCCGCGAGGGGACCCTATATTGGGGTCGCTGGTTGAATGAAGCACTACATGTTGTGGTAGCCGAGCCCAGAAGTAATGGCCTCCTCCCCCCGCCACCAGCCAGGAGGCCGGTCGGGAACTGGATCTAACTAACACCAAGGAATCCGGGAGTGAGCTGCGCAGCCATCGCGCGCACAGGCCTTTCATCCTTTTTTTTCGGAACTCTTTGACAATTGCAGACACAGGGACAGCAAGGGACTGAAAGTCACGTTTCGATGACCGCCACGACCCTCGCGCAGGGCAGGGAAGTCGAGCTACCAGTTACGCCGCCGGCGGAACTGCCCGATCCGGACCTCACCGAGAACGCCCTGACGGTGCTGGAGCGTCGCTACCTGGTGAAGGACGATGCGATGCGTCCGGTAGAGACGCCGCGGGAGCTGTTCTGGCGGGTAGCGCGTACGATCGCGGCGATCGACGCGCGGTATGGTGCGAGCGGAGCGGAAGCGCAGCAGACAGCGGAGCGGTTCTACCATCTACTGGCCAACGGGCTGTTCGAGCCGAACTCCCCGACGTTGATGAACGCGGGTCGTCCGTTGGGCCAACTATCGGCGTGTTTCGTGTTGCCGGTGGAGGATACCCTCGAGGGCATCTACACGACGCTGCGAAACATGGCGCTGATACATCAGTCTGGAGGCGGCACCGGGTTCGGATTTTCGCGGCTCCGGCCTAGTGGGGATGTGGTGCGGTCGACGATGGGTGTCGCCTCTGGACCTGTCTCTTTCATGGAGGTCTACGACGCATCTACAGAAGCGGTGAAGCAGGGCGGAACACGTCGTGGTGCGAACATGGGGATCCTGCGAGTGGATCACCCGGACATCCTTAAGTTCATCAGCTGCAAGCGAGACAACAATCGCGTCACGAACTTCAACATCTCGATCGCCGTCACCGACGAATTCATGCGGGCTGTTCAGGCAGACGAGGAGTACGATCTCGTCAGCCCGCGCAAAGGTGAAGTGGTCGAGCGGCTGCGGGCCCGGGAGGTCTTTGACAAGATCGTGGAGGGTGCCTGGCAGAACGGAGAGCCGGGAGTCTTTTTCGTCGATCGTGCGAACTACTACAATCCTGTACCGCACCTCGGTTCGTACGAGGCGACGAATCCGTGCGGCGAGCAGCCGCTGCTTCCCTTCGACGTCTGCAACTTGGGCTCGATCAACGTGGGCGCGTTCGTCAACGAAGGGATCGTCGATTGGGACGGATTGCGGCAGGCAGTTCACTCTTCGACGCACTTCCTCGACAACGTCATCGACGCGAACCGATACCCGCTGACGGAGATCACCGATCTGGCGCAGCGGATCCGGCGGATCGGCCTGGGCGTGATGGGTTGGGCCGATATGCTCGTGCGGCTCGGGATCCCCTACGGTTCCGACGAGTCGCTGGAGCTTGCTGAGCGGGTGATGCACTTCGTGGACGAGGAAGCGAAAGTCGCATCGGAGCAACTGGCGGTGCAGCGCGGCGTCTTCCCCGAGTGGGAGCGCTCGATCT
>JBDHHZ010000027.1:0-17061 GCA_039589115.1 Gemmatimonadota bacterium | reverse complement strand
CTCATCAGCATCAGCCCGAACACGATCGCCGGGAGGACGAATCCCTTTCGGTCGCCCGCGAATCTCTTGGACTGCTCAGTCCGCTCTTTCATCGCTGCTATTATCCCTCGCCCGGGCTGAACATCGAGCGGCTTGCCGTCGCTCACATCGGACTACTGGAACAACTCTGAATACGAGCGCGAGCCCAGCAACTCGGCCCCGCCGCTCTCTGCGGGGATCGTGGCCTCTGCCATATCGAAGAGGCTCGATCCCCTCATGGCGCGATCGACTGCGCACTGGCTCCACTGGAGCCTCGTTTCGTCGCACAAGCGACCGGCGCCGCAGGTCTCGGTAAGGTTTGCCGACTTGTCGCAGGTGACACCATCATAGCTGCCGTCCAGGAACATCGAGCCGTAGTACTGCGCGCCCGCCTGAACCTCGATGCAGCCCTTGCCCAGGGTCACGCCGCGGAAGTGCGCGTTGGTCTCGAACTCGAGCTCGGCGCCCGTCATTGCAGTCTCGTTGAAGTCCAGGATGAGTATGCCCTGGCCGTAGAATCTGTCAGCGTCTCTGAACTCGACCTCGCCCTTGGTCAAGATCACCGGGAAGTGGTTGAAGCAGGCGTCGTCCGGGTCGTCGGAGCCCCAGTTCAGCGGGTGGCTCGTGTCGCAGGTACCGTCACCGTTGTAGCGCGGGTAGACTTCATCCGCCTCGAGCTTGATCTGCCCCGAACCCATGTCACACACCGAAGTGCCTCCGCCGGCCATGTAGACGCAGCCGTCCGCCATGAGGGGGTCGATCACGATGTCGGCCCTGTCCTTCACATCCTGCCAGCTGTACGGCCCGAAGGAGTCGAAAGCGGCGTCGGTGATCGTCGGGTCCTGCACCAGCGGAGGGACTCCCTCGAAAACGCCATCCGAAAGGTCCAGATCGACCAGCGTCGTGTCGTCCATGATGAGGCCGGGCTTGTCGTATAGCTCGTCCGCGCAGACATCGGCGGCCTCCCAGCCCGGCGGGTGGGTGTCGTACCCGCTGTGCGCCACCTGGCCGGCGTAGGTCGCGTCGGGGCTGCCCCTCTGCTTGTAGGTCCCCTTGAGAGTCGCCGCCGCGTCACAACACTCACCGAGCATGTAGCCGCTGCCCGGACCGCCCGGACCCACCGTGATCGTCAAGCTCAGCCTCTTGTGACCGCTGACCTGGCCCGGGCCGCGGCCTCGTACCGTGATACCGTAAATCGTCTGGGCGCCGCCTTCGTTGTCCCACTGCATGATCACCGCTCGGTACCGAGAGCCCCCACCCAGATCCTGCCAGCCCAGATCCAGGCTGTCCCCCGGCTCCAACGAGTCTATCACCGCCTTGAAGCTATCCCACACCGCATAGGTCTGCTGAAGGCCCGCCTCCGCCGCATAGAACGCCGCGCTCGACTCCCGCATCGCACGCGACGACAGCTGCTCGTCCCCCGCCGTCATCATCACCAACACCGCCATCGTGCTCATCAGCATCAGCCCGAACACGATCGCCGGCAGGACGAAGCCCCTTCGGCCGTCCTCCGATACTTTTTGTAACTGCTCAGCCTGTTTTCTCAATTGATCCCGCTCTTTCTAGCGCCGGTCTGGCGTCCTGAGTTCACCGTAACCTCTTGGGAACTAATGGGATCGCCGTACTGGGCGCTCCTATCCACCCACTGTCAAGGAGCAAGACCCGTGCCGTACTCCTCAATCCGAGCATATCTCATAACCTCTTGTCAATCAAGGATATACACCATCGAAGGAGGCAGCGGCCCAACCGGAATAACAGTCATTATGCCCGAAATGTCGTACCGCACACGGTGAATCGGTCGCCCGCTCGAGCCTCGGCTCCTGAAACCACGCAAGTATTGTCACTATGACCGAATCCCGGGCCCGCGGACCCTCCGCCCAGAGCGCATAAGTGCCTCACAAACAAGCAGTTATATGCAGGATAAGAAGAGCTGAGCCCGAGCGGTGCCCGAACTCAGCTCGGCCTACGGACCAGGACTTCTTAGCGGAGCAGCTCTCCGAAGGCGCGGTGGCCGAGGAGCTGGATCCCGCCCGAGCCGCCTGGGTTCTTCACTTCCGCCCACTCGTCCAGGCCGGCGTGAACGATGGCGCGGTCGACGGCGCACTGGCTCCAGCGCACGGTCGCGTCGCCGTCGTTCATGTCGTAGTCGTAGTCGGAGTTGCAGATGTCGTAGTTACGGTATTCCGCATCGACGAAGATCGCGCCGTAGAAGCGGGAGTTCTCTTCCGGCTCAACACAGCCCTTGCCCAGGATAACGCCATTGACCGTCAGGTTCGCCTCGAGATCGAACTCGCTCCCCGCCTTCGTGGATTCATCCCATTCGAGGACGAAGATGCCCTGGGCGTACCCGTTTTGAAACGTCACATCGTCGTTAATCACCACGATGGGGAAGTAGTCGAAGCACGGGTGGTTCGGATCGGGCGAGCCCAGGTTGTTCGGGTCGTCGGTGTTACAGACCGTCTGGCCATCCACGACCTTCGTCGAGGGGTTCGGACTGAAGGTCCCGTCGTCGAACAACTTCGTGGCCTGGTCCTTCAACTCCACCCAGCTCAGGTCGCCGAACTGATCCCAGGCGGCATCGCTCAGGGTGGGGTCTTGTACCAGCGGCGGCTCGCCGTCCATCCAGGTGCTAGCCTCGCGGCGGATCAGGGTCGTGTCCTTCATGATCAGGCCCGGCTTGTCCTCCAGCGGCCTGCCCTCGCAGGCTTCCCCCCATCCCGGCGGATGCGTATCGTGGCCGTCGATGCCCGTGTCGTCCTCCAGGTCCACTGCGCCCCTCACAGTCACCGCGCCCTCGCAACACTCTCCGATGGAGTATCCCGTGCCCGGCCCGCCCGGCCCCGAGGTGAGGGCCAGGCTCAGCGTCCGCTGGCCGGCCCGGGCCCCGCGGCCACGCCCCTCCACCTCCAGCTGGTAGACCGGCTGGGTGCCGTTGTTGTCCCAGCGATGGATGGTCGCTTTGAACTTCCCACCGCTGTCCAACGTCCGCCATTCGAGGCTGTAGCTGGTCCCAGGCTCCAGGAGGTTCACCGAGTCTTTGACGCTGTCCCAATCCGCGAACACCGCATGCAGACCCGCCTCGGCGGCGTAGAACGCCTCGCTCGACTCACGCATCGCACGCGCCGCCCGGTTCTCGTCATCCGCCGTCAGCATCGCCGCCACCATCATCGTGCTCAGCACGACCATGGTGAATACGATGACCGGCAACACGAAGCCGCCCCGCTGGGAGAGTCTGGCGCGGAATGTTCTCGTTGGATTGTGCTCTACTCTGCTCATGGTGGTGTACCGGTTTGTATTCCTCAATGGAACAGCTCGCCGTAGGCACGATCGCCCAGCAGCTGGATCCCGCCGCTCTCACCGGGGATCGTGGCCTCTGCCATATCGAAGAGGCTCGATCCCCTCATGGCGCGATCGACTGCACATTGGCTCCACTGGAGCCTCGTTTCGTCGCACAAGCGACCGGCTCCGCAGCTCTCATAGAGATCTGCCGACTTGTCGCAGGTGACACCGTCGTAGGTTGCGTCCAGGAATATCGCGCCGTAGTACTGCGCGCCCGCCTGAACCTCGATGCAGCCCTTGCCCAGCGTCACGCCGCGGAAGTGCGCGTTGGTCTCGAACTCGAGCTCGGCGCCCGTCATGGCAGTCTCGTCGAAGTCCAGAATGATCATGCCCTGGCCGTAGAATCTGTCAGCGTCTCTGAACTCGACTTCGCCCTTCGTCAGGATGACGGGGAAGTGGTTGAAGCACGGATCGTCGGGGTCGTCGGAGCCCCAATTCAGCGGGTGGCTCGTGTCGCACGTCCCATCACCGTTGTAGCGCGGGTAGACTTCATCCGCTTCCAGCTTGATCTGCCCCGAACCCATGTCACACACCGAAGTGCCTCCGCCGGCCATGTAGACGCAGCCGTCCGCCATGAACGGGTCGATGACGATGTCGGCCCTGTCCTTCACATCCTGCCAGCTGTACGGCCCGAAGGAATCGAAAGCGGCGTCGGTGATCGTCGGGTCCTGCACCAGCGGAGGGACTCCCTCGAGAAGACCATCCGAAAGGTCCAGATCGGCCAGCGTCGTGTCCGCCATGATGAGGCCGGGCTTGTCGTATAGCTCGTCCGCGCAAACGTCCGCACCCCCCCAGCCCGGCGGGTGGGTATCGTAACCACTGGCCACCGAGAATCCGGCGTATGTGGTGTCGGGGGAGCCTCTCTGCTTGTAGCTCCCCTTGACCGTCGCCGCCGCGTCACAGCACTCACCGAGCATGTAGCCGCTGTCCGGCCCTCCAGGCCCCGACGTCAGCGTATAGCTCAGCCACTTCACTCCGCCGCGCGAACCTGCGGACCGGCCTTCGACGATCAGCTGATAGACCGGCTGCACTCCCTCGTCCCAGCGATACACGACCGCGTGGTATCTGCCTCCGCCTGCTGTAGCCCTCCAGCCGAGGTCCAGCGTGCTGCCTCCCACCATCGTATCAACCGCCGCCTTGATGCTGTCCCATTCGGCGTACACCTGGTTGAGGCCCGCCTCCGCAGCGTAGAAAGCCTCCGTCGCCTCGCGCATCGCTCGCCCGGACCGGCTTTCATCGCTCGCCGTCAGCAGCGCTGCAACCGTCATCGTTCCCATCAGCAGTAGGCCGAAGATGATGACCGGCAGCACGAAGCCGCGGCGATCCTCGAGCACGCCGTCCTTCACTTCCGCTCTGTCCTTTCCAGCTCTTCTCGACATCCTGCCCGTCCGAGGTTCAAGGTTGGGGCACTGCATATAGTGGGATTAGGGCGGGGGGGATCCAACTGCTTCATGAGCAAGACACGTGCCCATTATCGGGCCGGGCTCTGTGGGCACAACCTATTGTGATGTATGCAGATACAGGATCGGACTAGACGCGGCGCAGCCACCCGAAAGTCGGGGAATCGGTCAATATGACCTGGTAAGCCGCGTCAGCGCGCCTCCGCCGCTTCCGGGAAGAAGCCCAGCGCCTGATACTCCTCGGCCAGGCGGGCCCGGAACTCGACCAGAGCGACCGAGTCCGCGGCCGCCAGGTAGGGGGCGAGCCCGCGGGCGAAGGCGGAAAGCAGCCGTTCGTTGGCCCCTCGGGTCTGACGATAGAGATCGAGTGGAGCGTGGAATTCGATCCAGGCGTTGTCGTCGGTGTTGAGCAGCGCGCCCCCGGGGATCAGCTCGGTCAGCTCGGCCAGCTCGGCGGGGCCGAGGCGGCCGCGCGCCAGCATCTGGGCGGCGCTCTCCACATCGACGCGCGCCAGGTCCTCCCGAACCCCAGGTTGGCTGGCCCGGCGCTCCAGCCGGACCGGATCGATGGTCAGCGGTTCCAGCCGGCCCACCAGCACGAGATCGGTTCGAGGTATCGTGTTGAAGACGTAGGCATACGGGAACACGGAGCTGAAGGTTCTCAGTAGGACGGCGACGTTCTCGGGCGACATTCCGTACATCTGGACCCACTGGGCGAAGATCCCATCGTCCTCCAGACGCTCGCGGACCAGCTGGAAGTACTCCAGCGTGAACAGGTTCGAGACGCCGGTCATCCATGGGTTCGACGGCTCCGATATGATCACATCGAACCGTTCTTCCCCCAACGCCAGGAAAGTGCGTCCGTCGGCCACCGTCATCCGTGTGCGCGGGTCATCGAGGGGCCGGCCGTTCACCATATCGAAGTGCCGGGAGGCCTCGACAACCGCCGGCTCGATCTCCACCACGTCCAGCGATTCGAGGTCGTGGCGCAACGCCGACCCGGCCGTCGTCCCACTGGCCAGCCCGATGACCAGCCCGCGCCGCGGCGCCGGGTGGAGCAGCAGCGGGATGTGGGCGCTGAGGATCTGCGTGGGCATGTCGTAGAGCGAAGATGCGTCTATTTTCCCGCTGGTCACGAGGATGATGCCCGGCACGCTGTCAGGGCCCAGCTTTCCGTAGACGCCATGCTCCCGCGCCACCAGCACCGTGCTGACCAGGCCCTCCCGGTAATACAGCTCCTCGAAGTACAGGTTCGTGCGCTCGCTGAACTCCGCCAGCGAGAGCGGCTCATCCGACTCGACCGCATAATGGTAGATCCCGCTCGACATCAGCAGCCGGTTCCAGGACGGCGCGGCTAGATAAATGACCACGACCAGCCCCAGGGCCAGCGCCGGCCTCAGCCATGCCAGCCGCCGTCCCCGCGCAACCAGCCAGGCCAGACCCGCTGCCACCGCCAGGTAGAGAGAGGCCGACAGCAGGACCGTGCCCTGAAGACCGACCAGCGGGACGAACACGAACCCGGCAGCGAAGGCCCCTGCGATGGCGCCGCCGCTGTTGGCTGCATACAGCCTCCCCACACCTCGACCCGTCCGCTCCCTGGAGAGCTTGAACCCTTCGATCGCCGCCGGGAAAAGGCCGCCCATCGCCAGCGTGGGAGGCAACATGATCAGGCCGCTCATCACGAGCCCGATGGCGAAGATCACTCCAGGCGCCCCCTCGGCCGCACCCCAGCGACTGAACAGCTGGAAGTAGACGTACGGCAGCCGGTGAAAGGCGAGCGTTGTGATGAAGGCGAGAACGCCGGAGGCCGCGGCGAGCGCGACGAACGGCGTGCTCCCCGTCCAGCGGAATCGCGCGATGGCCCAGGCGAAGATCAGGCTGCCCAGCGCGAGACCGGCCAAAAAGGCGGCCAGCATGAGGCTGAACGCGTAGACGGAGGGTCCGATGACCAGCGCCAGCACCCTCGTCCAGGCGACCTCCAGCGCCAGGGCGGCGAAGCCGGTGACCGCGAAGGCGGCGGTGATGACTCCTTTGGAGGGCATGCCATCATCCCCTGCCACTGCCGGCGGCGTCTCCTGCTCGCCACCCGACGTCTCGCCGCCGAGCTCGACCTCAGCGCCCGTCGTGCTTCGTTCGCCGCCCCACCAGGCCAGCCCCAGCGCCGCCGCCCCGATCGCCAGGTTGACCGCGGCGGTCAACTGCAGCGTCGCTCCCAGCCCCAGCCCGGGCAGAAGCCAGAACCCGGCGAGCATCGTACCGAAGAAGGCGCCCAGCGTATTGATCCCGTACAGCGCCCCCACCCCCGTGACCAGGTTCCGCGGTGTGCCCGCCGTGAAGCGAGCGAGTGCCGGCAACGTCCCACCCATCATCGCCGTGGGCAGGAACAGCACCGCGAAGCAGAGGACGAAACGAATGAGCGCGAAGACGTAGGCCGGCGGCTCTAACGCAACCCACACTCCCCGGTAGACCGGCTCGAGTGCGCCGAATAGGTAGGGGATGGCTAGGGCGTAGAGCCCGATACCCAGCTCGAGGACACCATAGACCACCAGCGGGCGCCCACGTCGATCGACCCAGCGGCCGATCGCGTAGCTGCCAGCCGCAAGTCCGGCCATGAACGAGCTGAGGACCGTGCTGACCGCGAACGCCGTCGAACCGAAGATGAGGATCAGCGACCTGAGCCAGGCCACCTCATATACGAGTGCGGTGACGCCCGATGCGAAGAACAGGCAGGCGATTAGCGGAAAGGCTAGCTGGGAGGCTCTTGGCGGGTTCACGGAACGCGGTTGGGGCACTATCGTTCTCGCCGGCCGCGGCCGGCGCGACGGGCCCCTTCTCTCCTAACGCAGAGCTTCTCCGAAAGCACGAAGCGGCAGCGGCCGTATGGCGCCCATGATCTCTGGGTCCGCATAATCAGCCAGGCCCGCGTTGACGATGGCGCGATCCACGGCACACTGACTCCAGATCACGTCGGTGTCGTCCTCGTTCATCTCGTAGTCCCAGTCGCCGCCACACGAGTCCTCGTTGCGGTAGTCCGAGTTCACGAACACGGCACCGTGAAACTCCGCGCCTTTCTGGATCTCGACACAGCCTTTGCCCAGAATGATGCCGTTGAACACCATGTTCTTCTCCAGCTCGAACTCGCCGCCCTTCTCGCCGGGGGGCTGGCTGTCGTCCCAATCGATGATGACGATGCCCTGACCGTAGGCCTTCTCGATCTCGACCTCGCCCTTGATCAAGATGATCGGAAAGTGATTGAAGCAGGGGTCGTCGGGATCGTCCGACCCCCAGTTGCCCGGGTGGCTCGTATCGCAGACCGTTTCGCCTTTCAGGTTGGTCGTATAGCGCGGGTATACCCAGCTACCGTCCAACAAGACCTCGACAACCGACCCGTCCATGACGATGTCGGCCATCGCCCTCAGCGAATCCCAGGTCAGGGGACCGAAGTTGTCGAAGGCTCCGTCGTCGATGTATGGGTCCTGCACGACCGGCGGATCACCGATCAAGTACGGCGTCCCCGCCGTGTCGATCATCTCCAGCAGCGTCGTGTCCTCCATCATTACGCCCGGCTTGTCATACAGCGAGTCCTGACAAACGTTGGCGGTCTCCCAAGCCGGCGGATGCTCGTCAAACCCGCTGATGCCATCTTGGTCGCCGTCCAGCTTGACACCGCCCTTCACCGTGACGGCTGCATTGCAGCAGAATCCCAGCATGTAGCCGGCATTCCCGGCCGACGTAAGGGAATAAGTCAGCACCCGCTGCCCACCTAGCGGGCCCGGCCCACGACCTTCGACGCTCAACGCGTACATCAGCTGGTCGCCGTTGTCCCAACGGAAGACGGTGGCCTGGTACTTGGAGCCGCTGACCAGCGTCTGCCAGTCGAGCACCAGGCTGTCGCCCGGAAAGAGCGAGTCCACCTGCTCTTGGATAGAGTCCCAGGTAGCCCACACCTCATGGAATCCCGCCTCCGCCGCATAGAAGGCGGCACTCGACTGGCCCTGCGCCTGCGCAGAGCCCAGCTCGTCTCGCGCGGTCAGCAGCGCCGTGATCGCCACCACGCTCATTAGCACAAGGCCGAAGATGACCGCGGGCAGCACGAAACCTGCCTGCCCCGCCAGCGTCAACTTCAGCCTGTTGTTCACCGCCATCATTTTGTCAGCCCATCCTTAGCAACAGCGCCCGGAAAACCCGGAGCGCCTACCAGGGCTGGCGGGACTAACCCCTAAGCGATACTCGAATCGTCAGCGTATCCTGCTGGAAGCCGGGTTCTTCGCCCACCTTCGGCACCTTGCCGAGGCTCTCGCCACGCAGGAGGATATCCACCATGCGAACGTCGGTGGCCACGGTCGTCGTCGCACCCGACTGATCGTAGTAGGTAAAATGCAGCCCGCTGTCCTGCGGTGCGCGCAGCGGGCCGGCCAGTCGGTCGAACGACGCGGCGGACCCGATGCGTCTCCCTAGCCACCAGCGGCCGTCCTGCTGGAACAACCCATAAGTCACAGGACGGAAGGCCCGGTAGGGAGCGCCGATGTAGACGTCGTCCATGTCGCCATCGATGGTGATCACCCAATCTGGCCTGCCGCGGCCGTTGGCTACGGGGCCCACGCCCTCGGTCAGCCCTTTACCCTTCCCGACCCCCTTGTCGCCCCAGGCACACGCGACGATGCCTCCCGCGGGGGCTGTCTGTACGACCTTCTGGTGCACCACCTTCCACACGTCATCGCCCGAGCCCAGCTCGCCGGTGGCGAACACCAGGGCGCTGTCATCCGCCGTCTCGAAGAACTCGCCCGTTATGTCCCACAACCCGTACTTTGCCAGGGTGCTGTGCTCGCCGCAGATGATCCCGGTACCCTGGATCGAGCGGACCCTTAGCGAATCCGCACTAACGCCGTAGAGATCTCCGTTCGCCGCGGATGCCTGGCGTAGCTCGAACGCCAGCAGATTCCCTGCCGCCCGCAGACTGCCGCGCACGTCCTGCAGCTCCCGCTGCTTGATGTACATGCGGTTCTGCCCGATCAGCAGGTTGTACACCCCCGCCACCACGATGACCGCGATAATGAAGTAGATCAGCAGCTCCATCACCGTGAAGCCACCCTCGCCCAGCCGGCCGCGCCGGTCGCCTCTTTCGCACATGTCAGCTTGGATCCGCTAGATAGGTCACCAGGGTGTCCTGCACCGTTTCACCCCGGAAGTTCTCTCGCGTCATCACCAGTGTAATCTGCTTCGGGTTCGTCCCCCCCACCGTCCAAGCCATCGGGTACCCCTGCACCACCCCTGAACCCGTACTCACGTTCGTGTAGCCATCGGCCACCAGGCTCTCAAGCTGCTGCTGTATCGCCGCCCAGCGACCCATGTCCACTCGTCCCATATATACCTGCCGCGCCGCCACTCCTCCGGCCGCCGCCAATCCCAGCAAAGCCACAGAAAGGATGATCACCCCGATCAGGATCTCGACCAGGGTGACGCCCTCACAGCCACGTAGCCGTTTGAAGGCTCGCTCCAGGCTCACCGCAATACTCTCCCCAACGCCGTGATCGTCAGCGTCCTCTCCTTGTCGCCCGACGTGAACGTCAACGTCGCGTCCGGAGCCTCACAAGTATCACGCGTCGTCGGTAGACCTCGCGCATCGAAGCACAAGAGCGCTCGATCGCTCTCCAGCGTCACGGCGTTCCCCGCCAGGTACTTCACCACGCCCACCGTGTCCTTCACTCCGCCGGCCGAGCTGGTATCCACTTCCACCCAGAATCGACCGTTCGTGGCGTCGATGTGCAACTCCGACATCCGCCCATAACGCACCGCCGCCGACCTGGCCAGCGAGTGCGTCGAGGCAAACTCGTCCACCGCCGCCCTGGTTCCTGTGCGCCGGAAAGCCCGGTTCAGCGACGGCGAAACGATCGATATCGCTATCCCGGCCAGGACCAGGACGATCACCAACTCCACGATTGTAAATCCCTTGTGCTTCATGCACCAAACCCTCTGAGCCCACCGTTCAGGGTGCAATCGCCGTGCCACGTTACTGCACACCGCCCCACACCCGTAATTCCTTGCCAGTTATCGACTTAGACCGCCTGGCAGGTACGGTTTTTCACGGGACATCCAAATTCAGGACAGGTCACAATGACCGATACGCCGAACCCGGGGCGACCGGGATCGCCGGTGATCATCGAATGGGGGGATGCGCGGGTACTGTGTTGAGGCGAAATGACTGACCCCGCTTCAGCAACCTCGCGGGACGTCCAGCACCTGGCGCCCGAACAGGCTCTCGGACGGGACAATCTACCGAAAACCTGCGAATAATTCCACTGCGAAAGCGGTCAGCCCCGCAGGGAGACCCTCAGCCTGAGGGTGTCCTCCTCCACCACCGGTCCCAGGTCGTTGCCGCTGGGGACCTTACCGTAGCTTTCGCCTCGGAGCACGATGTCCACCATCCGGACCTGTGTTGGGTCGGCGGTGGCGCTGCCCGACTGATCGTAGTAGACGAAGGCCAGTCCACTGTCGGGAGGCGCGCTCAACGGCCCGGTCAGCTTCTCGAATTCGGCCGCCGAGCCGACCTTGCGGCCCATCCACCAGCGCCCGTCCGGATCCAGATAGAGGCCGTACGAGACCCTGCGGAATTCCCTGATCGGCGCGCCGACCTGCACACCGGAGAGCGCCGCGAGAGGCGTGTCGACGGCGAGCACGAGCTCCGGCTCCGCGCTGACGGCGCTCCAGTCGCAGCTGGGCACTCCACCGGCGCTGGGCGAACCCCAATAGCCGTTGACGGCGGCCAGGAACCAGGCATCGTCGTCGGTGCCGGCGGCGCCTGCCTGGAAGAACATGGCGCTGTCGCCCGCCTGGTAACCGAACTCGCCACCGGTGGCGAAAATGCCGAACCGCGAGGCGCTGCCGTGGATGCCGCAAACGATCCCACTGCCCTGGATCGAGCGAAGCGTCACATCGTAGGTGCCGATTGCGTAGAGGTCGCCGCCCGCCGCGGACACCTGTCGCAGCTCGAAGGCCAGCAGGTTCGCCGCCGCCCGCAGGCTGCCGCGCACATCCTGCAGCTCTCGCTGCTTCATGTAGAGACGATTCTGGCCGATCAGCAGGTTGTAGACCCCCGCCACCACCATGACGGCGACGATCAAGTAGATCAGCAGCTCCATCACCGTGAAGCCGCCCTCACCGAGTTTCGTTCGTCTCCGCCCTCGCTGTACCATCTTGATTCCCGCTCTGAATAGGTAACGGTCCTTTAGCCGCGTAACGAGACCCTGACCGTCAGGGTATCCTCTTCTACCTGTGGGCCGATATCTCCTGCCTGGGGCGCCTTCCCGAAGCTTTCGCCGCGCAGGATGATGTCGACCATGCGCACGGCACCGGGGTTGCTCGTGGTGTCGCCGCTCTGGTCATAGTATACGAATGCCAGGCCGCTGTCGGATGGCGTGCTCAGCGGCCCGGTCAGCTTCTCGTAATCGGTAGCGTCACCGACCTTGCGGCCCAGCCACCAGCGGCCGTCAGGATCGAAGTACAGCCCGTACTCGACCCAGCGGAAAGCCCTGAACGGCCCACCGACCCGCACGTAGTCCCTCGCGTCGCCGCCGCCGGAGTCGAGGTCGAGCCACGACGACTTTCCGAAGACGTCGTCGCTCAATGCGGCGTAGAAGTCGGACTCGATCTTCAACTCGATCTCGATCTTCGAGGCGTCGCTCGGAATGCTCACCGTGAACGTGCAATCGCTCAGCGTCCCGCTGTCGCTCCACGTGTCCGCGTCGATGACATAGTCCACACGGCTATCGAACTCCGAACACGCGAGAGACGGGTGACCGGCAGTGAACGTGACCGTAGCCCCCTTCGTGACGTTGCCGCCGGCTGAGATCGAGACTTCTCCATCGACTATGTCCGGTGGCCTCGAACCGCCGACGATCTCGGCCGCCCAGTCCGGAGAGAAGGAGCTCCCCCACTCGCAATCGGGAACACCTCCCGACGCGGGGTTATCCCAGACTCTGTTAATTCGGCCCTGGATCCAACCGTCGTCCCTCAGACCGTCGCCAGCTACAGCGAAGATCAGAGCGCTGTCCGCGATCGTCGACTCGAT
This sequence comes from Gemmatimonadota bacterium, assembly GCA_039589115.1. Taxonomy (GTDB): domain Bacteria; phylum Gemmatimonadota; class Gemmatimonadetes; order Palauibacterales; family KS3-K002. Next base: position 4,236 of record JBDHHZ010000027.1, on the reverse strand, counting down.
CGCGCCCCACGTCCGGTACAGAGCGACCCGCGGCTGCGTCTCATGGACGGCGCAGACTATTCCCGCTCCTTGGATGGAGCGTAGCTTCACTTCGTACGTGCCGATCACGCTGAGGTCGCCTCCCGCCACCGAGACCTGGCGCAGCTCGTACGCCAGCAGGTTCGCCGCCGACCGCAGGCTGCCACGCACGTCCTGCAGCTCCCGCTGCTTCATGTACAGACGGTGCTGCCCGATCAGCAGGTTGTACACCCCCGCCGCCACGATTATCGATATGATTAAATAGATAAGCAGCTCCACTATCGTGAAGCCGCTCTCACCCAGCCGGACGCGCCGACCGCTCTCCCCACCCATGTTAGCTCGGATCGGCCAGATATGTCACCAGGGTGTCCTGGACCGTATCCCCCCGGAAGTTCTCCCGTGTCATCACCAGCGTGATCTGCTTCGGGTTCGTCCCGCTCACCGTCCAGGTCATCGGGTAGCCCTGCACATTCCCCGAACCCGTGCTCACGTTGGTGTAGCCATCGGCCACCAGGCTCTCCAGCTGCTGCTGTATCGCCGCCCAACGACCCATGTCCACCCGTCCCATATATACCTGCCGCGCCGCCACTCCTCCGGCCGCCGCCAATCCCAGCAGAGCCACAGAAAGGATGATCACCCCGATCAGGATCTCGACCAGGGTCACTCCCTCGCGTTCTCTTAGCCGTTTCAGCATAGCATTACACCTCATACCGCCTACTACTAGGAGCAAGCCGCGTGCCGTGGCTGCGCCTCATACCCAATTCGTTGCAATGTATGGAGATACCCTACTTCTATAGTGCCACGGGAGCCCCCGAAATGGGCCTAAAATCGGTCACTGTGACCGATGTCGGCCGCCTCCGGGGGCCCGTGCCTCCAGTTTTGGGCTGGTATAGAAGGCTTCAGCCCGTCGCCTGCATCTCGGCTGCGACCCGTTCGACGTCGCGCCAGACGCGCAGCAGGTTGCCGCTCCATAGCTTCTGGATGTCGTCTTCGCTGTAGCCGCGACGGACCAGCTCGAGGGTGACGTTGAAGGTCTCGCTGGCATCGCGCCATCCTCGAATGCCGCCGCCGCCGTCGAAGTCGGAGGCGATTCCGACGTTATCGATACCGATCAACTGGACGGCGTGGTCGATGTGATCGACGAAATCCGAGACCGTGGGCGGCGGCCAGGTCTCGTCGAACTCAGCGCGACGCGCCCGGTACGCATCCCTCTGCTCATCGGTGAGTGCTCGCCAGGCCTCGTTGCCGGTGATGCCCATCTCCTCACGCAGCGCGTTGGTCGCAGCCACCTTCTCCGGCGGGTCTTCCCTCACGAAGTCGGGCACCGCAACGATCTGCACCACCCCTTCGTTTTCCTTGAGCGCCAGCAGCTGCTCGTCGTCCATGTTGCGGGACACATCGGCCAGCGCCCGGGCGCTCGAGTGCGAAGCGATGATCGGAGCCCGCGATAGCCTGACCGCGTCGAGCATGGCAGCCTTCGAGATATGCGAGACGTCCACCATGATGCCCAGCCGGTTCATCTCCTCGATGACCTGCTCGCCGAACGCGCTGATCCCATTGTGCTCCGATTCCTCGTCGCCCAGGTTGCTTCGCGGGTTGGTCGAATCGGAGATGTCGTTGTGGCCGTTGTGAGCCAGCGTGATATAGCGGGCGCCCAGCTCGTGGTACGTCTCCAGCAGCCCAAGGTCCTGCCCGATGGCATAGCCGTTCTCGATGCCGATGCAGGCCACGAGCTTACCAGCAGCATGGATGCGCTTCACGTCGTCCGCCGAGTAGGCCAGCTCGATCTGGTCCGGGTACATGGCGTCGGTCATCCGGTGGATCGCGGCGAACTTGTTCCGCGCCTCCGCCTCAGCCCGCTCGTAGTTCTCCGGCGTCCGTGCCGTCTGCCCTACGTAGACTACGAAGAAGGCCGCATCCAGGCCGCCCTCCTCCATTTTGGGCAAGTCGACCTGGTGCTCCCCCCGCACGCCGGGGTCCACCTCTTCGGTGGCATAATTCGACGGAATGTCGACATGCGTGTCGAGTGCGATCACGTTCTCGTGGATCGCCGTGGCCCGAGCGACCAGATCGTCTTCCGCCACACCCGAGCCCTCCGGCCCGCTGGAACACGCCGAGGACCCAATAACCACAGCCAGCCCTACCGTCACCAACGCCTTAGAACGCATACCCGTCTCCTCTTTGTTGATACTTCGTCGATGGGAGGTAGGGAGCGCTAGTTGAGTGAGGGAGCAATTGAGTGTGGGAGACTTCGAGTTGCGAGGTGACTCGTCAGTGGTCCGTCAACTCTGAACTCGCAGTCTCCCTTGCTCCACTGCTCCCTCACTCAACTAGCGCTCCCCATCTCCCCTACCCGCTCTCTTCCAGCAGCCTCTGGAACCGCGGATTATCACGCAACGGATCCCACGTGGGATCCGCCCTCAGCCACGGTAGCGAGAGCGGCGCGTCCACCGACAGCAGCGACTCTAGCTCGTCGATGGCAGCATCGTACTCACCGACCCGCACGTAGATGTGGGCCAGGTTGTCCGCCAGAGCGGAGCCCGCAAAGGCATCTTCGGCGACCGGCAGCAACTCGACCGCCTGCCGCCCCTCGCGCATCGCCTCATTCCTCAGGCCGAGTCCGGCGTTGGCCAGGCCCAGCTCGGCGTGCAGGCGCGCGTCCCCCGGGCGTGCCGCTACGCGCCCGCTGATCATCGCCCGGGCGGAATCGAAGTGGGCCAGCGCCTGCTCCGGCTGGCCGGCCCGCTCGTGCAGGATCGCCTTGGCGAGGAAGTAGGAGCCGGTGTCGGTGCCGAACGTCTCCGGATAGAGGCGGAACAGCGCCGTCTCATAATCCAGCTCCCTGACCCCCGTGAGCATCCTGAAGTTGCCCCAGTAGATGTTGGCGTGCGCCTCGGCCAGCTTCTTTTGGGCCAGCTCGAATTCTGGATCCAACTCCACGGCCCGCTCGAACATCTCGAGCGCTTCCTGGGCGCTCGTCCGCGTGGCACCCGACGAGAGGTACTCGTTGCCCAGCAGGTAATAGCGGTACGCTTCCAGGTTCCTCGTCGGCTCGGCCGTCAGCGCCCGGCGTTCCGGCTCCAGCAGCGTAAGGTCCAGCGCCTCAGCCACCTGCTCGGCGATCTCCGATTGGACCTCGAACACGCTCTCCATCGGCTCTTCATATATCTGTGCCCAGACGTGGGTCGCGTCATCCGTCTTGATGAGCTGCGGCGTCACACGGACTCTACTGGGACCGTCCGCTACGTTCTCCCAACGGACCGTGCCCTCCAGCACGTAGTCGACATCCAGCTCCTCGCCGATCTGCTGAACCGTCTTTTCCGTGTCCTTGTACTGGATGGCCGTAGTGCGGGCGATCACCCCCAGACCCTGGAGGCCGGCGAGCCGCGCCGTTATCTCCTCCGTGATTCCGTCGGCGAAATACGCGTCGATGGGCGCGCCCAGGTTCTCGAACGGCAACACCACCAGCCTCGTACCCGGCGCGCTGCTACTACCTCCTACACCGCCATCGGCGCCCCACCAGCCCGGCAGCCTGGGTATCAAATACACCGCGACAGCGATGGTCAGAACCGATACCAATCCGACCGTGGCCAGCGCAGCGCCGCGGCTGGGCCTTCGGTAGGGAGACGCGTCTTCCGCCAGCGGCTCCGTGCGTACTACGCCCTTCGGCGTCACATCGAACGCCCAGGCGAGCACCATGGCGACGGGGAAGCCCAGGATGGCCAGGGCCACCACCAGCGTGACCGTCCACTCGGGCATCTTGAGGGCGGGGAACGCGATATCGGAGATCTCGAGGACAGCATACATGGCGAGCCCGTAGACGACCGCAACGCGAAACACGCGCCGCCGCCTGAGCTCCGCCACGAAGGCACGAAGCCTCGAGCCGCTATCGCCCATCAGCCGCCTTTTCTTTGCCTATCAGTCCTGTGCTTGCGATGCAAGATGAACCTGCCTCGCAGGAGGGGCAAGCTGACCGCCCCATCTGGAAGAAGACCTCCTCATCTGATTAGAGTACTGATCGCCTCAGACGGTTGGAAGCTGTGGGATTCAGGGATTCGGGGATTCGGCGATTCGAGGGGTCGGGTAAGTCCAGAGGTCTCGGAGGCGTTCCGGGTGAGGGCGGGCTCCTCCTACCGCGACAGGGAGGGCACGGCGGGGGCCACGAGCGGACATTTGGAGCGCCCCGGCCCGTGCAGCGTCTAGGCCCGAGCGCCGCGC
>JBDHHZ010000026.1:0-17509 GCA_039589115.1 Gemmatimonadota bacterium | reverse complement strand
CGCGATCCGCGCCATGACATCCGACCCGGCATAGCGCTGTGGATTCTCGAACGAACCAGTCGCCCGAACTTCTCCGGTCTCCAGGTCGACCAGCCGCACGACGACCGTCGTGGTGCCGATGTCGAGCGCCAGACCGTGGAGTGGTCCGGCCGACTGCGCGATGGGCTCGCCGTCTAGTGTGACCGTGCCGCCTTCACGGGTGACCGCTGGGTCCAACGGTACGTCGCGCCGCAATTCAGGAAGCCGATCTCCGGCATCGAGGATCCTCACGTCGCTTCGCCTCAGACGGCGGAAGCCGACCTTACCCTCCTCGGCCACGATGCGCGCGCGACAGGCGAGCCTGAGAGAGGAGGTCGGCGCCCTCGGTGATCTCGACCAGGCACTCGCGGCAGTCGCCTTTCTCGCCGCATGAGTTGGTGACGGAGAGATCCACCCGCTCCGCACACTCGAAGAGCGAGAGGCCCGGTTCGACCTCACACACTCGTGTCTCGATACTGACGTGGACAGTCAAAGCCTCACCTCTAGTTCTCCGCGGAGCATAGCGCCGTGAACAAGTCAACGGCGCTGGCCGCATCCGGCGGGTGACCGTCGGCGACCGCCTGCTCTAGCAATACCCTGACTTCGTCGCTTTTTCCCTCATATAGCAGGCGATTCATGTGCTGGAAGTCGGTCATGATGGTAGTATATGTAGGTGCCGCCGGAGAGGGCGGCAATCGCGACGCCGCAACCGGAGGAGATGCCATGAATAGCCGGGAACGCGTCGGCATCGCCATGAACCTCGCCGCGCCCGATCGGGTGCCGGTGTTCTGCCAGTTGGCGATCGGTCACTACTTCCTGAACGCCGACGGCTCGCCGGTCGACATCTGGTTTCGCTCGGGTGCGTTTGTAGATGCGCTGGTCCAACTGCAGCGTCGCTATAGCTTCGACGGGATACTCGTCAATCTGCCCGGCCGTGACCCCGACTTCGAGAAGCACATAGACAGCATCGAGGATTGTGCGTCCGAGACGAAGATCCGTTGGAAGAACGGCGGTTACACGCGCGTGCCGCGCGATGACAACCCTCACTACTTCATGCCGGACGGCTCGCGCCACTTCCCGACCCTCGAGGAGGTGGAGCCGGAGAAGCTCTGGTACGTGGAGCCCTGGGACACGACAGAAGTGACCTATCCGTACACCTGGGGCTTCGACGCCGAACCACGGCCGTTCGATGATTTCTTTCCGCCTCATCATCTCGACGCCATTGCAGCAGTGAAGCAGCGCACCGGCGGTGACGTCTCCGTGCACTCCGAGATCTTCAGCCCGTTCTCGCAGTTTCTCGATCTGTTGAATTACGAGAGCGCGCTGATGGCGCTGCTCGACGATCCCGTCAAGACACACGCATGCCTCGAGCGGCTCACACTGGGCGCAATCGACCTCGCCGTTCGCCAGGCTGCGGCGGGCGCAGATGCGGTCCTTATTTCGTCTGCCTTCGCCGGCGCCGGTCTGATCTCCCGGGACCACTACGCGGAGTTCGTGCTGCCCTACGAGCAGAGGGTGATAAGTGAAGTGAAGTCTCGGTTCGGGCTGATCAAGATCTACACACACACCTGTGGCGCGATCGGCGACCGGCTGGACCTCATGCTGGAGACGGGTACCGACGGGATCGACACCCTGGACCCCCCGCCGCTTGGAACGATCGACCTGGAGGAGGCGGTCCCGCAGATAAAGGGAGCGGGGTTCATCAAAGGCAACATCGACGCGGTCAACACCCTGCTCTACGGCGACGAGGAGAAGGTGCGCGCAGCGGTGCTCAACCGGCTCGACGCGGCGAAGGAAGGCGGAGGCTACATACTGAGCTCCGCCTGCTCGGTCCCGCCGGCCGTCAGGCCCGAGCTACTCGAGTACTTGAGCGAAGTCGCGATCGAGAACGGCGGCTACTAGGGGGCACCCCACCCCACGCGTCGCATCACCAGCATCACACCCACGGCGCAGATGGCCGCAGCCACAAGACAGAGAACAGCTCCGGTGAGGTCCCCGAATATGAGCAGCCCTACACCGGGCAAGGTGAGGTAGACGATCCCGGCGGCGAGCAGGGCGGCTAGCAACTGCAGCGCGAGGTGCCGGTCGGGCTCCACATCCGGCGCGGCGCGAGCGAGCGGGCGCCAGCCGGGCCCTCCCGGTCTGATCTTCCGGTAGAACGCCTCCAGCGTTTCACGGCTCTCCGGACGCGTGAGGAAGGTCGCCACGAGCCAGGCCACAATGGTCAGTCCGGCCACTATCGCCAGACGGTGCTCGTTGCTCTGGACGAACCGGCTGACGACGACGAAGAAAGCCAGTGACGCGACCATCGCAACGATCTCCGACCAGGCGTTGATCCGCCACCAGAACCAACGGAGCATGAAGACCGCGCCGGTGCCCGCGCCCAGCGCCGCCAGGAACTTCCAGGCCTCATCCACCGAGGTGTCGCGCAGCAGCCAGGCGGCGACGCTCCCGACGACCAGGATCAGTACAGAGGCGAGCCGCGATGCGCGGGTCAGATGCCGCTGGTCCGCGGCGGGCCGTACGAAACGCTTATAGAAGTCGTTCACCAGATAAGAGGCGCCCCAGTTCATCTGCGTGCTGATCGTCGACATGAAGGCGGCGAAGAAAGCTACGAGCAGTAGGCCCCGAAGACCGACCGGCGCCAGGTCTCTCATGACCATCGGGAAGCCAGCGCCGGGATTGGCGGCGCTTCGCAGATCCGGGTACATGGCGAGCGCGGCGAAAGCGACCAGCAACCAGGGCCACGGCCGCACGCAATAGTGCGCGATCTGGTACCAGAGCGTAGCGAGCACCGAGTGCCTCTCATCCTTGGCGGACGCCATGCGTTGCACGACGTAACCACCACCGCCCGGCTCGGCGCCCGGATACCAGGAGGCCCACCACTGGATGAACAGCATGATCAGAAACATGCTCAACGGCATCCACGGATCGGCGGCGCTGAAGTCCGGCAAATAACGAAACGCCTGCTCGCCGGCTCCGAAGTTCTCGGCGACGCGGAGCCGCATCGCATCGACACCGCCCAGATGGCGGACCGCCACGACGGCCAGCGCGATCGACCCGGCCATCGCGAGAACGAACTGGAACAGATCGGTGACGACGACTCCCCACAGGCCCGACAACGTGGCGTACACGCCGACGATACCGAGCAGCACCAGGATCATCACCCACTCGTTACCGCCCGCCGCTCCCGCGCTGGAGAACACCGTGAACCGCAGGACCGTCACCATCGCGCCGGTCACCCAGCCGATGATGATGGAGTTGACCAGCAGCGCGATGTAGATGGCGCGGAAGCCGCGGAGGAAGGCGGCGGGCTCTCCGCCGTAACGCAGCTCGACCAGCTGGACGTCGGTCAGGACCCCGGCACGACGCCAGAGCCGCGCGTAAAGGAAGACGGTGATCATGCCGCCGAGGGCGAACGCCCACCAGAACCAGTTGCCGGCCAACCCGTGCCGGGCGACGAGGCCGGTGACAGCCAGCGGCGTGTCGGCGGCGAAGGTCGTGGCAACCATCGAGGTGCCCGCCAGCCACCAGGGCAGCGAGCGGCCGGCCACGAAGTACTCCGTCAGACTGCGGCCCGCCCGGGAGCGGAACATGACGCCGATGCCCAAGACAAAGGCCAGATATCCTACTATGACTGCCCAGTCGAGACCGCTCAGCTCCACGTGTTTCTCTCCCTGTCACCGAACAGAACCTGAGCATTACCGTTCCGGACTCTATATCGTACCTTCCCCGGTCGCCAGCGACACCTCGAAGTCATGAAGGGCGCTCTTCCAACGGCCGCTCGGCCACGGCTGTTCCCCAGGGAACGCATCGGCGGGCAAGCCTGTTAGCTCAATCACACGCTACGGACGTCGTGGCGATCGGAACATTAGAGTGAGCACAGAGGGAAGCCTCGAGGAGAATAGATTGGCTGAAGCAGCACCGGCTACGGGCATCAGCGATGCCGGCGACCGAGATAGCGAGTCGAAGCCGGCGCGGCGGCTACAGCTGCGGCTGCTGCTATTGGCCCTGATCATCGTCGGCGGGTTCGCGCTGTTCCGCTGGACCCCGCTGGCCGATTACGCCAGGCCCCAGGTCATCGCCGACTTCTTTCGGGGCCTTGGCACGCCTTGGTGGTCGCCCTTCGTCTTCGTCCCGCTCTACGCCTTCGGAGTGGCGTTCGGCCTGCCGGGCACCATACCGACGCTGGCCGGCGGCGCCATCTTCGGCGTCGGCCGCGGCATGCTGTTCAACACGATCGGCGCTAACCTGGGCGCGCTGTTCGCCTTCCTCGTCGCCCGCTACCTGGGAAGAGACTTCTTCGCCCGCATCCTGAAGGGGAAGGCGGCGGTCATCGACGAGAAGATCGGCGAGCATGGATTCGGGACGATACTGTACCTGCGGCTGATCCCGCTCGTCCCCTTCAACGGCCTCAACTTCGGCGCCGGCCTCTCGCGCGTCTCGCTGCGCGACTACGTGCTCGGCTCGCTGATCGGGATGCTGCCCGGCACGCTCGTTTATACGTACTTCGCCGACGCGCTGATCCGGGGAACGGGGGAAGCCCGACGCGACGCGTTCCTGCACTTCCTCTTGGCGGCCACTGTGCTAGTGGTCTTCACCGTGCTGACAGGCTGGATCCGGCGGAGACGCGCCAGGGCTATCTAGCTCCGTCCTTCCCAAGCCAACCCATCAAGACGGTCCCGCCGACCGCAACCGTTCCATAGTTCAAGAACAGCCGCCAGACGACGGTATAGGGGATCACCAAACCGGGCGTCAGGAACGCCGCCATGACCGCGGCGGTGAGCAGCTCGCCGATTCCGGCGCCGCTGGGGGTGGGCATGAAGAAGAGCAGGTACTGGATCATGATGTGGAGCAGCATCACCTCCATGAACGGTGCCTCGGCGACGAAGCCGCGCAGCACCACGTAGCCCAGCACGAAACGCGAGCCGAAGTGCAGCACGCCGGAGAGGACGGCCAGGATGAACAGCAGCTTGCCCTCTTCCCAGTAGGCGACGATCCCGGCGTGCAGCTCGTCGAACGTGTTGAGCACGCGCTCGATGCGTGGATGTTTGGAGCCCATCAACCGCCGGATGACAGCGCGCGCCAGGTTGGGCAGCAGGGCCATCAGGAGGATGACCGTGACCGCGAGACCGAAGAGCCAGGCCGACCACTTGAAGAGCGCGCCCGCCGATAGCCCTACTACCGGCACCGGGATGTCGGCCATCTTGCCGCCGGCGCCCAGCGCCCAGGCGACCAGTCCCGCCAACGATAGGAAGACGACGTTGGACAGGAAGGACATGGCGTTGATCGCCGCCGCACGCCCCAACGACAGGCCCTGCCTCATCAAGCCGTAGATCGTGGCTGGACCGCTGCCGGTGGACGACGGTGTCACATACGACATCGCCGTACTGACCAGGCTGATCTGTACGCACCTGAAATAGGAGAGGCGGCTGTCGTGCGGCCCGACCAGCGCCTTGATCCGCAGGCCGCCGCCCAGCCAGCTGACGACTGTCAGACCGGCGGCGGGCAGGAACCACTCCGGATTGAAGCGCTGAAGGCTGGCGAAGTCCTGGGCCCAGTCTCCCGAGAACAGGAAGGCGAGGACGAAGCCGGCCACCGAGGCCCCAACGAAGACGATGAGTCCCCACCGGATGGCCGAGACCGGTATGCCAACGACCCGCGCCGGCTGCTTCTCCTCTACCCCGTCGCTCGTGCTCAGCTTCGGTCTACCGGGGCCAGACCCTGCGGCCTGTGACGTTCAGGTAGAAGCGGCGCCAGAAGCTCGGCCGGTCGTAGAAACGATAGCGGATCACACTGCCGTCGGCCGTCCGCAGGTTCACCGGCCGGCGGCCGCGCAGCACGATACGATCGTCGCGCCGCACGTCCAGCTGCATCGGCGTCAGTCGACGCGGGCGCACGCGGCGATGAACCCGTCGCATCCGACGCTCCTCACGCCGGCGCTCGCGCTCCTCTCTCATCTCGGCCGCCCGCCGGCCGATGGCTTCGACGCGCTCCGACAACATGTCGCGCTGCGCCCGGGCGCCGGCCCGGGCCCGCTCGCCGGCTTCGCGCAAATGAGCCTGCGTGCGGCGCCGTGCCTCACCCGCCGCCTCCGCGGCGCGGCCGGTAGAGCGCTGGGCGGAGTCCGCCGCACCCTCTACAGCTTCCAAGAAACGGTCGGCCAACCGCTCGATGAACGGCTTCCTCTTCGGTCCGAAGAGGCCTAGTACTTCGCTTGTCAGACTCATATCACAACAGCCTCACTAGTTGGCGCGGGTCCAGCTGCTCCCAGTCCATGCCCACAACGATGTGGGCCAGGCCGGAATCTGCGATCCGCATCTGGGCGGCCCGCCGGCCCCAGAAGAACGTAGCGATCTCGCCGATCGTCGCCGGGGTCGGCGCCCGCTTGGCACCGTCGACCGCCAGGTGCCGGATCGGCCGGCCCTCGAAGATGTCGGTCTCGGCGTCGTAGTCGACACCGTACATCACACGCACGCCGAAAGACAGATCGCGAACGTGATCGGGGCGATCGCCGGGCCAGCGGTTCCAATCGCGCTCCAGCTCGCCTAAGTCGATCCAGTGCTCGCGCCGCTCGGCGTGAGTCCGTAGCTGGCGAGCTACGTGCCGGAGCTCGATGGCGCCTGGCGATAGGTCGACGATCTCCTGGCCGATATAGCCTGGCGGCCGGGGGTCGATGATGATCCAGTGGCTGGGGCCGGGCTCCGCCCGGTCGTTCGAAAACTGCATACCTATACAAGTCCCTCCAACCTGCGACCGTCTTTCCGTCGCAGTAGTTAAAGATCGACGCACGGCCCCCACCCGGCAACCGCCCTACCCTTAACTACGAAGCGCGATCTCCGGCCGTTTCCACGGGCCGGTGGCCGGTGGCCGGTAGTCGGTAGCCGGTGGCCGGTAGCCGGTGGCCGGTGGCCAGTGGCCGGTAGCCGGTGGACGGTGGCCGGTAGCCGGTGGCCGGTGGCCGGTGGTCGGTGGCCGGTGGTCGGTGGCCAAACCGAGAATAAACAGCGCGGCCGGCGTGTATTACAATTGGGCGCATTCGCGAGCCTCGGCACGCGAACGACCGTTAGGCGCCGGGTCGCCACACTAGGCGTATTGGGTTTGGGTACATATATTTAGCCCTGCAGAGCGCCACTAGCCGACGCGGCACCCGGCCGCGCAACCGGCGCGCCTGTATGACCCTCCCCCACCAGAGTCAGAGTCTCACCTCCCCGGGACGTTCACATCACCGAGCGGAGTACAGTCATGTCTGAGTTTCTTAGCGTCATCGAATGGTTCGATCAGACGGGCCAGAAGATTCTCCATCGCATCCCGAAGGAGGGGTCGGCGGAGACGAAGTTTGGCTCGCAGGTCATCGTGCGAGAGAACCAGGCAGCGATCTTCTTCCGCGACGGCAAGGGCCTCGACGTGCTGGGCCCGGGCCGCCACACGCTGAGCACCGCCAACATCCCCATCGTCACCAAGATCCTCTCGCTGCCCTGGAACTTCACGTCGCCGTTCCGGGTCGAGATCGTCTTCGTGAATATGAAGCTGTTCCCCGACCTCAAGTGGGGCACCGCGCAGCCTGTCGCCTACCGCGACGAGGAACTAGGCCTGGTTCGGCTTCGGGCGTTCGGCAACTATGCGATCCAGGTCCGCGAGCCTCTGGTGTTCGTGAACGCGCTGGCCGGTACGATGGGCTCGTTCGTCACCGCCGACATCAAGGACTATCTGCGCGATATCATCATCAGTCGCCTCAACGATTACCTGGGCGAAAAAGTACGCACCGTCTTCGACCTGCCGAGCCAGTACGACGAGATGGGCCAGGAGGTACACGATCGCCTCAGCCACGACTTCCAGCGCTACGGCCTCAACCTGGCCGACTTCTTCATCACGTCGATCACCCCGCCCGAAGAAGTGGAGAAAGCGATCGACGAACGCGCCCAGATAGCGGCGCTCGGCGATCTGGACAAGTTCCTCAAGATGAAGGCGGCCCGCGCCCTCGAGAGCGCCGCCGGCGGTGGCGGTGGCGGCGGCGGCGGAACCGCCGGCGATATGGTCGGCCTCGGTGCCGGCGCCGGGATGGGCGCCGGGATCGGCGCGATGCTGCCCGGGATGATCTTCGAGTCGATGAAGGCCGGACAGGGTGGGGCGCCGGGAGCCGGCGCGGCCGCCGGTGAGGCGGCTATCGCATGTCCGCACTGCCACACACAGGTCACTCCAGGCACCCGCTTCTGCGCTCACTGCGGCGAGTCGCTGGTGGCCGGCGATCGCTGCGAGAAGTGCGAGGCGATGCTAGCGCCGGACGCCAAGTTCTGCGGACGCTGCGGCGAGTCGGCCGGCGTGAAGGAGCGCTCGTGTCCGAACTGCCAGGCCAAGATCCCAGCCGGAGCTCGCTTCTGCATGGAGTGCGGCGGACGCGCGGCGGAGTGAACCCACCGAATCGCTGACTGAACCGTGGCCCGCCAAACGCTCACCATCAAGTGCCCGCAATGCGGCGGCCCGGTAGAGGTACCGGAGGGGGCAGCCTACGCCCACTGCCGGTACTGCAAATCAGAATCGTTCGTCGACCTCACCGGCGCGCTCATCCATCAAGTCATCCGCCTCTCGATCCGACGCTCCCGGGTGCCCGGCCTGGTCAAGGCGCTGGCCCGGGAGGCGGGCTATCCCGACGTCACGCTCGCCGCCCTCAAGCTGGTCAACGAACCGATCTGGGAGATCGAGAGCCCCGACGGTAGACGTTTGGCCGTCGGCGCACGCCCGGGACCGGAGGGCCGCTTCGACCAGGTGACGATCCCGGGCGGCGAGCGAGCCTTCGTGGAGCCGTCAGAGCGCGATCAACAAGCCGAGTGGCTGGAGCCGGAGCTGGCACCGGAGTCGTTGCCCGAGGTGGCCGCCCGGATCACCGGTCGGCCGGTGGCGGTGAAAACGATCCGGCTCATCCACCGGCCGATCCACGAAGGACAGATCCAGATCGGCGAGGAGTTCCTCGATTTCCAGATGGACGCGGTGAGCGGAGAGCTGATCGACGTCGACTGGCCCACCGAGCCCAGCTACACGCGCCGCAACAAAGCCTGGACGGCCAGCCTGATCATGACGGGCCTGGCCGCTCTACTCCCGCTGCAGTTCGCCGCGGCAGCGGTGTTGCTGGTCGGCGTCTACTCGATCCGGTCGATGGCTCGCGCCAGCTCGGCCGCAGGGACGACGACATCGTGAGCGGGCTGAACCTACGTCCTCTGAAATGCCCCCAGTGCGGCGCGCCGGAAATCGTTCGCGAAGGCACGCGCATCACGCCGTGCGAGCGCTGCGGCGCGATGCTCTGCATGACCGAGGTCCACACACCGCTCTACGAGGTCGTGTCCAACCTCAGCGCGTCCCAGGCGGTCGCTACCGTCCGCACCTGGCTGACGACGCGCGCCCAGACCGCCATCTTCGGGCGGCCCGAGCTGGTGCTGATGCCTTTCCACGAGATCGCCGGCCGCCGGGTCGGCGTCTTCGAGCACAAGAAGCCGGAACGCTATCGTATATATAGAGAGCGGTACCAGCCGGGCACCGGCGATACGCGCATGGAGCCCGAGTGGGCATACGAATACAAGGAAGACACCAAGGTCATGATCGCGGACGTCGAGCATATGGCTCCGGCGGCGAACGCGCCCTGGGACCTATCGATGTTCGATGCGCGCACGGCTCGCCGGCTGGCGGAGTTGCGCAGCTTCGATCTCGTCGAGGCACAGCGCCGCGCCACCGTCTACGCCGAGGAGCAAGCCGCCTCTGTCGCCGAGGAGGAGCGCTTCGCGCAGAAAGACACCGAGATGGTGGCCACCTCGCACCGCACGCTCTTCTTCCCCTTATGGTCGGTCCCGGTGAGGACCCAGGCCGGCGAGTACGAAGTGGTCATCGATGGCGTCACCGGCAACGTCATCTCCTGGCGCATGCCCGAGAGCTACCCGACCGCCGGGCTGGCCTGGGGCATGCTGGCCATCCCCGGCGCCCTGGCGCTCGGCCACGCGCTGCACGCCTTCATCTTCGAACCCTCCGCCTTCGACCCGATCGTCATGTTCGGAATCGGCATCATCCTCACGGGCGCCGCGTTAGTGCGAGCGAACAAGCCCGACTGGCGGCTGCGCCGCTGGCCGGAGCCCGGGACCATAGCGAGGCTGGAGAACGATGGTGCGTGAGGCGCCGGGTCCGCGCGTAGTCGTGCTGCGCTGCAAGGCGTGCCGGTTCGATCTGCCGGCCGCCTCCAACGACGTGGCATTCCGCTGCCGACGCTGCGGCCGCGCCTGGGAGATCGAGGCCGGTACGTTCATCGAGCGGCCGTCGGTCTATGTGGCGCCGCCGGCCGGCGCCTCGCATCCTCTCCTCTACCTGCCCTACTGGAGCTTCACGATCTCGGCCGTCGTGACCCCGTCCCGCACGGCGGAAAAGGACGAGTTGGGCGCCCGTGACAAGGCGGCGAAATTCCAGCGCGCCTGGGTGTCCGCGTATTCCATCCACCGACCCACCTACGTCGGCGAATGGGGGCTGGCTTATTCTCGCATCTTGCCCAAGTGGGAGACCCGCACCGGCCACGGACCCGAGGCGCCGGGCGCGACGATCTCCGGGACGGGCGCCCAGAGCATCGTCGGCCACTACATACTCGGCGAAATCGATCGCAAGTCCGACATCGGCACCCTCGACCTCGACCTCGAGGTCGGCAACCCGGAATTCTGGGCCATCCCCTGCTACGACCTGGGCGACAAGATCCGCTGCCCCTGGACGCGGGCCGAGCTGTCCGCCGCCTCACTCGACGACCTCAACGAGATCCGCAGAGCCAGGGAGCGCCTCCGGGCCTAACCCCCCTGGTGTCCTCCGCACGGGAGCCACAGTTTAGGTGGCCAACAGAACCCACTGACGGAGGACGATCAAGAATGCGAAAGCACGCCCGCTCTATACCCACTCTCGCGCTCCTCTTGTTGGGAGGCGCATGGACGCTAGCGGCGCAGACGCCCGAGCGACCGATCCCCTACCCTGTCGTCCCGGAGGCCGGATTCCAGCAAGCCGTCGAGAACGGGACGCGCACGATGACCGGCGTACCGGGTCCCAACTACTGGCAGCAGTGGACCGACTACACGCTGACGGCGCGGCTGCTCCCCGAGGAGAAGCGAATTGAGGGGACCGCCCGCATCGTCTACCACAACCGGTCGCCGAACGAGCTGCCGATCGTCGTGCTCCACTTGATCCAGAACGTGCACGCCGAGGGGGTGCTGCGTAACAGGAACGCCGAGGTGACGGGCGGCGTCGAGCTGAAGCGCGTCGCGGTGGCGGGCGAAGATCTGGCGGAGAGCGAGCGGAGCGTCGGCCAGATGCTGGCCTTCATCCCGCCGGAACAGCTCGGCATGTTCACCAGCCGGATGGGTCCGGGCTACAAGGCGTATGGGACGACGCTACCTATCGTGCTGCCGGAGCCGGTGGCGCCCGGCGCGTCGTTGGAGCTCGAGATCGACTGGGCGTTCACGGTGCCGCAGCGCGGCGCGCCCAGCGGCCGGATGGGCTGGAACGCCGATAACCTGTTCCATATCGCCTACTGGTACCCTGTGATGGCCGTCTACGACGATGTGGTCGGCTGGCAGGTGGACCAGTTCCTGGGCAACGCCGAGTTCTACCTCGGCTACGGCTCCTACGACCTGACGGTCGAGGCGCCGGAGGGCTGGGTCGTCATGGGCACCGGCGAGTTCATGAACCCGGACGAGGTTCTGCAGCCCGCGGTTCTCGAGCGCTACGAGCTGGCACAGCAGAGCGATTCGGTCGTGCACGTGCTGAGCGATGAGGACCTGGAAGCAGGCCACGCCACGGTCGGCGCCGACGACGGTTACCTGAGCTGGCGGTTTCATTCCGACGAGGTGCGGGACGTAGTGTTCAGCGCCATGCGTCAGTCGCAGTGGGACGCCGTGCGGACGCCGGTGGGCGACCGGGACGGCGATGGTCACACCGACTACGCGTTGATCAACTCGTTCTGGCGCTCCAGCGCGCCGCTGTGGAGCGAGGAATGGCGTTACGCGCAGCACAGCATCGACTTCCTCTCGCGCTGGACCGGCTTCCCGTACCCATGGCCGCACATGACATCGGTGGAGGGCGGCGGCATCGAGGGCGGCGGCATGGAGTACCCGATGATGACGCTGATGGGAGACTACAACTTCCAGAACGCGACCGCGTCGTCGCTCTACGGCGTAACGGCGCACGAGCTTGCGCACATGTGGATACCGATGATCGTCGGCACCGACGAGCGGCGCTACTCGTGGATGGACGAAGGGACGACTTCGTTCAACGGCAGTCACGCCTCCGCCGAGTTCTATCCGGGCAACGACCCGGTCGCCGGCAACCGACGGGGCTACCTGTTCACGGCGCAGCGTGGAATGGAAGGCGAGATGATGCGGCGCAGTGACTACCATTATCCCGGCGCCTATGGAACAGCGTCTTACGCGAAGCCGGCGACCCTGCTCAACACTCTGCGCGCATTGCTGGGCCCCGACGTCTTCGATCCGGCCTATCACGAGTACATCGGCACCTGGGCCTACAAGCACCCGAAGCCGTGGGACTTCTTCAACTTCTTCAACGAAGCGGCCGGGGTGAACCTCGATTGGTACTGGCGCGCCTGGTACTATGAGATCTGGACGCTCGATCAGGCCGTCGGCGACGTGACAGCCGACTCCGACGGCACAACCATTATCATCGAGGACATCGGCTGGGTCGCGATGCCCGCCAGGGTCACGGTCACCCTCGAAAATGGCGAGTCGCTGATGAAAGAGGTGCCGGTGGAGACCTGGTTGAGCGGAGCGACGAGCGCGGTGCTGAGGATAGACGCCGGCTCGGAGGTCGTCCGAGTGGAGATCGATGCCGAGCATGCGTTCCCGGACATCGATCGCGAGAACAACGTGTGGGAGGCCGGTAGTCGGTAGTCGGTAGTCGGTGGTCGGTACCGGAATGCCACCCACCGGCCACCGGCCACCGGCTAAGCTTCTTCGCCGAACGCCGCCGTCATGACGCGTTCCCGCTGGTAGCGTGAGTCAACCGTCTCGACGGCCCGCATGTAGGCGGGACGCAGGCGGCCGTCCACCGAGTGGCGGCCGGCGACCTCGACCAACAGTGTCGCCATCTCGTGGTCGGAGCTGATCTCCAACGCTGACTCTAGCACGGCTTCCACGTCCGCCTCCGTCACCCAATCCGATGTCACGACCGTCGATAGGACGGCTGCGAGCTCGAAGTCGGAGTCGATGTCGTCGGCGGCACGGAAGAAGGCCCCTCGCGTACGGTCGTCCAGGCCGTAGCTCCTGGCAACCGTCTTCAGCAACCCCGACATCTCGTGGTCCGAGCTGATCTCGGTGGCCAGCTCGAGCACAGCCGCCAGCGATGCCGGGCTCAGGTCGCCGCGTTCCATTAGCTTGGCGAGCACGCGGCTCAACTCGAAGTCCGAGGATATGGACCCGGCGGCCGCCAGATACGACGCCGGGATCTGCCGATCCATCGGGTACATGTCGGCCACATCTACGAGGAGCTGGGCCAGCTCGTAGTCGGAGCTGATTTCCTGTGCCGTCTCCAGCGCCATCTCGAGGAACCGCTGGCTCGGCTGCCCATGCTTCAGCGCCGCGTCGATGACGCGCCGCATCTCGTAGTCGGAGTCGATAGTGCCCACCGCCCGGAAGAAGTCTCCGGTCATCTCGTCGGTGACGAAGCCGGCTTCGACGAGCTCCACCAGCAGGCTGGCCAGCTCGTAGTCCGAGCTGATATCGCTGGAGGCCTGGAGCATCGAGCGCCCCACCTGCGGGCTCAGGTTCTCGCGCTTGAGGATCGCCGACAGCACGCGGCGCTGCTCGTAGTCAGAGTCGATCGATCCGGCGGCCTCCAGGTATGCGATCTGAACCGATTCATCGAGCGGCTGATTCTCGGCCACCTCGATCAGCAGCCGTGCCAGCTCGTAGTCGGACTGAATATCTTCGCCCGCCTGGCGCACGACGCGGCGCACCGTCTCCGGGTCCAGGTCGCCCTGGCTGAGCAGGACGGCGAAGTAGCGACCCGCGGTGTGATCGCTGGAGATATACGAGATCTCCTGCAACAGCCCGTCGACGCCGTCGCGTGCCAGGATGCGCTCCGCACGTTCCGTCGCCTGGTAGCCCACCCTGCGGAAGAGGACGAGGATCATGTCGCCCAGCCAGGCGCGAGCCTCGTCGTCGTACGCCTGCTCTCTGCCGTCTACCCACCAGCGACGCTCTAGATTACCGCTCCCGTCCGCCTCGATCTTGATGCGTCGCGACGAGCGACCCTCTTTCTCCTCGATCTCCAGCTCGCCGCCGGAGGAGAGCGCGACGATATCGGTTTCGTCCGCGCTGAAGGTGATCTCACCGGACAGATCGATTTCCAGCTCGCAGTCGTCTTTGCTGATCTTGACCTGCAGCTCGTCGTCATCCCCCTCCATCCATGTGGAGGTGCTTCCGCCGCGCGCATCCCAATCGCACAGCGCAGCAGCAGCACGGGACGCGGTCCGGCTGGACCGCACCGACCGCGCAACGATCTCCGGCGCGAAGGCGGCGCGCTCCGCCACACCCGTACCTGCAACGGCACCGCGCAGCTCGCTGACGGCTTCGCCACGAGCGGCCTCGGAAGAGACCGTATCATCGGAACCGGTATCATCGGAGACGGTGGCATTGGAACCGGTATCATCGGAGACGGTGGCACCCTGCCCCGGCGCGGCCGCCGCGATCGGCAACACCACAAGGGCGGCGCCCAGGATGAAGAGCGCTGCAATCCGCGGGTTGAGCGAACCGCGCGAGCGTTTCGAGTCCAGCACGGCGCGCAGGCGCCCGCCTAGCTGTGATGGACGCGCCATCGCGACGGTGGCCAGCGAGGTGAGCGGCCGGGGCCTCATCGACAGCGCGATTTCCATCAGGAACCCGGCGTAGTCGGAGGCGCGTGAGCCGGCGCGCAGCACCTGATCGTCGCACGCCAGCTCGCGCTCGATGCGGAGTTGCCTGGCGGCAATCCAGACAAGAGGATTGAACCAGTACACCGCGCACGCCAGCCGGGCCAACAGCTGCGTCAGGTAATCGAAGCGCCTCACGTGAGCCAGTTCGTGCCGCAGGACCGCACGCAGTAACGCGTCCGGCCAAGTGGCAGCGCCCGATGGCAGAAGGATCCGCGGTCGGATCACGCCCCACGTCATCGGCATGCACTTCCCATCACACTGAAGAACGGTCACTGGCCGGGCGAGGCCGCACTCCGCCGCTAGTTCCGCGGTCGCACCGGACAGCACGCCGCCGGTCACGGTTCGCGCGCGCCGGGCGATACACCAGGTCCGCGCGAGTCCCGCGATGATGCCGGCCAGTGCGATCAGCGCACCGGCCAGCCAGGCGAGCGCCAGCCAACCGCTCAACGACAGGCGCGCAGGCTCGTCCTCCAAAATGGTGGCGACCCCACTCTCGCCGGCGGATCCTCCACCGGCGGTCGCGATCGACTGAGCGGCGACGGAGAAGCGTCCGGGACGCTCAGCCCGTGCCTTCGCCGGCGGTATGCGTGCCGACCCCGTCTCCCGAGCCCTCGGAGCCACCTGCTCGGTACCGGCCTCGACGGCCGGCGTCTCGGCCGGTGCGACGCGCGACAGGCCGGGCACGCTCCAACTAGGCACGAGCAGGGTCAGAGCCGGCAGTACCAGCACGGCGCACAAGGCCAGGCTCCAGACCAGATGCCTGACCGATGCCGGCCCTCGACTCAGGATCCGGCTCACGCCTGCGGCCAGTGCCAGTACCAGGACGCCCTTCACAGTCGCATCTAGAAGAACGTACGCGAGGCTGTTCCCGCCGATTTGCTCTATCATGGCTACCGTCCTTCTTTCCTGGCCTGGTCGATCAACTCGGCGAGCCGCGACAGCTCTTCCTTCGACAGGTCGGTCGCCGACATGTCCAGAAACGCCGCCACCGCTTTCTCAGCAGAACCATCGAAGAACGTGCGGATCAGGCGCTGCATCGCCGATTCCCGCGCTTCCGCACGCGGTAGCGTCGGCTTGTACGCGTAGCGCGGCCCGTCCTGCTCGTGCCCCACGTGCCCCTTCTCCTCCAGCACGCGCAGTAGCGCACGAACCGCCGAGTAGCTCGGCGGATCCGGCAACTCCTCCAGCACCTCCCCCACCGTAGCTCGCCCGCGGCGATACAGGATGTCCATGATCTGGCGCTCGCGCCGGCTCAGTTCCATGTGCGTCGAGCTGTCCATTAGATGGCCCCAATCCACAAGTAGTTGGACGCCCCAGCGTGGGCGTTGGTTGCTAGAAAAGCAGCAGTATGCTAAAAATGCAGCAGGAAGGCCCCGCTGTCAAGGATCAGTATGCAGTACGCGGTCTGCAGTATGCGGTGGGGGGATGATCGGGTTGCAGTGAGCGGTGTGCGGTATGCAGTATGCAGTCTTCAGTGTGCGGTGGGGAGGTCGGTAGTCAGGGAGTCAGCTAATCGCTTGGCACCCCACTGCTCACCGCATACTGCACACCGCACACTGACGTCCACCGGCTACCGGTCCCGGTCGGCGCGTCTCCAGGGCCGATCACCCAACCCGGGCCGCATGGTGACCTCGATTCGCTCGTTGAGCCTGCGGACGACATCGGTGAGGTGAACCAGCAGGCCCTCGACGAGGTCGAAGTGATCGCGCATGAGGTCATAGAAGTCGTCACGCTCGATGACGAGAACGCGGGTATGGCGGGTCGCCTGGGCGGTGAACTCTCGAGGTCGCGCGTCGATGAGGGAAGGAGTGCCGACAGATTCACTGCGATCCGCGATGAACGCGACTTCGTCGCGGCGCGTCACACGGATCTGTCCCGAGACGACGAGGTAGAGCTGCGAACCTTCCTCGCCTTCGGCGAACAGCGTCGCGCCGTCGGCGTACTCTCTCTCCTGTGCGATGGCGGCGATCTTTGCCAGGTCCTCGGTTCGAACATCCGAGAACAACTCGACGTCGCGCAGGAAGTCGGCGCGTTCCACTAACTTCAACATCGTGCCATCCTCCGCCAGCAGGGCGGTAAGAGCTTTCCCGGTTCCGGGAATTCGGTGTAGGTGATACGGCTTCCGCACTCTCCGCTCGGTATCAGGGGACCTGCGACCGGAAGCCACAGCAGCGACGGTCGCCAGCCAGGGCTTATCGACCTGGCCGGCCAGGCGTTCGAGCACCGCATCCCGATCCTCGACAATGACTCCATCGAACAGATCAGCACCGCGGTGCGCTCGCTCGTCCACCGACAGTTCGGGGTCGGCGAGCGGAGCGAAGAGGCGGCGATGGGTACGGGACAGCGTGCCGGCAAGCAGCTCGAAGCCGCCGGAGCGCATCGCCGCGTTGCCCGAAGTCAGTCCTTGATACACCGCCAGGATGTCGCGCAGCGGATAGATCAGCCCGAGCACGCGAGAGGCTCTCTCGAGGGCGTCGGCCTCCGATTCTTCGATGACCTCGGCGATCAGACCATCGGGGCCCACGGCAGTACGATCCGCAGCCGCCCGATAGC
>JBDHHZ010000025.1:0-18001 GCA_039589115.1 Gemmatimonadota bacterium | reverse complement strand
GGATGCCTCCGGCGATCTGCTGTCTCAGGATGCCATTTTCGCGCTCCTCTTGCTCTTCGAGTCGGCCGGCCAGTTCGTCGAGCACCTGCTGCCAATGCTCGGTCCGGCGTTCGAGATCTGCTTCCCGTTCGACTAGGTCAGCGAGCCTCACTGCAGCTGGCAAAACGGGCGGCCCTTTGGGGCCGCCCGTTTCTTTCTTCCGCGATGTGCTGAAGGTACCTGCGCCGTTAACCGCCGCCGCCCAACGCCCCCTGCAAGCCCGGCGGCAGCTGCTCGATGATGCGCGCCGCCAGATCGGGCAGGAGGAAGTTGATCAAAACGGCCGCAACGATGACCGCGGCCAGCACAGCCAGCAGTACTTTGAGGGCGAGTCTGCCGATGCGCCGCTTACCTTTCCCGCCCTTCATGATCAGGGTGGACGTGCGCGGTATCTTCTTCGGCGCGGTCGCCTCCGCCTCCCGCAAGGCAACTTCCTTTGGCACACTCCTCAACGTGAAGCTGAATTCGACCTTGCCGAACTTGACCCTGTCACCGTTACGAAGCGGCTGGGCAACGGCCACCAGGGTACCGTTGATCCATGTGCCGTTGGTGCTGTGATCGTAGAGAACGTAGCGGCCGCTCTCATAGCAGAGGTCGGCATGGTGCCGGGAGACCGTCTTGTCGGTGATGACCAGATCGGCCCGGCGCTGGCGGCCGACGCGCAGGCTACCGAAGCCCAGGGAGTACTGACGATTGTCTGCGAGGCGCGTCAGCGTTCCTACCTGCTCGAGCTCCCCAGAGGACTTATCCGGCGCCTGACCCGATGGTTGCTGTACTTCAGCGCTCATGGCAAGAACTTAGACCGTTCGAGTTCCAGTGGGCAAGCCTTTGGCGCTACGAATCCCACCCGGCTACTGACTCACCTTTCGATGTGCCGCCTTCACAATCATGACCGCCAGCAGCGTCAGCATGGCTAGGGCGAAACCGCCGGCGAACGATCCCATCCACTCGTGCCCGAATCCCTCGGGTATCCCGAAGGCGCCTGCCCAGAACGCTATGCCGACTCCCATCAGCCCGTCACCACCGATCAGGCCGGAGGCGAGCAGCACGCCTTGCTCACGCACGTCCTCCTTACCCTGCTGGGTGGCCTGCCGGCCCTCGAGGAACTTACGAAGCATGCCGCCGATGAAGATCGGCATCATCGTGGTGATCGGCAGGTAGATACCTACGGCGAAGGCGAGCGAGGGGATCCGGAACATCTCGGCGACCAGCGCGAGCCCGACGCCGATGAGGACAAAGCGCCACGGGACCTCGGCCTGCAGTACGCCATCGATGACGAGCATCATCATGTTCGCCTGCGGGGCCGGCAGCTCGGCCGAGCCGAACCCGTAGGCACGCTCCAATGCCAATATGCTGGCGCAGACGAAGAAGCCGGCGGTGAGTACACCGATCAGCTCGCCGGTTTGCTGTCTCCTCGGCGTCGCACCGAGCAGGAATCCGGTCTTCAGGTCCTGCGACGTATCGCCGGCGATCGAAGCGGCGATGGCGACCACGGCCCCGATGGAAAGCGCAGCCACGCGCCCCATGTCGTCCGTCCAACCGAGCGCGGCGAAGATCAAGCTCGTACCGAGCAGCGTGGCGATCGTCATGCCCGACGTCGGGTTGGATGTGACACCGACAAGTCCGACGATGCGGCTCGACACCGTGACGAAGAAGAAGGCGAAGATGGCTACTAAGAGCGCGGCCAGGACCCGCACAGTTATGGACTCGATGAACCCGAATACGTGGGGCATGGCGGCAAGGAACAGCACGACGAGGCCCACTCCGATCAACACGAAGTTGAAAGGTAGATCATCTTCGGTGCGCTTGATCGCCTGCACGACCGCCGAGCTTTCGAAGCGGCTGCGCAATCCGCGCACCCCCTCCTTGAACGAAGTGACGATCATCGGTATGGAACGGATCAGCGTGGCGATCCCGGCCGTCGCAACCGCGCCCGCTCCGACATAGCGGATGTAACGGGTCCAGATCGTCTCCGGACTCATATCAGTTATCAGCAGGGTCAATTCCGGATACAACGGCTCGGTCATGCTGCGCCCGATGATCTCGATGGCCGGGATGAGGATCAGCCACGAAATGGCGGCGCCGCCCACCATAACGAGACCGATCTTGGCGCCCAGGATGTAGCCCACACCGATCAGCGCCGGCGCCACATCGACTCCGATCTGACCCTTGGGCAGGAAAGGCACCTTGGCCCATGCTTCGCGCGGCCAGAGGTTCAGCCCGCTCATCAACCACTTGTAGAGCGCGCCAATACCCAACCCCATGAACACATTGCGCGCCTGCGTGCCGCCGGCGTCCGCCGCCACCAACACCTCGGCGCACGCGGTCCCCTCGGGATACGGCAACTTGCCGTGCTCGCCTTTGATCAAGAAGCGCCGCAGCGGAATCATGAACAACACGCCGAGCAGCCCGCCGCCCAGCGCGATGACCAGCAGCTTCAGAACGCTCGGGCTGAACCCCCACATGAATAGCGCGGGGATGGTGAAGATCAGCCCCGAGGCCTGACTGGACGACGCAGACCCAACCGTTTGGGAGATGTTGTGCTCGAGGATCGTACCGCCACGCACGAACGCCCTGAAGACGGCCACCGTCATGACGGCGATGGGGATCGAGGTCGACACGGTGAGGCCTACGCGCAGTCCGAGGTAGGCGTTCGCCGCTCCGAAGACGATCCCGAACAGGGCGCCGAGGATCACAGCGCGCCAGCTGAACTCTAGTATGCGTGTTTCCGCAGGTACGTAGGGCTCGTACTGGTCGCCGGGGATCTCCTCGTACGCGGTACGAGAGAGCCTGCGTCGTTCAGTCGCTTCCGCCATCGTTCATTCTCGCATTCAGTTTACACCCTGAATCTCGTCGGCCAGGGCACCGGCATCGTAGATCTTTCTCAGCGCCTCGATGATCGCCATCGAGTGGACTGACACGGTGCGGCCCGAATCGTCTTCCCGGAACAGGAACCTGCCGGGGAAGAACTCGATATTGCCATCGAACACGAGGCCGACGACTTGCGCCTCACGGTTGACGACCGGGCTACCCGAGTTGCCTCCGATGATGTCGGCGGTCGAAACGAAATTCAGCGGCGTCGAGAGATCGATTTGATCCTTCCGATCGAGATAGCGCTGCGTGAGGTGCCACGGCTCCTGGTAGTCAAAGGACGCCGCCCGGTCATACAAACCGTAGTAGGTGGTCTTGTACGGAGCATACGTCCCGTTGTAGGCGTATCGGCGAACGACTCCGTCCTGGAGCCTCAGCGTGAACGTCGCATCGGGCGGCAGCATCGTCCCGTAGATCTCGAACAGCGCCTTCGCCACCCGCTCCTCGTGCACCGACTCGATGGCGCCCAGCTCTTCCAGTCGCTGCTGCAACTCGTCAGAGCGAGCATACACGCTACGAGCGAAGACGACCGCCGGGTCATCCGACGCCGCCACCGCTGCCGGCCCTCCATCCAACAACGCCTGCCGGGCCGCGAGATCACCCATACTGCTCTCTCGGATCAGGGCGCGCGCCGCCTCGGCCGGCTCGCGGCCGCCTAACGCGGCCTGTATCCATGCGTGATCGGAGCCCAGCGCTTTCTCGGCTTTCGCCAGGCGGATGGCGAGCAGCCGTTCCTCGTAGTCCTGGCCGATTTGGAGCTGACCCGTAAGCTGCCTCTGCATCCTGGCCAGCCTCTCGTCGCTGTAGCTCCGCTCGTCGGCCGGCTTCGCCATCTCGTCGGTGTAGCGAACGATGGCCGCGGCGACCCCGAGAGTGTTGATGTTGGAGAAGGATGCGTAACGGCGCTCCGGATCTAGCTGGATCAGCTCGCGATTGACCGTGGCGATCTCATCCCAGGCGCTGCCGTAGGCGGCCTGCAATCCTGGATCGGCTGCCACCGCCGCGCGGAAGCTCCTCTCCCATGCCTGCTTGCTTCCCATCAGTTCGGGGTCGTTCAGCCCTTCGATGTAGCCGACGTACTGCTTGTAACCATTCTCGAGGCCGAAGATCTGGTTGCGGTACCTGACCGCCGCCTCCTCGTCCTCGGCTGCCAGCTCCCTGAGCACGCTGAGCCGCTCTTCGAGCGACCGCAGCGTAGCCGGATAGGCACCGTCCCTCAGGTACTCGAGCTGCGCCACGGTCCGCAGGCGAAGGGTCGTGCCCGGATTACCGGTGACGAAGATCATCTCGCCTTCCGCAGCTCCCGCTTCGCTCCACGTCAGGTAGTGCTCGGGATGGAACGGCTCGCCGTTCTCGTAGACGCGGAGTAGCGTGAGGTCCAGATCGTGGCGCGGGTAGGTGAAGTTGTCGGGATCGCCGCCGAAGAAGGCGGCCTGACCCTCGGGCGCGAAGACCAGCCGCACGTCGTCATAGCGTCTGTACTTATAGATCGAGTAGATGCCGCCGTGGTAAAGCGAGACGATCTGGCACCTCATGCCGCTGGCCGCCTCGCATTCCTCCTGTATGAGGGCCCTCTCTCCCTGCTTGAGTACGGTCGCCTCTTCCTCGGAGACGCCGGCGGGCGCCGCTGCATCGACGCGCTCCGTCACGTCCACGATCTCGATCAACTGATCGAGGAAGTACCTGGGGCACTGAACCTCGTCATCGCGCGAGGCCGCGTAGAAGCCGTTTGTGTAGTAGTCGTTCTCTTCGTCACCCACGGCGGTGATACAGCCACGCGCGCAGTGGTGGTTGGTCATGACCAGGCCGTCCGGCGAGACGAACGAGGCCGAGCATCCACCGCTCCTCAACGAGGAGAGGCGCAGATGTTCGAACCAGCTCGACGACGGGCTGAAGTCGTACCGCTCCTGCAGGTAGTCGAGGGGCGGGTTGTCGAACGTCCACATCTTCCCGAGCCCAGCCGCGTCCACGGCCTCCACACCGGTGAGAAGCGGGGCGGCTTCCTGGTCGGGTGTGGTGGCCATGCTCTCCTGGCTGGGTGCCGGGGAGGTGGCAGTCGGTGCCTGGGACGCCGAGCAAGCTGCCGTAGCGGCAACCGCCAGCATCAGTGTTGGTGCGAGCCAAGCGCGCGCTGACCGTAGCATCGGGTACCTCCGGTATCATTCGGGTCATCGGCGTTGGTTGGGGTGTGGGCAAACTTGGGGACGCGACGCGCTCCGGCAAGGGACCCCGCCGAACGGCCTTCAGACCGCCCCTTTCGCCCTAGGGGCGTGTAGCCGGCCGGCGGCGACCGCCTTATCTTAGCCTCCCCGTACAAAACGCCCATTCTCACACAAGGGGGCATCGCCATGTCTCTGGAGAAGCTGCTAAAGGACAACCGGAAGAAGTACGAGGATGAGCTCAGCGAGTTTCTGAGCATCCCCAGCGTGAGCGCCCGCTCGGAGCACAAGGCGGACATGGCTCACTGCGCCGACTGGCTGAAGGTGAAGCTGGGCGATCTGGGCATGAAGGCGGAGGTGATCTCCACGGCGGGCCACCCGATCGTATACGGCGAGCTAATGGAGGCGGGGGTGCACGTGCCCACCATGCTGGTCTACGGCCACTATGATGTCCAGCCGGTGGAGCCGCTGGACGAGTGGAAGTCGCCGCCCTTCGAGGCGACGGTGCGCGACGGGAACATGTACGCCCGGGGCACCGCCGATGACAAAGGCCAGATCCACATCCACATGAAGGCGCTGGAAGCCTATCGAGAGGCGAAGGGCACCCCGCCGGTGAACCTGAAGTTCTTGTTCGAGGGCGAAGAGGAAGTAGGCAGCGTCAACCTGGAGACTTTCATCAAAGAGAACGTGGACCTGCTCGCCTGCGACGTGGCGGTCATCTCCGATACGCCGATGCTGGCGGAGGATCTTCCCAGCATCTGCGTAGGCCTTCGCGGGATGGCCTACATGGAGGTCCGCCTGTCCGGGCCCAGCCAAGACCTGCACTCGGGCCAGTACGGCGGCGGCGTGGTCAACCCGGCGAATGCGCTGGCCGAGATGATCGCCAAGCTGAGGGACGAGGACGGCCGGGTGACGGTGCCCGGTTTCTACGATGCGGTGAAGCCGCCGAGCCCTGCTGAGAAGAAGGGCTACGCCGAGATCCCTATGACCGAGGAGGACTTTAGGGTGGAGGCTGGCGTTCCGGCGATCGGTGGCGGCGAGGCCGGCGTCCATTTCATCGAGCGGATCTGGGCGCGACCCACCCTCGACGTGAACGGAGTGCTCTCCGGCTACACCGGCGAGGGCGCGAAGACGATCATCCCGGCGAAGGCGATGGCGAAGATCTCGATGCGACTCGTCCCCGATCAGGATCCAAAAGTCATCCGCGAGTCGTTCGAGAGTTACGTCCGCGCTCTCAAGCCGGAGGGCGTCGAGATGGAGCTCGACTTTCACTCCGGCGCCATGCCCTGGGCGGTCGACCCGGAGGGCCCCGCCTTCAAGGCGGCAACCGCAGCGGTGATCGGTGTGTTCGGTAGAGACCCGCTGTTCATCC
Source organism: Gemmatimonadota bacterium (assembly GCA_039589115.1). Taxonomy (GTDB): domain Bacteria; phylum Gemmatimonadota; class Gemmatimonadetes; order Palauibacterales; family KS3-K002. Next base: position 11,560 of record JBDHHZ010000025.1, on the reverse strand, counting down.
GTGAGGGCGGCTCGATCCCGATCGTGCCCATGATAGAGCAGATACTGGAGACCCCGGTCCTGCTGCTGGGCTTCGCGCTGCCCGGCTGCAACCTACATTCGCCGAACGAGTGGATGTCGCTCGATCTGTATCATAAGGGCATCGACATCATGACACGCCTCTACGACGAGATCGCGAAAGACCTCGGCAAGTAGAGGCCAGACCCGCAGCAAGATGGCCGAACAGAATGCGCGGGAGTTTCTCGCGGACATAGTAGACGAGCTGAGGCCGCTCGAGGTCGCTGTGAACCTCGCCCACTGGGAGGCCAGCACCACCGGCACAGCGGAAGCACAGGAGAAGGCGACCGAGGCCGAAACGCGCCTGCGCAAGTTCCTCAGTTCTGTGACGCGCTATCAGACGATCGTGGAGCTCCTGTCGTCATCGGAGCTCCGCGACCCTCACATCCGCCGCCAGCTGGAGCTGCTCGCCCTCGAGCACCGCCCCAACCTGCTGCCCGGTTCGGTGATCGACGATCTGGTCCGCCGCAGCAACGACATCCAGGCGGAGTTCTACTCGTTTCGCGCCCAGCTGGACGGTAGCGAGGTTACGAACAACGAGATCCTCGATGTCCTGCGCAGCGAGCGCGACGAGGGGCGGCGCAAGGCCGCCTGGGAAGCTTCGAAGCAGATCGCACCGCGAGTCGCCGGCCGACTACTCAAGCTGGTCGGGCGCCGCAACGATGCCGCACGATCGCTCGGCTTTCGCGACTTCTATGCGATGCAACTGGAGCTGCACGAGATCGACGAGGACGAGTTGATGAGCGTCTTCGCCGAACTGAAGCAGCGCACCGATGAGCCGTTCGCGGAGGCGAAAGCGGAGTTCGACGCGCGCATCGCTGAACGCTTTGCGATTCGGCCCGAGTCGCTTCGCCCCTGGCACTACGAAGATCCTTTCTTTCAGGAGCCACCGCTCAGCGAGGAGCTTGGGCTGGCGGCTCACTTCCGCGACCGCGATCTGACCGGTATCGCGGACCGCTTCTACAGCGGAATCGGCCTGCCGATCCTCGACATCCTGGAGCGCAGCGACCTGCACGAGCGGTCGGGGAAGGACCAGCACGCTTACTGCACCGACATCGACCGCGAGGGGGACGTCCGAATCCTCTGCAACCTGAAGGAGGACGACCGCTGGATGGGCATCCTGCTCCACGAGCTAGGGCACGCGGCGTATGAGAAGTACATCCCACGATCACTACCCTGGCTTCTGCGGCAACCGGCCCACATAGCGACGACCGAGGCGATCGCGATGTTCATGGACCGCCTCGCCTACGATGTCGATTGGCTCGAGTCGGCGGCGGGCGCGAACCTGGAGGGCCGGGCTGGAGTGGAGCAGCGTGCTTCGCGGGCGCTGCGCTTCGAGATGCTGCTGACGGCGCGCTGGGTGATCGTGATGACCTACTTCGAGCGAGAGCTCTACGCGGACCCGGAGCGTGATGACCTCGATGAAATGTGGTGGGACCTTGTCGAAGAGCTGCAGCTGCTGGCCCGGCCGGAGGACCGGAAGGCACCCGACTGGGCCGCCAAGATCCACCTGACCGTGGCGCCTGTCTACTACCACAACTACCTGCTGGGAGAGCTCATCGCCTCACAGCTGGGCGCCGCCATACGCCGGGACGTCCTGGACGGCTCCGGGCCCAGAGGCTACGTCGGCTGTGATGCATTAGGCGGTTTTCTGCGGGAGCGGGTGTTCGGGCCCGGTTCCAGTATGCGGTGGCAGACGCTTCTGGAGAGCGCCACTGGCTCCCGCCTGTCCCCTAGGGCATTCCTCGACGAATTCGTCAGCTAATCGACCATCCGCCAGGCGCTGACGGGTCTAGGCACGTACGGCCTATTTGCATATACTCATACGTTTTGCGGCTCTCCGGGTGACCTGGATCCTCCCGGGGACCGAAATCGCATGGCCGACAATCGCTTGGCAGCGGCTCGGCCGAGCCTTCATACGTTTTTCCGAATGTCGCAGACCGCAACACAGAAACCGGTAACAGCCGGTACTGTTCTATCACGAATCCCCGCCGCAGTAGGCGCGAGCATCGTCACGACCCTCAGTCATGCGGCCGGCATGGCCATCCTGGGCGTGCGGGCCCTGATAGCGTCGGCCCGACCACGGCGGTACTACCGCGCTTTGCTGGAGCAGATGTACGACATGGGCATCGGCAGCATACCGGTGGTCGTACTGGTAGCAGCGCTCTCCGGCGCCGTCACCTCACAGCAGAGCGGCTATCAGTTCACCGGGACCGTTCCGATCTGGATCGTCGGTAGCGTTGTGGCAGCCAGCGTCCTGACAGAGCTGGGGCCACTGGTCACCGCACTGGTATTGGTGGGGCGTATCGGCGCCCGTATCGGCGCCGAGTTGGGCACGATGGTGGTGACGGAGCAGGTGGATGCGCTCCGTGCGGTGGGCCGCGATCCGGTGGAGCAGCTGGTCGTGCCGCGGGTGCTCGCCGGCACCCTTATGTTACCACCGCTCGTCGTACTGGCCGACTTCGTCGGCATAGGTGCCGGCTGGCTGGGCGCTTTGCTGACGCTGCCGATCACGTCCGCCGAGTTCGTCTACGGAGTGCGCAACTATTTTCACGATTTCGCGCTCTGGTTCGGGCTAATCAAGGCGGCCGTGTTCGGCTTCACTATCACTTTCATCGCATGCTACGTTGGCCTGCGCGCGGCCGGCGGAGCGGAAGGCGTGGGTCGCACCACCACATCCGTTGTCGTCTCGGGAACGGTGGCGATCATGTTCTGGGACGCGGTGCTGGCGCGACTGCTCAAGGCCTTCGGCTAGTACCTCCTACGTGGCGAGACAGTATCGATGATCGATTTGATCGGAGTGAGCAAGAGTTTCGGGAAGAACGTCATCCTGAACGATGTCTCCTTAGGTGTGCACGAAGGCGGAACACTCGCCCTGTTCGGCCCGTCCGGCACCGGCAAGAGCGTCCTGCTCAAGCACATCATCGGCCTGATCGAGCCCGACGCGGGTGACGTGTTCGTCGATGGCGTCTCGATAACCAAGGCCAATCGCCGCGAGCTGAACCAGGTCCGCCAGCGCGTAGGGTACGTGTTTCAAGGTGCCGCTCTCTTCGACTCGCTCTCCGTCGGCGAGAACATCCAGTTGGGCATGGATGTCGACGGTTGCCGGATCAAGAAACAGGAATGCGAGGAGCGGGTGGCCGAGTGCCTGCGTCTGGTGAACCTGCATCCCACGGTCGCGGAGCTGTATCCAGTGGAGCTCTCGGGCGGCATGCAGAAGCGGGTGGCCATCGCCAGGGCGTTTGCCGGCCACCAGAACTACTTGCTCTACGACGAGCCCACAACAGGGCTCGACCCGGAAAACGCGTTCATCGTAACCAACCTGATCGACCATCTACAGCACACGATCGGAGTCACGAGCATCATCGTCACTCATGATCTGGACAACGCGTTCCGCGTGGCCGACCGCATAGCCCTGCTCTACGAAGCGAAGATCCGCTTCGAAGGGACCGTAGAGGAATTCCGCACCAGTGATGATCCCGTCGTGCAGCGGTTCGTCAGTCCGTCCATAGACTCGATTCAAGCGGCTTAGGAGGAATAAGTGCCTCGGCGACGCAGGAAGAAAGCGGAACTCTGGATCGGGTTGCTGACGATCGTGAGCTTTATTGTGCTCTTGTGGGGCTATTTCTGGCTGACGGGCCAGCCGCTCGGCGAGCGAGGATACAATGTGGTGGTGGTCGTTCCCAACGCGTCAGGCCTGGATAAGGGCGACCGCGTGCGCCTGGCGGGTGTCGAAGTCGGCGTGGTGACCTCCGTCAGACTGGTGGCCGCCGACAGGGTGATCGTGCGGCTCCGGTTGCACCGTGACCTCGAGCTGCCGCGAGACTCGCGAGCCTTGCTCCAGTCCGTCGGCGTGTTCGGCGACGTGATCATCGCGCTACAGGCCGGCTCATCGCAGACCATGGCGAGTGACGGCGATACTCTGGCCGTCGGAACGACTACCGGGCTGATGGACCTGGCCGGTGACCTCGGGGACCAGGCCCAGGTTGTACTGGGCCAGATCGAGCGGCTCCTTGCGGACACCGCGATCGACGACGTCCACGGCAGCGCCGCCGCGCTTCAGGGCACGCTGCGAGAGCTGGAGCGGCTGGTGCGAGAGAACGGCGACGACTTCGCCGCTCTGAGTCGGAGCCTCCGGCAGACGGCCGAGACACTGCAGGAAACGGTTGAGGGAACGGACGTGGACAAGGCGGTGGCCGACATCGAGGCGACGGCCGCTGCGCTGGCCGAAACGGCAGAGACCCTCAAGCAGACGGCGGAATCGATCGCCTCTGTGGCGGACAAGGTCGATCGCGGCGAGGGCACGCTGGGCCTGCTGGTCAACGATCCGAGCCTCTACGAGGACCTAAGGTCGGCGGTCAACAGCGTCAGCTCGCTGAGCCAGGACATCCAGCAGAATCCGGGTCGGTATCTGAAGCTGGCGATCTTCTAATCGCGGTGGCCGGTCGGGTGCTGAGGGGGGCCTCGCTTCATGTCGCGCGGCGCTCGGGCGCAGACGCTGCACGGGCCAGGGCGCTCCAAATGTCCGCTCGAGCCCCCCTCAGCACCCTCCCTGGCGCGGTAGGAGGAGCCCGCTCTCACGCGGCACGCCTCCGAGAAACCCTCTGACCTTCCCCGAAACCCCGAATCACCGAATCGCCGAATCGCGTTCGAGAATCCCCAATAGAGACTAGTTGATCATGTCGGGCTGGCCCGCCGATTCGTCATCGTGACCGACCAGCACGCTGGGGTCGGGCTCGGTCGACGGGGCGCCCGGCTTTCCCGGCTCATCGAAGACGAGCTTCCCGTCTTCCAGGCGTACACCGGCGAGCGATGCGGCCAGGACTTCCTCGAGCGTTTCCACGAGGTGGAAGTTCAGCTTGCAGGTCACCTCTTCCGGGATGTCCTCGATGTCGTGCTCGTTCTCCTTCGGCAGGACGATCTCGGAGATGCCGGCCCGGCAGGCGCCGAGGACCTTCTCCTTCAGACCGCCGATGGGTAGAACGCGGCCGGTGAGCGTGAGCTCGCCGGTCATTGCCAGATCGTTTCTTATCGGCCGATCGGAGAGCGCGCTGACCAGCGCCGTGGCCATGGTGATGCCGGCCGACGGACCCTCCTTGGGAACCGCGCCCGCCGGCACGTGCAAGTGCACGTCCACATCCTTGAAGCGGTCCTCGGTTATCCCGAGCTGCATGTGATGCGTCGTAGCGAAGGTGAGGCCCGCGCGGGCGCTCTCCTTCATCACATCGCCGAGCTGGCCGGTCAGCACGAGTTGACCTTTGCCAGGCATCACGCTGGCCTCGACGAAGATGATGTCGCCGCCCACCTGCGTGTACGTCATGCCGGTGGCAACGCCCACCTGCGGCTCGGGCAGCATCTTCTCGGGGTGCGCCTTCGGCTTACCGAGCAGCTCGCGCAGGTTGTCCCGGTCCAGTGTGATCTTCTCGGCCTTGCCCTCGGCGATCTCGCGCGTGGCTTTGCGGGCGAGGCTGCCCAACTCGCGCTCCAGCTGCCGCACACCGGCCTCGCGCGTCCACTCGTTGATGACCGCCATCATCGCATCATCGCTGACCTCGAGCTGTACCTCCGTCAGGCCGGAAGCGTCGCGCTGCCGCGGTAGCAGGTAGCGCTTGGCGATCTCCAGCTTCTCCAGCTCGGTGTATCCGCTGAAATCGGTCGCTTCCATTCTGTCGAACAGCGGGGCCGGGATCTGGTGGCCGAAGTTGGCGGTACAGACGAACAGCACCTCCGACAGGTCGAAGCCGACGCCCAGGTAGTGATCGGTGAAGCTGTTGTTCTGAGCGGGGTCCAGCACCTCGAGCAGCGCCGCCGATGGGTCGCCCTGGAACGACACTCCCAGCTTGTCCACCTCGTCCAGCAGGAAGACCGGATTCTTGGTACCGGCCCGCTTCATGCCCTGGACGATGCGGCCCGGCATGGCACCCACGTAGGTGCGCCGGTGGCCACGGATGTCCGCCTCGTCGCGGGCGCCGCCCAGCGAGACGCGGACGTACTCGCGGCCCAGCGCCCGGGCGATGGACTTCGCCACCGAAGTCTTACCGGTTCCCGGCGGGCCCAGGAACAGCAGGATGGGGCCGGAGGCCATAGCCTTCGCCCTCTCTTCCTCGCTCTCCGCACGCTCGCGCCGCATCTTGCCCACCGCCAGGAACTCGAGGATCCGCTCCTTCACGTCGCTAAGGCCGTAGTGGTCCTCGTCGAGGATCACCCGCGCCTCATCGATATCGAGACGGTCCTCGGATCGCTCGTTCCACGGCAAGTCGGCGATCCACTCCAAATAGGTGCGGATTACCTGAGCCTCCGCCGACTCGCGGTTCACTCGCTCCAGACGCCGCAACTCGCGATCGACCTCCTCCTGCGCCTCCTCCGGAAGCTCGAGTGTCAGCAGCCGCTCGCGCAGCTCCTCGATCTCGGCATCGGAGTCTTCTTCGCCGAGCTCGCGGCGGATCGCCTTCAGCTGCTCGCGCAGGTATATCTCCCGCTGACGCTCGCCCAACTCCTCCTGCACCTTGGAGCGGATGTGCTCCTGAGCCTCCAGCATGGCGATCTGGCGGTAGAGGTGCACAAGGATTCTCCGCAAGCGCAGCTCGACCGAGGTCGTCTCCAGCAGTTCCTGCTTGTCGGCGGCGCCCAGCTCCATGTAGTAGGCGACATGATCCGACAGAGCGCCGGGCTCCTCGACGGCTCTGATGAAGCGCTCGATGATCTCTTCCGGCACGCCCCGGTGTCGGCCGAGATCGGCTGCTTTTTCGCTGACTTCCCGGAACAAGCCCTGGAACGCGGCGTCCTCGAGATTGAGCGGCCCTTGATCTGCGAGCGGCGTGACGATCCCCTCGAGGTACCCGTCTGCGCTCTCGGCATAGTGGAGCGCCGTCGCCCGCCGCTCTCCTTCCAGCAGGAGCTGCAAGCCACCGGGGAAGCGCTGGACCTGCGCGATTTTGCAGATGACCCCGATGTTGTAAAGCACATCGGACGTCGGCTCGTCGGCGTTCTCGCGCTGCGCGACGGCGAAGATCCGCTTCACTTCGCCTTCGCCCTCCAGCGCCGTATCGATGGCGCGGAGCGTCTTGTCCCGGCCCGCAACGATCGGCGCGGTCACGCCCGGAAAGACCACGGTCTCCCGGAGCGGCAGCACTGGCAGTTGTTGTCTGTCGGTCGTTCCTGGCTCTATGTCTGTCAACGTCTTTCTCCTCTCGCTCTCAATAACGCACCGGGCCGGCCTCAGGCTCCGGGGCCCCCTCAAAGCTAGGGGTACGTGCCCGATAACGCACTCTCCGTGCCAAGGTTCTCGCGCCAGGCTGGCATGGCTTCCGCCCCGAGGCTCTCCCGATCTCCCCAGGCTCTGCCAACACGGCAGCCCGTTCATCGCCATGCACCGCGATCGGTGATAACTTGCGCGGCATGCGAGTCACAGTCACCGGTGCGACCGGAACCATAGGTCTGGCCAGTTTGCAGATGCTGATTCAGGCCGGCCACGAGGTCCGAGCCTTCGTGCGCGACGGTGAGCGCCTGCGGCGGCGCTGCCGGCACGAGCGGGTGGAGATCGCAGAAGGTGACATCATGGATCGGACGGCCGTGGCGGGGGCGCTGGACGGAGCCGACGCGGTGCTCCACTGCGTGGAATTCTCGCCGCGGCAGTTTGCGCTCAGCTGGGACGCGGCCCGCTTCGCCCTAGAGGCCCTGCGCCCCGGTGGGCAATTCGTGTTGCCCGGTAACGTCTGGGTCTACGGGCTGCCGCAGAGCGAGCGCGTCGGGCCCGACCACGCCAAGGCCAGCCCCTCACGACTGGGCGCAGCGCGTGCGGACCTTGAGAAGGCGGTCACGGCGGAGGGGGGCACGATCGTGCACCTCCCGGGGGTCTACGGTCCGCGTGTGGCCAGGGGATTCCTTCACGCGGTCTTCGAGCGGGCGGTAGAGGGCAAGAGCGTGTGGTTGCCAGGCAATCTCGATCGGCCGGTCGAGTTCCTCTACATCGACGACGCAGCCCGCGCGCTCCTCGCCCCGCTCGGGCGAAGCCAGGCACGAGGCGCCGACTACACCGCCCCGAGCTACGCGGCGACAACGCCGCGCGAATTCGTCTCACTGATCTCCAAAGCAGTCGGGCGGCCGCTTCGGCTGCGGTCGATACCGACCGGCGTACTGCGAAGCGCCGCCCTGCTCCACCCGGAGTACCGGCTCCAGCGTGACCTGTCGTACCTGCTCGAGTGCTCGACACTGTTCGACGGAACATCGATCCGGCGCGAACTGGGTTGGATACCCGAGGTAGATTACGCCGACGGCATCCGCCGCACCGTCAAATGGCTCCGGGACAGCTACACCGCCGCTAGAGCCTGATCCAAGTCCGCGATGATGTCCTCGTAGTGCTCGACCCCAATCGAGACGCGTACCAGCGCGGGCGTGATCCCCATCCGCGGCTGGTCCTCGGCCGGAATGTCGGAATGCGTCATGGTGCCCGGGTGCTCCGCCAACGACTCGGTCCCGCCCAAGCTCACGGCCAAGTGAATGAGCTTCAGCGCGTTGAGGAAACGGAAGGCCTCCGCCTCACCACCTAGAACCTCGAACGCGACCATGGCGCCCGGCGCGACGCACTGGCGCCGGTAGACCTGGTACTGCGGATCATCTTCCGATATATGCCCGAGATAGCTGACCTTGCTGACCTTAGGATGCTCGGCGAGGAAGTCCGCCACGTAGCGGGCGTTCTTCATCTGCGACGTCATCCGCATCTTTAACGTCTCGAGACTGCGGAGGATCAGCCAGCCGGTCCACGGCTCCGACGCAGTGCCCAGGAAGGTGCGCGTCTCCAGAACCTTGCCCACCAGCTCCTCCGAGCCCAGCACGGCGCCGGCGATCAAGTCGCTATGGCCGCCAATGAATTTGGTGGCCGAGTAGATGACCAGATCGGCGCCGAACTCGAGCGGGTGCTGGAAGAGCGGGCCGAGAAAGGTGTTGTCCACCACTACCACCGGTTTCCGATCGCCGCAGCAGCGGCTCGCCAGCTCTGCGCAGTGGGAGATGTCGACGAGATCGTTCGTCGGATTGGCCGGCGTCTCGATGAATACCATTCCCAGACGGTCCGCCACCGACTTCTCGCTCAACGCCTTCTCGGCCGCGGCCGGTCCATCCGGCCCGGCCGGGAACCCGATCGCCTCGATCCCGAACTGGGGCAATACTTGCGTGAACAGGTGCTCCGTGCCGCCGTAAATAGGCTCGCTGTGCAAGAGCAGATCGCCGGGCCGCAAGAAGGTCAAGGCGGTCGTGGCGATGGCGGCCATCCCGCTGCTGCAGACGGCTGCCGCTTCTGCATCGTCCCAGAGCGTCAGCCGGTCCTCGAGTATTTCCAGATCGGGATTGTTCAGCCGACTGTAGATGAGCCCCAGGCTCTCGCCGGGCACTTTCTCGCGCAGCCCATAGGCCAGCTCGAAGAAAGCCTTCCCCTCTTCGGCGTTCTTGAATGCGAAGGTGGAGGTCTGGAAGATGGGGCACTTGATGGCGCCTTCAGACCACTCGGGCCGATAGCCGAACCCCATCATCAGGCTCTCGGGCCGCAGCTTGTGATCGCCGATCTCGCGCCGGGTGTATTCCTTCTTCTTTCGAACCATCGTGGCCTCCAGATTTCCCTCCACATGGGTCGGGGCAGGCTCTAATAGTAACTTCCACGCGCCCTCCACCGTAAGCCACCGCCGGGCCGGTCGCTTAGGCGCCTTGCGTTCACCATAGACCTCCGGTACCCTTTTCATCCTATGGAGAACGCGAAGTCCTATTTCCGGACCGGGCTCGGCCTGAAGAAGGCAGTACTGCCCGTGCTCGAGGGGGAGTATCACTCTCAGGCCATCGATTGGCTTCGCGAGAGCGGATACCGGGCTTCGGCAGGCGGTGTGACGATACGACTGGCTGAGGAGTTCGGTTACTGCTACGGGGTGGACCGCGCCGTGCAATACGCCTACGAGGCACGACACAGGTTCTCCGACCGCCGCCTGTTCTTACTGGGAGAGATCATCCACAACCCCCACGTGAACACGCGGCTGCGCGAGCTTGGGATCGAGTTTCTGATGCCAGGGGCCGAGGGCCGCTTCGACTTCGGCGACGTCACGCCGGAAGACGTCGTGATCATACCGGCCTTCGGTGTGACGATGCACGACTTCGAGACGCTGCGCGATATCGGTTGCCTGCTAGTCGACACAACGTGCGGCTCGGTGCTGAACGTCTGGAAGCGGGTCGACAGCTACGGGCGCGACGGCCATACCGCCATCATCCACGGCAAGTTCTACCACGAGGAGACGAAGGCTACCGCGTCACAGGCCAGCAGGTACGGGGAGGGCGCCTACCTGATCGTCCGCGACCTGGAGGAAGCACGGGTCGTCTGCGATTACATCGTCGCCGGCAGCGACAGGGACGATTTCCTCGAGCGCTTCGGACACGCCTGCTCCGAGGGTCTCGACCCGGACCGCGACCTCGCGAAGATCGGCGTGGCCAACCAGACCACCATGCTGGCGTCGGAGACAGCGCAGATCGCGGAGGAGTTCCGCCGGGCGATGATCGAGCGCTACGGTGAGGAGAACCTCGATTCGCACTATCGCCACTTCGATACACTCTGCAGCGCCACCCAGGACCGGCAGGACGCCGTGGCCCGCATGATGGAGTCGCCTCCCGACATAATGATCGTGATCGGCGGTTACAACTCCAGCAACACGAACCACCTGGCCCAGATCTGCGCTCAGCACACGCGCACGTACCATCTCGAGGACTCGACCTGCATCGACCCGGAGGCCGGTACGATCACCCACAAGATCGTCGGGACGGACGAAGTGATCAGCGAGCGTGGCTGGCTTTCGGCGGGCGATGTGGAGATCGGACTGACGGCCGGCGCCTCGACGCCGAACAACAAGATCGGTGATACGGTGGAGCGGATCCTAGCTACCAGAGGGCTCGAACTGGCCGCGTTCTTCGGAATGGAGGACCCGCAGGAGGGCTAGCCGCTCTCTCGCGACCGCCCCTCGTCCCCCGCCTCGCGCCTCAATCGACGTAGCGCCTTTCCAAACCCTATGATGATGGCATCCACGGCCAGACGCTGTCCGTCGGCGTTCCGGAATGCGCTGCGCACTCGTCCGCCGACACCATCCGCCTCGAGGGTCTGGCGCAGCTTCGCGGCGACCGGGCCTGCCAGCGTCCAGAGCACCGGATCCCCGTCCAGCGTCGCTATCAGCGAATCGGTCGTCAGAATGGCCGACAGATCTGGGAGCCTGCTGTCCAACCGGGCCTGCATGTCCGGGTGCTCCGCGATCGTCGCGACCGTCGTGTCATCCACTGCTACGCTCAGGTCGGCGCGAAAGTCGTAGTACTCCTGCGGCACGGGCGGTCGAGCGATCGGGCAGGCGAGCGCGGTCACCAGCAGAAGGGCGACGATCGGCAGGGACAGGGGAAGCGGCTGCAGGCGCGTCTTCATCGTCGGCAAGATCAGGGCGCGGAACCATCAGCGCAACGGCACCAGTATGCGGTGTGCGGTGTGC
>JBDHHZ010000024.1:0-29153 GCA_039589115.1 Gemmatimonadota bacterium | reverse complement strand
TTTAGCAGCATTCGATGCCTGGAACCATTCGCACTACCGTGTTTTCTTCGATGCAAGCTCACCGGCCTCCACCTCCCTCGCCACACGTCACTGGCTGGCTGCACCACAGCGCGCTCCCCGTGGGATGCCCTCATCCCGAATCAGGGAAATCCACGCCGCAGGCCGACTTACGGCCCCACTCCAACTTCGCTTCTGCTCTAAGATACGGCCCGCGTTGCCGTCTCTCAAGCCCGGGTGCCCGGGCCGCCCCCCAAGACCGCCCGGCAGGCCGCGAGGACCCGAGCCGTGGCACCGGCCAGGTCGTCCTCCAGCACCGCCCCAGCCGCCTTCTCGTGCCCACCACCGCCGAACGAGCCGGCCACCCCCGCGACATTGGCACGTCCCGTGGAACGGAGCGAGATCTTGACCGTCCCGCCGTCCAATTCCCTGAGCAGGATGGCGATCTCCGTCCCGGCGAGGTTGCGCAGCTGCTCCATGACCCCCTCGTAGTCGTCCAGCGTCCCGAATCTGCGGCCCACCTCGGCCTCCAGCGCCGCCCAGGTGATCCCGGACTCTTCATCGTGCTCCAGCCGCTCCAGCGTCGCCTGCAGCGTTCCCTGCTCCGCCGGCGCCAGATTCGCGAACAAGGGACGGTACAGCGCCTCCGGGTCGGCGCCGGCTTCGATCAGCGTCGCAGCCAGGCGGTGCACCCGCGGACTCGTGTTGGAGTAGCGGAACGATCCGGTGTCGGTCACCAGGCCGACGTAGAGCGAGCGCGCCGCCTCGGCACCGATGGGGTCGGCGGTCTGTACCAGCACATCGAAGACAAGCTCGGCGGTCGCCGCAGCGGCCGGATCGATGAGCGCCAGAGCGGTCTCGATCTCGTTCGTAGCGAGGGCGTGGTGATCGATGACTATCGTTCGCGCCGGCTCGTAGAGCGGCGCGAACTCGCCCAACCGGCTCGGCTCCGAGGCATCGACGACCACCTGTACATCGGCCGTGCGCAGCGCCTCGAGCCCCGCGTCATCCGGCAGCAGCGGCTCGACTCGCGCCGGCAGCAGGAAGCGGAAGCGCTCGGGGTACGGTGTGGCGGCGAGCAGTCGAACGTCGATCCCGGCGGCACCGAAGTGGTGGGCGAGCGCGCAGGCCGAGCCCCAGCCATCGCCGTCACCGTTGCGGTGGGTGGCGATGGCTATCGATGAGGCAGCCTTCAGCTTCTTCGCGACGCGCTGCGCGAGGTCGAGACGATCCGGCGGCGTCACTGTTAGTTGTCCATCAACGATCAAGTCTCCAGTCCCAACATCCGAGATCCGGGCCTTGGCCATCGGATCTTGATCATCGACAGTCGAACGTTGGTCCGCAAGCCGTTCATCGAGTGTCGGCTGTCGGATATTGGATACTGAATTCCCCTCTTCTAGCCCAGTGGCTTGTGCCTGGCCTGCTCCTTAAGCTTGCGATGGACCTCGCGATTCTCGATCCACGGCTTGCGCTCGAAGTAGCTCTTCGTCAGCTCGACGATCTTGGGCGACAGCAGAAGCAGCGCCAGCAGGTTGGGCAAGATGACGATCCCGAGGAACACATCACCCAGCGTCCAGACGACCGCCAGCGTGAGGACCGAGCCGACGAAGTGCATCGTTACGAAAGCGAACTTGTAGGGCAGCACGGCGCGAGTTCCGAACAGATAGTTCGCGCAGCGGTCGCCGTAGTAGCTCCAGGCGATGGCGGTGGAGATCGCGAACAGCAAGACGCTGATGAGGACGATGTACTTGCCGAAGTCGCCTGGCAGGCCTCGCTGGAACGCGATCATGGTGAGCGGCGCCCCGCTCTCGACCGCGTCGCCGTGCAGCGTGGTGTACGTGGCGTGTGTACGGGTCATCGCGATCTCACGATCGGTGTACACGACGCCGGTGAACGGCTGTGTCTGTTCCGCATCGACGAACAACGGCTCGACAACAACCTCGTGCCAGGCGACCCGAGCCGCACTGGCACCGGAATCGACGTAGCGGCCGTCCTCGACCCGGATCTCGGTCGCTGCGCCGACATCGTCATACCTGCCGGTCTCTGTCTCGACGACGAACGAGATGTCGCCCTTGTCCAGCGTGACCTCCGTCGGGATCTTGGCCGACCATACGCCGGTCAGGATGATGACCAGGCCGGTCATGGTGCAGATGACGATCGTATCGATGAACGGCTCGACCAGCGCGACCACGCCCTCGGACACCGGTTCGTCCGTCTTTGCGGCGGCGTGAGCGATGGGCGCCGAGCCCTGGCCGGCCTCGTTGGAGAACAGCCCGCGCTTCACTCCCCAGATCATCGTCAGCATGAAGACGCCCACGCCGGAGCCGGCGATGCTGGCCGTCGGATTGAACGCCTCGCGGAAGATCAGCCCGAACGTCGGGATGACTTGATCGTAGTTCAGAGCTATGATCGTCAGCGCGCCGGCCGCATAGATCGCCGCCATCACCGGCGCCAGGATGCCCGTCACTCTGCCGATCCGCGTGATGCCGCCGATGATGACCAGCGCCACGACGGACGACGTCACCAGCCCCGCCACCCAGACCGGCACCCCGAACGTGGTGTTGAACGTGTCGGCGACCGTGTTCGCCTGGATGGCGTTACCGGTCAAGAAGGCCGTCGTGCCCAGCATGACGGCGAAGAAGACGGCCAGCGGCTTCCATGCCGGGCCCAGGCCGCGCTCGATGTAGTACATGGGGCCACCGGAGACCGTCCCCTCCCACTTGCGCGGGTCGAGGTCCTTCTTCTCCACATCGCGGTAGTGTTGCGCCAGTGTGACCTCGGAAAACTTCGTGGCCATCCCCAGCAGAGCCGTCATCCACATCCAGAACAGAGCGCCCGGTCCGCCCCAATGGATGGCGAGTGCGACGCCGGCGATGTTGCCGATGCCGACCGTCGCCGAGAGGGCTGTGGTCAGGGCTTGGAAGTGGGAGACGTCCCCCGGCTCGCTCGGGTCATCGTACATCCCGGACGTGACCCCGAAGCCGTGGCCTAATTTGCGAAGCTGCAGGAACCCCAGGCGAATTGTCAGGAATACCCCTGTGCCCAGCAGCGCGATTACCACCCAGGGGATGTCTTCGCCTTGAAACGGGATGCCTTTGTCCCAAATCCACTCGGACGCCGTGTTGACGATCTTCTCTAGAAGTTCCATGTCACTCTTATCTGGTAGAGAGGTCTGGCACGAATCGCGCTACTCTAGGCGTCGCATCAGGTGGTGTCAAGCAATCTTGCCGGCGAGCTTGGCCCAGGTGGAGGCCAGATGGACGAGGCGGCTCGAGCTTCGCCCCGAGACGCGACCAGCGCGCAGCGCCTCCAGGAAGCCCTCCTGGCCTTCGAACGCGGGCACCTCGATGAGGCCACGGCCGATCTCACCCAGCGTGTGGGCGTCCGATCCGGCGCCGCCAGGCAGGTTCCTCTCCTCCGCCCAGCGGCGCGCCTTCTCGTTGAGCGCCGGCGTGTGGATGCGCGCGTTGAAGATCTCCACGCAATCGACCCACGGCTCGATGGCTCCCAACACGTCATCGCCCAGCCCCTTTCCTCCGGCAAAGGGGTGCGGCACGTAGACGAAGCCACCCTGCTCGCGGATGGCCTGCGCGGTCTCGACCGCCGGTGTGCCCTTTGGGATCTTCTCCGATAAGAATAGGCCGGTGATGTCGACGCCCTCGGCCGTCTTGACCTCTTCACCGACGATCACCAGATCCGGCGCCAGGTCCCTCACCCGGAAGGCGCCGTCGATCTCGTTATGGTCGGTGATAGCGATGCGGTGGAGCCCCCGAGCGCGCGCGGTCGCGACCACGTCGGTGTAATCGCTGAGGCAGTCGTGTGAAGCACGCGTGTGGATGTGGAGATCGACCCGCAGCGTCTTCATCGCGCCGGGCTCAGCTTCTCGATCTCTTTCCAAACCTCCCAGGCACGACGTTCGAGAGTCGTGATATCGGAGTCGTTGTCGATGATGAACTCGGCGAGCGTCCGCTTTTCCTCGGCCGGCATCTGCGCCGCCGCGACGGCCCGCGCCTCCTCGGTGGAGAGCCCGCGCTTGCCCACCAGTCGGTCGATGCGCAGATCGAGTGGCGCGTCAACGAGCAGGACGACATCTAAATCCGGCTCCATGCCAACCTCGTAGAGGAGCGGGACAACGCCGATCACGATACGATCGCCGCGAGCTTCCGCCTCGAGGAACAGCTCGTTGAAGCGTGCGCGTATGGCGGGGTGCAGGATGGCCTCGAGTTGCTCGCGGGCACCTTGGTCGGTGAAGACGATACGGCGCAGCGCCGACCGGTCGAGCCGGCCGTCATCGCTGATCACCGATTCGCCGAACACCTCACGGATCAGCTGCAGTGCCGGGCTACCCGGCTCCACGACTTCTCGTGCCAGCACATCGGTATCGATGACGGTGGCGCCCCAGCCTGCGAACAGCGCGACGACCGTCGACTTGCCGGCGCCCACGTTCCCTGTGAGACCCACGCGCAACATCGGCGCTCTCTGGTCAGCTGCCGCCGGCGGCGGTCGAATCGAGTAGTCCTCCGCCCACCTCGTCCTCCACACCCAACTCCTTGATGAAGCGGTTAACCAGCTCTTCGCTCTTCAGACGAGCATCCTCGGCCGAGAGACTAGCGATCGGGACGCGTGCACCGGCCATCATCCCATGGCCGCCCGCGCTCCCATCCTCGCCCACCACACGGCGCAGTAGTTGACCCGCCGCAGCCTCGCGAAGCGACGTGCGGACCGAGATCAAGATGTCGTCATGGAACACGCCGATACAGAACGACCAGTAGGCGCCCTCGAACCGCAAATAGAAATCGGCCAGCTCCGCCACCAGGTCAGGGTAGTCGAGCTTCCCGACATAGGAGACGATCACCGGCCCACGGGTGCGCGACCGCTCGAGCGAGCGATGCAACGAGCGAAAATACGGCCGTGACAGGTCCGGGTACCGGATGCGCGAGATCAGTTCCCGGTCGGCGCCCGGGTAGAGCGCCAGGCTGGCCTCGATGTCCGCAGGCCCCGCCTCGCGACCGAGGTCCTGCGTCTCCGATTGGATACCGTAGAACAGCGCCGTCGCAACATCGCTCACCAACGGTACGCCCGCGGCTTGCAGGTACTGCGTGAGGATCGTGCAGCTGGACCCGCAGCCGGTCCGCACGTCCCAGAACGCGGTACGCTCCGTCTCCGGCCGTAACGGGTGGTGATCGATGACTAGCGTAGGCTCTCGAGTGTCCGGCAGCGCGTTGTTGCCCGTGCCCGGCTGTGTATCGACCAACGCGATCATATCGACGTCGTCGAAACTCACCGCCCAGGTCGGCGTGATGGGCAGGCCCAGTTCCTTGACCATGGTGCGGTTCTCCGCGCGTCCTACGAAGCCGCCGAACCCGATCCGCGCCGTGACTCTGTCGAACGTCTCCACCAGCTTCAGCAGGGCGAAGGCTGCGGCCAGCGCATCGGGGTCCGGGTTATCGTGTGTGAGGATGAGCAGTCGTTCGCCGCTCTCGAGCGCCTGCTTCAGCTCATCCAACCGCGGCGCGCCGCAACCCGCGGAGTCTGCCGCCTCGTCTCTTCTCTTAGACTTCTGCATTCCTCGTCGCCGGTTCAGTCAGAGCAATCGCCCGTCGCACTTATCCGCTCCACCCGATAGCTCCGGTCAGGAACGGGTTGACCTGACGCTCTCTGCCAACGGTCGTCGCCGGTCCGTGGCCGGAATAGAGGATCGTCTCATCGGGCAATGTAAGTATTCTCTCGTTGATCGACTCCATCAACGTTCGATAGTCGCCGCCCGGCAGATCGGTGCGTCCAATGGAGCCCGCGAAGACGCAGTCTCCCACCATCGCGAACCCGTCACCGACCAGACAAACATGACCCGGCGAATGGCCGGGTGTGAGGCGAACCTCGAGCTGCTCCACACCGATCTCGATGATCTGGCCATCCTCGAGCTCGCCGTCCGGGCTCGGCGGTTCCTCGATCTCCAGCCCGTACGACATGGCATGGTCGGCAGCCGCAGCATAGAGCCCCGCGTCGGCCGGGTGCAAGAACACCGGCGCGCCGGTCTCGCGCTTCGCCTCCGCCACGCCACCCACGTGGTCGAGATGGCCGTGCGTGAGCAGGATCGACTCGATGCAGGCCCCTTCGTTCGCCGCGGCCTCGATCAAGCGCTCCGCCTCTTCGCCGGGATCCACCAGCGCGCAGGCGCCAGTCTGCTCGCAGATCGCCAGGTAGGCGTTCGCCTGCATGGGTCCCACCGGAAAGCCGAGGATTCTCACATATCCTCCAGAGCCAATTCTGTCAGAAGATAAGGGTTAGTCGGGAGTGCAAAAAGGAAGGCCCGCCTAGGCGGGCCCTCGCAACCGCTCGGCCGCTTCCTCAGACCGCGAACGATTCGCCGCAGCCACAACCGCCCGATGACTTCGGGTTACTGAACGTGAAACCAGAACCCTGGAACGTGCTCGAATACCCGATCTCCGTGCCCGCCAGGTACTGGGAACTGAAGGGGTCGATGTACAGCTTGATGCCGTGGGATTCACATACTTCGTCGTCCTCCCGCGCCTCCTCCTCCAAGTTCAGCCCGTACTGAAAGCCCGAGCAGCCGCCCGGAAGCACGGCAACCCGCAGGCCCGCCGTCTCCGGCGACAGGTTCTCATCGGCGATGAACTGGCGTGCCTTCTCCGCCGCCTCCGGCGTCAGCGTTACTGTTTGTACGCTTTCCATTCGTTCTATCCTCAGTATCTGTCTCGTCTTCGGCTCTCACAGTGTGCGGTTTGCGGTGTGCCGTATGCGGTAACACCGAACTCGCACTTGTGGATTGATAACCAGGAACCAGCCCTAAAATCAATACTGATTACTAATAATTGCACACTGGCCACTACCGCACACCGCATACCGCAAACCGCAAACCGACTACCGGCCCACCTTGAGCTCCGTCAGGTACTTCTCCGCGGCGATCGTAGCCGTCGTCGCATCACCGACCGCGGTGGTGATCTGGCGAGTCAGCTGGGCGCGGACGTCGCCGGCGACGAAGAGGCCAGGAATCGAGGAGCGCATGTCGCGATCGCTGATGATGTATCCGCCGGCGTCGTGATCGGCGTGATCCTCGAGCAGTCCAGTGTTGGGGCGGAAGCCGATGAACACGAAGAGTCCGGTGGCGTCGAGGGTGCTCTGCTCGCCGCTGACGACGTCCTTGAGTCTGAGGCCCGTCATCCCCTTCTCATCTCCAACGACTTCATCGATTGTGGAGTTCCAGACGATCTCGATCTTCGGGTTCTCGAAGACGCGCTTCTGCAGGATCTTCTGGGCGCGCAGCTCGTCGCGGCGATGGATGATGTAGAGCTTGTCGACATAGCGAGTGAGGAATTCGGCCTCCTCGGTGGCGGCGTCGCCGCCGCCTGCCACGGCGATCGTCTCGCCTTTGAAGAAGGCGCCGTCGCAGATGGCGCAGTAGCTCACACCTCTTCCGGCGTACTCCTCCTCGCCGGGGACCCAGAGCTTGTTGGGTGTCCCGCCGGCGGTCAGAAGAACCGCCGGAGCGCGATAGACGGGTCCCTCCTCTGTGGTGATCCGGAAGTCGCCGTCCTCGAGCTTCTTGATCCCCTTCACCGTCGCCGTATCGATGGGCAAGCCGAACTTGGTGGCGTGCTTCGTCATGCGATCGGCAAGCTCGCGACCGTCCACCTCGGGCAGCCCGGGGTAGTCGTCGATGAGATCCGTATTAAGGAGCTGGCCGCCGGGCAGCCCACGCTCCAGCACCACCGCATCGATCTCCGACCGCTTCGCGTACATGCCCGCCGTGAGGCCGGCCGGGCCGGCGCCAACGATCACCAGTTCGCGCTTTATCTCTTTGACGTCGTCTGCCATCTCTCTAGTCTCTCCAAACACCGCCGCCGTTCGCCGGTCGGGCGCCCGCTCTCCTGCCCGCCGCTTCACGCAGGCGCAGGTACCACTCGTAGGGAACGGGCTGCGAAGCGAGCTGGCCTCGACGGCTTTCGTGCGGCCCGTGCCAGTCCGACCCACCAGTCTCCAAAAGGTCGTGCTCCGCCACCAGCCGGCGCAGTCGTCGCACCTCGTACGGCCCGTGTTCCGGGTGCAGGGTCTCGAGGCCGTCCAATCCCGCGCTCACCAGTTCTCTGATGGTCGACTCGCGATGACTCTTGCCGGCGTGAGCCAGGATCGCCAGCCCACCGGCGTCCTGGATGCGCCGGATACCCTCTTCCGGGCTCATGCGCCAGGTCGGCACATAAGCCGGCTGGCCGGCGGCGAGGAAGCGACCGAAGGCCTCGCCGTAAGTGCGGGTCCAGCCGCCTTCGACCAGAGCCCGCGCCACGTGCGGCCGTGCGATCAATCCTCGCGAGGAGGCCTGCGCCTGCACGTCTTCGAGCCTGATCGGCACATCTAACCCGTTCAGCTTCTCAACGATCTTCTCCGCCCGCCGCAAGCGCCGTTCCCGCGCGTCCGCCAGGTAGTCGGCGAGTTCCTGGTAGCTCGGATCGACGAAGTACCCCAGCAGATGCGTGGAGCCCAAATCGTCGTAACAGGAGAACTCGATCCCCGGGACGAAATGCATCCCCACATCGGATGCCGCCGCCTGCGCCTCCTCCACACCGGCCAGCGTATCGTGATCGGTCAGCGCTACCGCTCGTAGTCCGACCCCCTGCGCCGCGGCGATCACCGCCGCCGGCTCAGAAAGCCCGTCCGAGCACGTGGAGTGTAGGTGGAGATCGACCCTGTCCTCGACGTTGCCGGGAACGTCGTATCGATCGTCTGCTGGACCGCTCACTCGCGTCCGTCCATATCCTTTAACACCTGCGGGTTCCCCTCTATAGAACGGCCGCGAGCCGGTGGGCCCACGGCCGACCGGGCAAACCTACCCGGGGGGCCGAGAGAGGTCAACGTCAAAGCTCGCCAGACCTGCATTGACATGCCTGGAGCGCCGTCCGACTTTTAGCCCGGACGAAAAATATGGCGACCCCACAACAAAATATGGCGACCCCACAACAAAGCGACCGGTCCGACGCCGTCGAGGACTACCTCAAGGCGATCCGGCACCTGCAGCAGGAGAGCGCGCCGGTGAGCACATCGGCGCTGGCCCAGCTGCTCGACCGCTCTCCTGCCTCGGTGACCAACATGGTCAAGAGCCTGGCGGAGCGTGGTCTGGTGAAGCACGAGCCCTACCACGGCGTGCGACTGAGCGAGGCAGGAGAACGGGAAGCGTTGCGGATCATCCGGCGTCATCGGGTGATCGAGGCTTACCTGATCGAGAGGCTGGGCTACTCCTGGGATCAGGTGCACGCCGAGGCGGAGCGCCTGGAGCACGCCGCCTCGGATGTTCTGGTGGAACGGATGGCCGACGCGCTGGGTCACCCCGAGCTGGACCCGCACGGCTCGCCGATACCGACGGCGGAGGGGAAGGTGACGGAGCGAAGGCACCCGGCGCTGTCGGAGATGGGTCAGGGTGCGAACGTGATCGTGCGGGAGGTGAGCGATGCGGACGAAGGCCGTCTGCGCTACCTTGCCGAGTTGGGTCTCTACCCAGGCACGCGGGTGGAGGTGATGGAGCACGAGCCGTTCGAGGGGCCTATCCGGGTGCGGATCGCCGGTCGGGAGCGGTCGCTGGGCCGCGGCCTGGCCGAGATCGTCAGGGTGGAGCCGCAAGATGACTGACACGATGGTGGCGTGAGCGACGCCGCCGATAACTGAAGACCGAGCACTATGGCGAACATCAAAGTCGATGGCGACGTTTGGAAAGTCCGTCTGGGGGAGGAACGGCCGCGGCCGGGAGCCCGTCTCGTCCTATTCTTCTGCCAGCCAACCGGCCAGCGGCCCTACCGGGTAGTCGAGGTCCCCGAGGATCGCTTCGCCTCGCAGAAGGAACTGGACAAGCTGTCTAAGAAGCAGCTACTGGAGTTGTATCAGGAGAGCACCTCGATGGACGTGCCGGTGTACCGGTCGGATGAGGTGACCGACGTCAGAAAGGGCGCACAAGGCTGAGCGCGGCCGGCTGAACATCGATCCGCTGTCTTTACGGAACGAAGCTCTCCCCGGCGGTCAGGCTACGCACAGTAGCCGCGATCAGCTCCGCCGCCAGATCCAGATCTTCCAGCGCCACCATCTCGTTTGGCGAGTGCATGTAGCGGTTGGGCACCGAGATCAGCACCGTGGCGATCCCCATCCGTGAGGTGACGATGGCGTCCGCGTCGGTGCTCGTCCGGCTGGGAGCGGCCTCGATCGTGAACGGTATCTTCTCGCGCTCCGCCACCTCGACCAGCCGCTCGAACAGCACGGGATTCACCGCCGAGCCTCTGCTGAGCGCAGGCCCACCGCCCAGCCGGTGGTCGCCCTGCCCCTTCTTCTCCGCCCCCGGATAGTCGGTGGCGTGGGTCACGTCGACCACTAGGGCGACCTGCGGATCGAGGCCGAAGGCGCCAGGCCGCGCGCCGCCGCCGCCGAGGCCGATTTCTTCCTGGGTGGTCGCCACGGCCACCGTGCCGGCCGTTGGCCGATCGGCGGCCAGCCGTCGCAGCGCTTCCAAGGCGACCAGCGCGCCCATGCGGTTGTCGATGCTTCGCGATGCGATCCGCCCATTGGGCATGTCGATCACATCCGCCGCTAGCACGGCGGCGTCGCCGACGCGGACCCGCTCGCGCGCGTCCTTCCCATCTTTCGCGCCGATGTCGATCCAGAGGTCCTTCACCTTCGACGCACGATCCCTGTCGTTCTTGTCCTGCAAGTGAATCGCCTTCTTCCCGCTCGACCCGCTGGCCGACGATTATCTCCGGATCCCAACCGCCGATCGTCGAGAAGTAGAGGAAGCCGTCGTCATCGATGTGGTTGACCATCAGACCGATCTCGTCGATGTGACCGGCCAGCATGACCCGAGGCTCGCCGTCCGGGACCACGGCGGCGAAACTGTTACCTGCCACATCCGCCCAGACCCGATCGGCAAACGTCTCGGCCTCCTCGCGCCAGGCGCGAGCCGGCACGCCCTCGAATCCGGAAGGCCCGGGCAGCGCCAACAGGCGCTTGAAGAACTGTACTGAGCTCGCCTTCATCTTTGTCCTTCAGTCGTTGACTGTGAATTACCGCTAGAACGGGGCTGGACCCGGAAAAGCCGAGTCCGGCCACTCACCATAGACACCTTCCGCGGCACTCTCCGGGCTGGGCATCGTCGCCCGGCTCGCCAGCGCCTCCTCCGCCGCCGCTTCGACTTCTTCGGTCACGGAAGCCTCCAACTCGGCCAACGCGGCGCGGTTCGAGTCCGACGCCGCGCCAGGCGCCGCCGCTTCCCCGCTGGCCAGGTCGAACGGCGCTTCCGTCAACCACGCCTCGTAACAGCCGATGGGATCGCGCCTACCCCAATCGGCGAACGTCTCGGGGCTGAACAGCTCCCGCGCCTCTTGCTCGTCATGCGTTGCGTGGCCACCCATTCGGAACGTCTCCGCGGCCAGCAACACGGGCCCTTCTCCCGCACGGCAGCGCTTCACCGCCCAGTCGGTTGCAGCGTAGGCGTCGAGCACATGGTTGCCGTCGAAGGCCGCGCTCGCCGCGCCGTAGATGCGAGCCCAGTCGGAGAAACCTCCCGCAGCGTGGTGCTCGTGAAGCAGCGTGCCCAGCGCCACCTGGTTATTCTGGATGATGTAGATGACCGGCAATCGCTGGACCGCGGCGAAGCTCAGGGCCTCGTGCACCACGCCCGCTTTCGTCGCGCCATCGCCGACCCAGGTCAGCGCCAGGCGCCTTGCGCCAGTCTTGCGGAAGGCCAACCCGATCCCGGCGATCACCGGCGCCAGCCCGCCGACCACGCTGATCGGCGCCACCACGCCGTACTCACGACCGCCGATATGGAGATCGCGTCCGCCGTTCGGCGAGTCCGCCGTCGCCAGGTAGCCGCGCAACATGTCGGCAACCGGCATCCCCATCTCGTGTAAGGCGCCGGCGTTACGAATCATCGGCCCCACCACATCGCCTTCAGCGCCGCGGCGCTCGAGAGCGTGCAGCGGCCCCACCGTGGTCGCCTCCTCGCCCGTGCCCAGCCAAGCTTTCGAAATCACGCCTTGGCGGACCCAGCGCTTCAGTGCGATGTCGTGCAGGCGGAATCGGACCAGGCCGGCGTACATCTCTAGTAGTCTCTGAGCGGGAAGCTCCGCTACGCACCGTTGGCGCTCCGGATCGGCATCGATCGTCGCACGATACCGATCCATCACTTCCGGGTCGGGCGACCAGTCGATGTATTCGGGCGGATCGAATGCAGGATAACGTTTCATGACTCAGTCGACCCGGTGGGCCACCCTGATCTCGATCAGGTCCGCCGATTCGGCCAGCTCGTCGCCGAACCGCTCGGCCGCTACCGCCAGCGCATCCCGCAGATCGGCGGCCTCGACCTCGAAGACCTCGTACTGCTGGACTCTTCCGCGATACCGGATCGTCACCCGATACACCACGCGCTCTCTGTCAGCCATGACCGGTCACATCACCTCATGGTTGCTGGTCGAGGAGTCAGCTTATCGTCAGGCGGCTCGTGATGGCAAGACGGGAAGGGCGTCGGGAAGTGGCGGAGTTTCGCGTCAGTGCTGGTCCTCCTCCTCCTCCAGCATGGCCTGGAAGACCTTCCGCCGCAGTTCCGGCGGCGTGTTCGTCCGCCCCTGCTCCGACACGAAGCGCAGGAACGCGCGCTCGAAGTCGTAGTGGGGGTAGCACCGCTTGCAGAGGTCGAGGTGCTTTCGGACTCTCTCCGTCGTGACCTCGCATTCCAGCTCACCGTCGATGTACTCGTAGAGCTGGGCCATGACCTCTTCGCAATCGATGCCCTCTGGTTCCGGCTTCTTCTTGCCCATCATGTTCTTCAAGAAACCCGCCATCATCTGATGTACCCCATTTCCATAGCGTACTCGTAGAGACGTTGCTGCAGCCGGCGACGGCCGCGGAAAAGACGCGATTTCACTGTGCCCACTGGAAGTTCGAGGATCTCGGCAATCTCCGCATAGCTCAAACCCTCGACATCGCTCAGAACCACCGGGATCCTGAACTCTTCGGGTAGCTCCTGGATCGCCTGCTGCACCTCATCGTCTACGATGTATCGGAAGAACGAGCCGGCGGGGTCACGGTCCTGGACGTTCTCGAACACCGAAATGTCCTCTACCGAATCGAACTGAACCGGCGTCGGTCGCTTGCTCTCCCTTCGATACTGGTTGATGAACGTGTTACGCATGATCGTCACCAACCAGGCACGGCAGTTCGTACCGGACTCGTACTTATCCCACGCCCGGTAGGCTTTCGTCACAGTGTCCTGGACCAGGTCTTCAGCGTCATAGGCGTTCCCCGTCAGGCGCAGCGCTACGTTGTACAGCGTGTCCAGATGGACCAGCGCCTCGCTCTCGAACTCCCCACGCTTAGCGGATGCGTCTTCTCCCATCGTCCCTTTCAAATGGTTGGTGGCCGGGCTAATCGTAATCCTATCTAGTCACCAAACGCCCAATCTGCAACGTCGGGGATGCCAAAAAGGTTTCGCGGGCCGCCGTACCGGGCCCTCGAAGACGTGGCTGTTTCCGCGAGGCCGGCTCGCATATATTGTAGGGGACCCTACGGATCACCCTCGTACGAGGAGTACTATCGGCGCCCCGAACGGAGCGCCGCGAGGTGGTTTTCGCTAAGAAAGAGGAGTCGGCTATGCGATTCGGTCAGCGGCCGACGGCTGTACTGAAGAGCTTGACCCTGCCACAGGTGGACGAGCTACGTGCTATCGGCTCGACGCGCAGCTACCGCAAGAACGAGAGCGTGTACGAGCTCGGCCAAGCTGCCGACGCGCTCTACCTGGTAGTCCGGGGCCGCGCGCGGCTCCGCGACCGTGACTGGGAGGGGCGCGACGTGACGGTCAGCTTTGCGGCAGGTGGCGAGGCGTTCGGACTCGAGGCGCTGGCGGAGATGCCCCGGCGTGTGATGGCCGCAACGGCCGCCGAGAGCAGCGAGCTACTCTCCGTTGACGCGGAGGCGCTGCGGGATCTACTGGCCCGCGACCCAGCGCTGACCCGCGCACTGCTGCGTTATGCCGCAGAGGTCATGACGCACATGGACGAGCGGATAAAGATGCACGCGTTCCTGGACGTACCGTCCCGGCTCGCCGGCACTATCCTGTGGCTCGCCGACCAGTACGGGTCCGCCAACGAGGGCGGAGTCGAGGTGCCTTACTGGTTCACACATCAAGAGATGGCGGACCTGATCGGTTCCACCCGCGAGACGGTCACCACCGTCCTGGCCGAGTTCAAGCGTCAGGGACTGGTGGATACCCGGAACCATCACTTTTTGGTGATGGACCGGCGCGCGTTGACAGAGCGTATCAGGCTACCCGGTTTCGGACAGGCTCTCGAGCGTTAATGCCGCCGCGGCCGACGCCGCAGAGCCGATCAAGCCAAACCGGACTTATCGCTTCCTCCATTAAGACCGCCCCGCTGGTCCGGGCCAGCCTCTAGGGGAGTCCGCGCTTCCGGCCACGGTATACCAGTAGGCCGCTGGCCGCGTCCCACAGGTCGAGTCGCACTATCACACCGTCGTAATCGATCACGCCGTTGTAGCTCGTCCCGCAGCGGAAGGTCACCCTGATTGAAGCCGGCTCATCACCGTGCTCACGCCGATAGCGGTCAAGCAGACTTACCGCCGACAGCACGGCTACCGCTTTGCATTCGCCGTCCGATGTATCCCGGTCATGGTAGCTCAGCTCACCTCGGGCCCCGCCGACGTAGGTCTGCAAGGTCGTCCAACGCACCGCCGTCGAATCGACATCCAGCAAGTCATCCACAGATATATCGAAGGGTAGCTGTGCCGCCGCGAGGCCGGGAAGCCCGCAGAACGCCAGGACCACACACGCGTATTGCACGAAGCGGCGCGAGGACACGCTTCTCTCCTATCATCCATGTGCAGTCGGGGAAGCAGCTAGGATAAAGCTAGTGGGACGGCCCGGCGGATGCCAATCGGGCGAGCTAGGCTGGAGCCTTGGCAGCCATGCGCCTCACTCCGTGTTGCACAATCGCCTCCACGCCCGGCCGACTTGGGCCGTGCCCGCGGCACGGGCCTGGTTCAACGCTCGCAATGCGGCGGCGAGCAGTAGCTCCGGCCGGGCCAGGATCTGTCCATTGTGCCCCTCCGTCCCCGCAACGCCGGCGCTGAAGGTCACCGGGTACTCGCCGTCAACGCACTTCGACAACGACAGCGAGGTGAACCGCTCCGCCAGCCGCAACCCGCCGGCCGGTAGCGTGTGCGGCGCCAGCACCATGAACGCCTGCGGCTCCAGGTGGCCGACGACGTCCGAGTTACGGGTACCATGGTGGAGCGCCAGCGCGAACTTCCGCTCCATCTCCTGCAGCTCGTGATAGGTGATGCCCAGGTCTTCGGGAACCGGATCGGCGCCGAACACGACGCAGCACATCGCATCGTTCGTGCGCTGCGCCAGCGCGACCACCTCCCTAAGCCTGCGCTTCATGCCCAGCGACGTGTAGTGCCCCGTCTCGACATCCAGCAGCATGCCCGACTTCAGACCATCTACATCACGCTTCAACCAGACCCAGGTCTCCAGTTTCGCCACCAGCTCCGCGGCACCGCCCGGAAACTCGATCACATCCCAGAACCCATCGCCCAGAGCGGTCGTCCGCCCCTCGTACGACATCCGGTCATCACAAACGCCCACCAGCGGAACCGTCAGCCGCTGCCGCTCTTCGCGCAGCTGTCTGCCGATCTCGATTCGCGTGCTCACCGGCAGCCACCTCAGATCGAGCAAGACGGCGTCGTTTCGCCTATCCATCAGAAAGTCGGACAGCGGTTCGGGCCGCGAACGTGCCTCGAGCCGGTAACGGTCCTCGCCGAGCAGACTGCCCAGCGCTTTCATGAAAGAATCGTCGGTCGTGATAACCGTCACCGTCGCTGGCCCAGGCGGAGACGCCGTTCCGGCGGCATCCGGCGGGAACCGCTTTAGGACCTTCGCCATACGATCTAGCCTCCATGTTGTGTGGGAGCTTTGGGCGCTCTCAGGCCGAGGACGCAAGACGTGAGCCGCCCACGGACCGGAACGGCCCACATGGCGTAACTATTTGTATGTCAACGGATTAGACTGCAAGAATACTGCGCTTCGCGAGGCGTTTCGGTCGGTATTCCCTACCCTCTCAGTGCAAACATTTCCGCCTACGGAAACGGCGTGCCAGAGTACTCTCAGAGAAGGTCGTCGGTCTCCCGGGCGTGATCGTAGATCGGTCGAACCTCTTCCAACCACCGTGCCAACACTTCCGGGTTCTCCGGGTCGTTCAGGTAGGCCTCGACGACATCGGCCGCCAGCTCGGCCTTGGCGATCGGGCGCGAGTGGATTCGGAGCAGCCAGCGGTCCGGCGGCGCGCCTTTCGTGCCCGGCGGAATCGGGGAGACGTTCCAATAGCCGCCCCAGTCTCGGAATGTGTTCATCAATGCATCGCGCAGCTGTTCCCGGATATCATCGGCCATGAGTCAACGTCTCCTCGGTCTCGCACACTAAAGTGATATGGACTTGGATAGGATGCAGGCTGTCGTCCAACGGCGCAACGTAGCCAGCCGCGCGCCTGCCGGGACCGAAAGCCGGAATCAGCTCTCCTTGTCTTCTAGGACCGCGATGCAATCGATCTCGACTCGGGCGCCGAGGGCCAGTCCACTGCCGGCAACCGCGCTACGAGCGGGCTTCTTCTCGCCGAAGTACGTCGCGTACACCTCGTTCATCCTCGGCCACTCATCGATGTCGGCCAGAAAGATCGTGCACTTGACGATCCTGTCCAAACTCGAGCCGTGGCGCTCGAGCACCGTACGGATGTTATCCAGAGTCTGCCTGGTCTCCTCCGCGATACCGCCAGGCGCCAGCTCGGTGGTACCGGGGAGATTACCGATCTGCCCGGACAGGTAGATCGTGTTGCCGACGCGAACCGCTTCCGAGAACGGCAGGTCGAGTGCCTCGAGCTCGGGTGAGCTCAGATGAGTGATTTCTGAACTGGACCGTTCGTTCGAATCCGCGCAGGATATGCCAAGCGCAACAAGGGCGAATGCACCGAGCGTTCCGTAGGATGACTTGTGCATAGGTCGCCCACTTTCCCGGGCGCAGCTGGCCGATCGGCTAGCCACCGTGAGACCAGTTGAGCTGGAATTCTATCTCCTCCTCCGCGGAACTCCGCTCGTGCTCGATGTTGATGGTCGCGTCAGGCGGAATCGAAACACGCTCGCCGGCGATCTGGATTCGGAACCGATCGTCCTGTTCCAGGCAGTCGGCCAGACGCCGGAGCTTCGCGATGAACTGCCGGCGCGGGTAGTTCTTCTCGACATCGCGCTTACGTCGTTTCTTTCTCTGTGTCACCGTGCACCTTACCCCCGAGTAAGAGTAGGAGTGGGAGTAGCGGTAGGAGTAGGAGTAAGAGGCTCCTACTCCTACTCGCACTCCTCATCACTCGAAGTCGTATTCGAGCGTGATGGGGTAGTCGTCCGCGTTTGCGGAGGCGAAGCCGCCCTCGCCGCGCAGGCCGCGCAGCTCGCCGGTGCCCGACCCCGGCACCACGAACCAGGTGGCCTTCACCAAGCCGGCATCGAACGTGCCCGTATGCTGCAGGACGAAGCTCCCCGATCGATCCCCGATGCGACCGACCACTCGCTCGAGGCCGACGAAGCTGGCGGCGCGGTCCTCGCGGTGCGCCATCAGATACTCCACGCTACCCTCTCCCTCGATGTCCCCCCGGAACGACTTGGTCACGGTCGCGCGGGTGAGATTCGGCCCCTCGTCGACCTCGCTGTAGGGCTTCTCATCCCAGGCCTTCACCTGAAACGTGGCTGTCGCGTGTTTGCGCATCTCTCTTCCTCTTCGGTTCGCTCCTCCACTACGCCGCGATCCTTGCCAGCGTGGTGGACCCAAGGTAGGCAAGGAGGCTTACCAGCCAGAATACCACATAGAATCCATGATATCGCCTGCTGTCCGTGACGGCAGCCACCAAGGCGAGGACGAGCATCACAGCCACAAATACGACATACAGCTGCGGCAGCTCTCTAAGCCCCATACCCGCTTTCAGCGTCGTCTCCATCACATCGAGCAGCCAAGCTATGACCTGCAACCCGAAGAACCACGCGCGATTCTTGAAAAAATACTCCCTGAAATCGAAATCGCTCCGCAGGTCCCACGGATAGAGCATCGCGGCCAATAGGAATAGAACGATGGCGTAGAGAGTTACGAACAAGAAATTGAAGAACGTCCATTCCGCCAGCGAGCTCCACCAGAACATCCCCCACCAGATCACCAGGATGTAGACCAGGATGTTCGCTGCCCAGGCGGTGTGGACCCAATACAATCGAACCGAGTCCCGGTGCTGTATCATCTTGCTCACGCCAGTAAGCAGGTGAGTGATCCCGAGACCCATCACCACCGATATCAGTACTCCTAGATACTCGAAAAGCGACATTGGCCAGACCCTAGCGCTTCTGCCCCTTCAACCACCGTTTGAGGATTTTCGTGGCCGTGCGGTAGTGGCTGCACGTGTTGGGGGCAAGATATGTAGTGAGAGGATATTTCCCCGTCCAGGCGAAGTGTCCGCGGGTAAGAAGCTCTTCCGGCGTCAGCTTCCGGACGAGGGCGAGGATCTCTTCGTAGGACGCATCGAACTCCTCGAGGATCCTCTTCACCGACTTCCGGCGATGCTTGCGCTGGATCGCCCGGTTCAGCTCGGGAGTCTGGTTCCACTTGTAGCCCGGCGCGGGAAGCACGGGGTCGCCTCCGTCGCGCCCTTCCCGGTGCCAGCCCAGGAACATCTGCTCCCACTCGGTGAGGTGGGCAAAGAGATCCTGGAGAGACCAGCCGTCTCCCCAGACCCCCTCTTCCCGGTAGCGCCTCCTCGGTACCGAGCTCGCGAGCTCGACGAACTCGTGGTGTTCCTTCTCGATGCTCGCGACGAGCTCCGGCTTGGAGGCAAACCTCACTCTACGCCTCCCATGCCTCTCGATATAGCAGCCGTGCAGCCTCGTGCAGGTCGCCGACGCCAAGCACGTAGCGTCGACTGTCGGCCGCCACAAACGCATTCGCCGAATCGGCGGACGCGAAATGGTGAACGTGGCGGCAGAAGTACGCCCCTACGTCTTCCGCCATGTCGCTCGGCTCCGTGTATACAAAACTGGCCACCGCCCCGGCTGGCTCCACCGAACTGACACCCTCCGGAGTGATGGCCAGCCTGACGATGCGGCGACTCACCGGATCAACCGACTCCACCTTAACCGCTCCGCCGATGAGCTCAGCGACCAGCTGGGCAAGCAAAGCACAGCAACTGAAGAGTGCGATATCACCAATCTCAACTCGGTGCACGGTCGGGTTAAGCGTGAGCCCGGACAGCTCAACGACCCGCCCTTCCGCATCGCGCCCGGCTCGGCCTAACTCGAGTGCCGCCTCGACCGTCGCCGGAGTGCTCTTGGTTGCCTCCGCTATGAGGGACACTGGCACAGGCTGGCCCTCAGCAAGGAGGGGGAACACCTGCCGCAGAATCCACTTGTCGGCCTCGGCCCATCTCGCGGCAAGGTGCCCGATGGTCTCCGACAAGGCCTGGCGGTGAGGTCCATCTTCCATGGTCACTGGCTCCCGGCCACGCTCCAATCGACAATGCACTCGGGCTGCTACTTTATGTATCCGAGCGACCGCAAGAATTCGTCCGCCTCGCGATACGCCGCCGCCTGCACTTCCGGATCCGGGTTCGGCATTCCATCATCCGGCTCGGTTGACGGAGTGAACAGATGGCCAACTCCGTCATAGACGTGAAGGTCACACCGATTGCCGGCGTCGCGCATCCGGTCGCAGAACCTCTGCGAACCGGCCAGCGGTGTCACGGTGTCAGTGCGCCCTATGAGGATGATTGTGGGGGGAAGCCCCTCGCGAACGTGTTCGTCCGGCGAGATCTCGCGGACGTTTGCCCTGTCACCCAACAGTCTCTGGGGCCAGTTGTCGTTCAGGAGCGACAAGGCCGGCGATTCCAGGACCAACGCATCGGGCGCGCTGTTGACGTTCGCATAAGTGAGCGAGTCATCGAAGATCGCCGCACATGTCGCCAGGTGCGCGCCCGCCGACCAACCGTACGCAGCTACCCGATCGGTAGCTATCCCCAGGTCGGCCGAATTCGATCGCGTCCAGCGGAACGCCGCTCGCGCATCGGCCATGGCTTCCAGCGGTGTGATCGACTCCTGGTCCGACAGACGGTACTGAACCGAAATCGCCACCATGCCCAGCTCGGCGAAGTGCCTGGCCGTCGAGAACGCCCATTCTGGGGCTCCAATGTGCCAACCGCCGCCGTGGAAGACCAGGATGGCCGAGCGCGGCGCGTCCGTCCTCTCGCCCACCGGCGAGAAGACATATGTCTTCAGGTCCTGACCGCCATGCGTTGCGTAGATGTGCTCGACAGGACCGGCGACGGACGTGCCTTCCTGAGCTCTCGACTGGACCGAAAGGCCCAGGGTGAGTGCAGCGAAGACTGCTGAAGCTCGTTTCCAACTCATGGTTGTTGACCTCCGAACGCCTTTTTGACCAGCGTTCCAGCCGCGTAGGCCCCGAATGCTAATTCGCCATCTTGATGGCTGCGAGCTTCTTCGTGACATCGAGGTCCTTCTTCGTTCTAACCTCGATGCGAACGCCTCTACCCTCGGCGTACTTCCTGGCGCTGTCGATCATGCCTAGCATGGAGTCCGGCAGGTCGCTCCGGTGAGCGGCCTTCACGGCTTTTTCTCCAAGGACAAAACCTGTCAGGAAGTACCTTTTGCATGGGGTCATGTATAGGATGGTTCGCTTCTTTTGCTTCAACTGTAGCGACCATCCCCACTTCTGGCCCGAGAAGATCCACTTCTCGGCCAGAGGTTGATACTCGGATGCAAGGTGATCCCTCAGTCTGTCCCAAAGAGCACTCGATCGACCGAGCGTCTTCGTCAGGTCGGCGGCCCGTGGCGTGCTCGATTTGTCGTCAAATGCGCTTAAAGCCATCACCTAGACCTCCGTAGCGTTCATCCGCTCAGCGTCCATCTCCGCTCGCGAGGTTGCGAAGGTAGGGCAAGATCTCATCAGAATAGTATGGCTCCTGTGTCCCCCAAAAAAGGTAATCCAGCCGCAGGCGATCTTGCGCAAACCTGTACAGCTCGCCAACCGTCACCCGCTCGCCCGTGGTGGGATTCCTGTCCTCAAGGTTTCCCCATTGCACGGCGACGCCGGCCACGGTGTTTGGGCTGCGGTCCGCTATGAGCGCATAACTATGAATCTGCTGCCATCTGCGGTGCGGCAGAAGATCAGGTCCGCCGACGCCCGCCCCAATCCTGTCAGCGTGCTCATAAACACCCCGGAGGTAACCATGGTCGTTCCCCGGAAGCCACTCCCCAGGCATGAAGTTGGCGTACTGGATCACGTGGGACTGCAGGAAAGCTTCCCGGGCTGCAGTCATTAGGATCTTTACGCCCTCGAAGTAGCTCTCGTAGGTGAAACCCGGGGGGTGAAGTTCACCGCCCTCGCCGAATTCGATGGACGTTTCCGGGAAGCTCAACCCTTCGATCCGCCCATCGAGTTCTTGAGCGAGTACCTGGAGTAGCTGAATGAAACGAGCGCGCACCGCAGGATCCCACCGCCGCGCCACCCATCCCTCGGCGATCGGGACCGTCTCTTCGTCATCTTCGAAGGAATACTGACGAGCCACACCGCCACCAAATGCCGGGTCATTGCGGAGATAGTCAGGAACGTTGACGATCGCCTCTTCAAAGGAAACATCTTGGAGCTGGACGAAAAGCTTCTTGCCACGTTGTTCAAGGAACGCGAGGTCTTGAAGTATCGGCTGCAGATCGTACCGATCGCGTTCAGGCTCCAGCTCTTGCCACCTGTACTTCAGCTGTGCGCCGACGATCGATTCTGTCTCGAGGAATCCGGCTTCCGAAATTCGGGAGCGTTCCAGGCCGAAGTAAATGAAATTCTCGGGGGCACTGACATCGTGAGTCGTCTGCGCAGTGCTGCTGGCCAGGGCGGCACCCAGCACGAGAAGTGTGAACACGAGAGCCTTCTTCGTCCCTTTCACCCGGCGCACCTCTCACACCATTCGCTTGTGTTCGACTGGGTGTGGGACGAGCCCTGTTGCTGGTGGCCCGCCCCACGCGTCACTCTGCTTCTCCAATCGAGCTCCCTCTCCCTCAACGAACCCAGACGTTGTTATCGCGATCGACGTCGGGGAAGCCATGTGAGGCGTCGATCTCGACCATGGTCACGGCGGAGCCCGTCGGCACGATGATGGTCGCGGTGCTGGCTCCGCCGAGCCAGGTCTCCACCGGCAACTCCTCTTCGATCGTTTCACCGTCCGCGAGGGTGATGGTGAGGCGGACGGGCATGGGCACCCAGCCGAGGTCCTCGATGACGATCCGCGTACCGTCGTCCGTCTCCTCGACGGCCGCGATGGCCTGGTCGAGGGTCCAGGTCTCGAAGTACCAGCTGCGCCAGAACCAGTCGAGGTTGCGGCCGCTCACCCTCTCGAAGGTGGCGAACATGTCCCACGGGTAGGGGTGCCTGAAGGCCCACTCGCCCATGTACGTGCGGTAGGCACGCAGGAAGGTCTCTTCGCCCAGCAGCTCTTTCAGCATGGAGAGTCCGGTGGCCGGCTTCTGATAGGAGGTCACGCCGTAGCTCCGGATGTCCAGCTGGTCCGACCAGCGCATGATCTCGCCGACGAAGTCGCTGCGCGCCTGATGCACATAGTTCAGCATATCGGCGGCTTCGTTGTTCCTGCCTGGGAAGATGTCCTCCGCGGCCTGGCTCTCGATGAACGAGGCGGCACCCTCGTCCATCCAGGCGTGACGGCGTTCGTCCGAGTTGACGATCATCGGCAGCCACATGTGCGCCAGTTCGTGGGCGGTCACGTGATAGAGTGCGGTGTCGTTCGCCTGGTTGTAGTGCCCGATGAGCGTGAACATCGGGTACTCCATCCCGCTGGCGCCACCGCCCGACTCGATGGCGGTCATGTGCGGCCACGGATACGGGACGCCGGTATACTCGGACTCGAACGAGATCGCGTGCTGCAGATAGCCAACCATCTTCTCCCAGCGTGGCGCGCTCTCCCGGTACAGTGCCGCCACCCGCGTGTAGTCGACAACGCCATCCCCGTTGCGGTCGCCGACGGAAGTGCGCGCGGCGTCCCAGAGGAACTGGTCGGACGCGCCGAAGACGACATCGCGAACGTTATCGGAGAGGAAGCGCCAGCGTAGCAGGCCGTCGTCGGACGTCGCGGTCGAGCTCGCGCCGAAGTCCTCGGCGGTGGCTACGTGTACACCCTCATCGCTGATCTCGGCGCGTCGCAGTCGCTCGATGATGTGAGGCGCCAGTACTTCCTCGGGGCTCTGCAGACTGCCGGTGGCTTCGACGATCCAGCCTTCCGGGGCCTCCACAGTCAAATCGTAGCTGGCGAACCCGGCGTAGAACTCCGCGAGGCCCAGGAACCAGTCGGCCTGCCAGCCCGCTACATCATCATAGACCGCCATCTGCGGGTACCAGTAGGCCATGAAGAAGCCGTGGTCATCGCGCCAGCCCATCCGGCCGCCGGCTCCCTGCTGGGGGATGTCGAACGACCAGGCGACCTCGATGGTCGTCGTGGCGCCCGGACTGACCGGTTGAGGAGGCCGGATCACCAGACTCGTGACCGAGACGCTGTAACGGGGCACTTCGCGGCCACCCTCCGGAAGCTCCTGTCCGTCAACAGCGACCCGCTGAATCTCGGTGCCGCTCGACACCTCCATCGGGTAACTGCGTGGGGCGCCCTCGGAGTGGAGGTTCTGGTACAGATTCAGGAACAGGATGCTCAGGGTATCCGGCGAGTTGTTGTGGTAGACGATAGTCTCTGTCCCCTCGAGCCGCTTCTCGTCCGGGTATAGCCGTGCGTGGATGGTATACTCGCTCCATTGCTGCCAGTACTCCGGACCCGGCGCGCCCGTCAGAGTGCGTGTACCCTGATCCAGGGCAGCCTCGTAGCCCAGCGAATATGTGACGGGATAAGGGATCGGCCGACTCGTGGCTTGCTGGACCGGCCCCTGCTCCTCGGGCATCGTCTGCCCTCCGGTGCCGGCGCAGGCGGCGAGCAGAGTCATCGCACAGACGGCGAAGAACGGGTGTGTGGCTCGCATGATGGGAACCTCTGTTCGAGTAAGTTCGGCTTTTAGAATGGCCGGGAATCCAAGAAGATACTTCACCCCCAAGTACGAAGCGACCGACCACCCTGTGTCACCGCGCGACCCAACGCCCGTGGTCCCACCGCGCGGCCATTCTTGCGTCGGAGCATCGCTGGCGCTCATCTTGTTCCAGAATCGCTCCATGCCTCCCAGCCCCAGAGGCCTCTGCCAAGCATGCCATTGCCACCATCACGACCCAGGAGGCCGTAATGGCGAAACGCAAGTTCACGCGCCGGGACTTTGTCAAAGTGGGAGCCGGCGGCACGGCTGCCCTTTACCTCGGCTGCAAGAACGCCCTCGGAGAGACGCCGGGCACCGGTACCGCGATGGCGGATCGTCCGCTGGGCCGCACGGGACACAACGTCCGTCTCTTCAGCCTCGGCGGCCAGGCCACCCTGGAGCGGTCGGGCACCCGCGACGAGTCTGTCGCCATAATCAACCGCGCCATCGACCTCGGTGTGAACTACATCGACACCGCAGCCGCCTATGGCCGTGGGATAAGCCAGACCTATATCGGCGAGGTCATGGCGAGCCGGCGCAACGAGGTGTTCCTGGCGACCAAGACGCACGATCGCACGCGCGATGGCTCTCTCCGCCTGCTGGAGGAGAGCCTGCGCATGCTGCAGACGGATCACATCGATCTCTGGCAGCTCCACAACGTCAGGACCGAGGAGCAACTGGAGACGATATTCGGCAGGAACGGGGCGATCGAGGCGTTGCAGCAGGCCCGCGACGAGAAGATCGTGCGATTCCTGGGGATTACCGGTCACTACGATCCAGGCACCCTGTTGACGGCCATCAACCAGTTCGAATTCGATGCCATTCTGATGGCGTTGAACCCCGCTGACCCTCACTTCCTGCCGTTCACCGAAGAACTTCTGCCGGCCGCCGTCGAGAAGGAGATGGGCGTGATCGCGATGAAGATCCCGGCCCGCGGCCGGGTGTTCCGCGACGACGGCCTGAATTCGATGCGGGACGCAATGTCGTACGTGCTCACCTATCCGGTCAGCACGACCATCGTCGGATGCGACAACATCGAGCAGTTGGAAGAGAACATATCCATCGCCGCCGACTTCCAGCCCTTATCGCAAGGCGAGATGGCCCGCATCGAGGGCCTGACGGCCGGCTACGCTTCCGATGCCGCCTTCTTCAAGAAGGGTGGAGCCGGCTTCGGCAGGCCCGGCATGGACGACCAGGGGTTTCTGGACTGAGCGACGATTCGAGGGGAGGACTGAGGAGCCATGCCCATGCTCAAGAAGCAGGCGAAGACGACCGGGGACGGCCCGGAGGATCTTAATCCGTTTCACATCGCACAGCAGCAATTCGACAACGCGGCCCGCTATCTACCCGGCCTCGATCGAGGCATGATCGAGTTCATGAAGCGGCCGCGCCGCGTGATCACCCTCGAGTTCCCCATCGAGACGGAAGACGGCGAAGTGATGTCCTTCGTCGGCTACCGTTGCGTGCACAGCAGGGCCCGCGGGCCCGGCAAAGGCGGGATCCGCTATCATCCGGACGTCACCGAGGACGAGGTCCGGGCACTGGCCTTCTGGATGACCTGGAAGTGCGCGGTTCTGGATGTGCCGTTCGGCGGCGCCAAAGGCGGCGTGGTCTGCGACCCGAAGAAGCGCACGAAGGAAGACCTGAAGAAAATCACGCGCCGCTTCGTGGCCGAGTTGGGCAACATGATCGGGCCGTTCAGCGACGTCCCAGCGCCCGACGTGAACACCAACCCGGAGACGATGGCTTGGATCTACGACACCTACGAGATGCTGCATAGAGGCAAGAACAATCTCGGTGTCGTCACTGGGAAGCCGGTGGACTTGGGTGGGTCCTACGGGCGCAACGAGGCGACTTCCCGCGGCTGTCTCTTCTGCACCCAGCGGGCGCTCGCCGCCGGGCTGGTGCCCGGCCTCAACTCGCTGGTCGGGACATCGGTCGTCGTCCAGGGCTACGGCAACGCCGGCGCCATCGCCGCCCAATTGTACGCAGCGGAGGGCTCGAAGGTCATCGCCGTCAGCGACTCGCGGGGCGGAATCCATAATCCGGATGGGATCAACCCGGCGGCGGCGTTGAAGCACAAGAAGGAGACGGGCTCGGTCGTCGGTCTGCCCGGTACGAAGAAGGTCTCCAACGAGGAACTGCTGGCGATCCCGTGCGACATCCTCATCCCGGCGGCGCTGGAGAACGTGATCCGCGGCGACAACGCGGCGAAGATCAAGGCGCGACTCATCGCCGAGGCGGCGAACGGGCCGACGACGCCGGCCGCCGACAAGATCCTCTTCGGGCGCGGGATCCCGGTGCTCCCCGACATCCTGGCCAATGCCGGCGGTGTGACGGTCAGCTACTTCGAGTGGGTGCAGAACAACGACTACGAGCAGTGGGAAGAAGACCAGGTCAACCTCAGGATGCACGTCAAGATGGAGCGTGCGACCGACGCGGTGCTCGCCAAGCAGAAGGAGATCAACGGTTCGCTCGACGCCCTGGACGCGGAGCTCAAGAAGCGCGGCCTCGGGGGCGATCCGCTACAGCCGATCGACCTGCGAACGGCGGCCTACGTGGTCGCCATCGACCGCGTGGCCCGGGTGACGCTGGAGCGCGGTATCTGGCCGTAACGCCAGCTTAGTTCAGCGAACGGCCGACGGTACGCCGGCGCGGTGCAATGTCGCCGCGCCGGCGTATGCTATGGCGGCCACAAGGAAGAGCATCTGAGAGCCCGCCTCCAGCGCGATCAGCGCTGCCGCCGGTGTCGCCACCACCGAGGCGAACCCGTTCGCCGCCCAGGCCCACGCCACACCCTCAGCATCCGAGCCGGCCAGGAAACGAAGCCCCAACGGAAACGGCGTCCCCATCAGGAAGGCGAGTGGCGCCAGCAGGACCAGCGCGGCAGCCGTGCGAGCGATCAGCGGCGCCGGCTGCAGTAGATGGACCAGCCCGAGCATGATGAGTGCGTAGAGCGCCAAGACCACCACGAGCGCGGCGCCGGCGATCCAGCCCTCCCTTGCCGGCCGCCCATCGGACCAGGCGGCGCCCAGGCCCGAGAATACCAGGAACGCGGTGAGGACAGCGGCCACGGCATAGATAGGATGGCCCAACAGCAAGTTGAGTTGCTGAATGGCGGCGACCTCGGCCGCCAGGTAAGCGAGTCCGATACAGGCGAAGTACCCGACGGTCCGCATCCAGTGACGCGTTAGCGTCGTCCGGGACCGAAACGCCACGGGTGCTAGCATCAAGATCGCCGCCAGCACCACGCTCTGTAGCAGCGTTGCGATCAACGCCACGTAGCCCCACTCGGCGAAGGCCAGCCAGGCACCGCGGTCGCGCCCCACAAGGGCCCGTAGCGACCCGGCCCGCAGAAAGTGGTGCGGGTAGGGCCGCCCATCGTTTACCGGCTCGACCCGGAACTCGTACGAAGATGCGAACCTGTCCGCGCTCTCCCTCCCACCGATCGCCGCCGCCGCGGCGCGGAAGAGTGTCGGCTCGTCGAGGACGTTGAACCCGCTTCCCGGAGCTTCAATGCCGGGGTACCAGTCGAGATCGAAACTCCGTTCCCTCGACCAGGCCATCAGTCGGCGAACCTCCTCGGCCGCGAAGCCCGATGGCTTGACGAGTACCGTCACGGTGGCCCAGCTATGAACGACGATCAGCTTGTCGATGATGTTCTCGGGCGCTGCACTGTGCAGCGCTTCTCCCGCGGTCAGCACCACGCGCACGCTCTCCCGTGGCGGAGCCGTCAGCCAGCGGGTCACCGCCAGCACCCCATCGTCGCTCAGCCGTTCCAGATAGTTGACGTAGGCCCCGACCGTGTGCAGGAAATCTTCGTTCAGCGCATGCACGCCCGCCGCCGAGGTGCTGAACGCACCGCCGGCGCCGATGCTGATCAGATCGAATCGCTCCCGCGATCGCGCGACATAGCTGCGCGCATCGCCGGTGATCCACTCGACCTGCGCCCCGCCGTCGCGATCGGGCCGACCCATCAGCTTCACCAGCTCGGGATGCAGCTCCACGGCCACCACATCGCGAGCGCCGTGCGCGAGGGCATTCCAAACCTCCGTACCGCCGCCGGCCCCCAGCACCAGCACATCCTGGCGCCCGCCCAGGGCATAGGGGATCGCCGACGGCAGCCAGTCGAGGATGGACAGCGCTTCCCCACCCTCTCCGAAATCGCTCAGCGCGCCGGCTATGCCGCCGTCGACGAACAGCGCCGTCTGCCGGGGAAACGTGCCGCGGTAGGCCAGCGAGAGGCCCGGCGCGTGACGAAACGCCGCCGCCTCCACGGCGACCAGCCAGCCGACCGGACTGGTGCGCTCGACGACCCGCTGGGCGTCCGGATAGGCTTCCACCTGCGGCAGTCCCTTGTACGGAGTGATCTCGAGTCGCCAGAGCGGCCGCGCGAGCACGGCGAGCGCGAGGGCCACGGTCAGCCAAGCGAAGACGGCCGAGCGCTTTCTCTCTGCCGCGCCGGCCGCCGCCAGCGCGCCGAGCGATGCGATGACGGCCGGCATCGCCAGGGCGCGCGCGGGGAACGCGACCCAGAGGATTGCCACCGCCAGCGCTGCGCCCAGCCCAGCGCCCACGAAGCTCGCCCCGTAGATCGAGCCGGCCCGGCCCGGCTCGAGAGTGAGCGCCAGAAGAACCGCCAGCGCGCCGACAGCGAACGGGAGAGCGAGGAGCAGGTAGACGAGTGCGAGGCGCGGCCACTGCGACAGGTCCCAGGGGAGTTGTGTCACATCGAGCGGGACCAGGTGGACCAGCGCCGCGCTGGCCACCAGCGAGACCGGCGTCAGAAGAGCGGCCAGAACGAACCAGCGCGCGGCGCGCTCAGACCCTGGGCGCGCCAGTGCCAGGGCGGTGCCGCTGGCACCGAAACCGAGCATGGCGACGCCGATCGCCATATAGGCGAAGTGATGGAACTGCTCTATGGCGAAGACCCTGACGAGGAGAATCTCGAAGGCGAGCGTGCTGGCCGATAGAAGCGCCAC
>JBDHHZ010000023.1:0-18618 GCA_039589115.1 Gemmatimonadota bacterium | reverse complement strand
CGCCCGCTTCAAGGACAGCGACGGCCGCGTGACCTCGATCCACAGTCGGCGCATCGTGCACATGGCCGACATGCACCTGGCCGCGATCGAGTGGACGCTGACCCCCGAAAATTGGTCGGGTCGCATGGAGTTGAAGTCGGCGCTCGACGGGACGGTCCAGAATCAGGGCGTCGCGCGCTATCGCGAGTTGAACAGCCAGCAGCTCGAGCCGCTGGAGACCGCGCCGGTCGACGAGGACGGGATCTACCTTCTGGTGCAGACGGTCCAGTCTCGTATCGAGATGGCGCAGGCCGCGCGAACACGGGTGTATGACGGCGCCGAACAGGTCGAGGTCAAGCGCGAGACAAATCAGAAAGCGGCGTATATCGAAGGACTGCTGAGCTTCGAGTGCCAGGCCGGCCAGCCGCTGCGGGTCGAGAAGGTCGTCGCCATCTATACGTCCCGGGATTGGGCGATCAGCTCGCCGGGCAACGAGGCCCGCAAGGCGATCGAGCGGGCTGGCTCGTTCGACGCACTTCACCGCACGCATCGGCTGGCTTGGGAACGGCTTTGGTACCGCTGTGATATCGAGCTGGATGGAGTGGAAGATGCCCAGCTCGCTCTGCGCGCCCACATCTTCCACCTGTTGCAGACCGTATCACCCAACACCGTCGAGCTGGACGTCGGCGTGCCGGCGCGCGGACTGCACGGCGAAGCTTACCGTGGACACATCTTCTGGGACGAGCTCTACATCTTTCCGTTCTTGCAGCTCCGCATTCCGGAGATCACGCGCGCTCTGCTGATGTATCGCTACCGCCGCCTGGACGAGGCGCGTAGGAATGCCCGCGAGCAGGGGTTCAATGGGGCCCTCTACCCGTGGCAGAGCGGGAGTGACGGGCGCGAGGAAACCCAGGTGCTACATCTGAATCCGAAGTCGGGCCGCTGGCTGCCCGACAATACTCACCTTCAGCGTCACGTGAACGCGGCGATCGCCTTGAACTGCTGGCGCCAGTACCAGGCGACGGGGCGGCGCGACTTCATCTGCACTAATGGTGCACGGATGATCCTGGAGATCGCCCGCTTCTGGACCGACATCGCCACGTACAACTCGGAGAGGGGCCGTTACGAGGTCCGCGGCGTTGTCGGGCCGGACGAGTACCATACCGCATACCCGGATGCCGAGGAGCCCGGCCTCAACAACAACGCCTACACCAACGTGATGGCAGCCTGGGTGTTGGAGTGCGCTGTTCGCGTCGTCGGCTTGATGGATGAAGACTGCCGGCAGGAGATCTTCGAGGACCTGCTCATCCACGAGGATGAAGTCGCCGAGTGGGACGAAGTGAGCCGCAAGCTCTACGTCCCCTTCCATGACGGTGGAATCATCAGTCAGTTCGAGGGCTACGAGGACCTCGAGGAATTCGACTGGGAAGGCTATCGGGCGAAATACGGCGACATCCACCGGCTCGACCGGATACTGGAAGCGGAAGGGGACTCACCCAACCGCTACAAGGTCAGCAAGCAGGCCGACGTGCTCATGCTGTTCTACCTGTTCTCGGCAGAGCGACTGGCGCAACTGTTCGAGCACCTCGGCTATCCTTTCGAGCCCGAGATGATCCCGCGAAACATCGAGTACTACCTGCGGCGCACCTCCAATGGTTCGACGTTGAGCGCCATCGTCAACTCGTGGGTGCAGGCGCGTGGTGGCCGCGAGAGGTCTTGGCGTTGGTTCGAGGCGGCGGTCAGGAGCGACCTCGAAGATGTGCAGGGTGGCACGACGCAGGAGGGTATCCACCTGGGCGCGATGGCGGGCGCCGTCGACCTCGTGCAGCGTGGCTACGCCGGCTTGGCTCTGCGGGAGGGCGTGTTGTGGCTCAACCCGAGCCTGCCGAAGGAGCTCGAGGAGGTCCGCTCGCGGATCCAGTATCGCGGCCACTGGTTCCGCCTCCAGGTCAACCACGAGAAACTGACGGTGACGTTCGAAGGTGCCTGGGAGCCCTATGCCCGGATCGGGTTCAACGGGAAGATTTACACCTTCAAGCGCGGGGAGACCAAGGAGTTCGACCTGGCGACGCGGGGACAGATCAGCTAGCCGGCGAGTGCCTGCATGAAGGAGTCGGCCCAGTCGTAGACCGTGTGGCGACTGACGATCTCACGCATCCGAGTCATCCGCCGCGTCGCTTCCTTCTCGGGCAGCGAAAGCGCCATATCGATCGTCTCGGCCAGCCCGTCGACATCGTGAGGGTTCACCTGCAACGCCGTCCGTAGCTCCTGGGCCGCCCCCGCGAACTCGCTCAAGATCAGAACGCCGGTATTATCGAACCGCGTCGCGACATATTCCTTCGCGACAAGGTTCATGCC
Source organism: Gemmatimonadota bacterium (assembly GCA_039589115.1). Taxonomy (GTDB): domain Bacteria; phylum Gemmatimonadota; class Gemmatimonadetes; order Palauibacterales; family KS3-K002. The sequence goes on along the minus strand of JBDHHZ010000023.1, from coordinate 16,281 downwards.
GTCGGCGAACGGGGTGACCGCCATCACATCGGCGGCACGGTACAGGGCGATCAGCTCATCGGGTGGCAGCTCGCGGTGCAGGTACTGCACAGGCGTCGACCCGACTTCACCGAACTCGCCGTTGATCTGGCCCACCAGCTTCTCCACCTGGTCCCGCAGTTCCCGGTAGTCCTCGACTCGCTCGCGACTCGGTACCGCTAGCTGTACCAGCACGCAATCGCGGACAGTCTCCGGGCGGCGCGAGAGCAGCTCGTGGAAGGCCCGCAGCCGCACGTCGATTCCCTTCGTATAGTCGAGCCGGTCGACACCGAGCAGTATCCTGCGCCCCCGGCCTACTTTCTGGTGGAACTGCATCGAGCGCTTGACCACGTCCGGCTGGCTGGCCACGGAAGTGTATCGCTCAAAATCGGTGGAGATCGGGAAGACCGCGACGCTCACCGTGTGGCCGTGGATCTGCAGTTGGCCGCCCTCGTTGCGTGCGTCGGCGTAGCGGCGGGCCAGGCGCAAGAAATTCTGGGCGCCGCTCTGCGTCTGAAAGCCGATCACGTCGGCTCCCAGCATCCCCTCGAGAATCTGGCGCCGCCAGGGCAGCCGTCCGAACAGCTCCGCCGGCGGGAACGGTATGTGAAGGAAGAAGCCGATTCGGAGATCGGGCCGCAGTTCGCGCAGCAGCACCGGCATGAGCTGCAGGTGGTAGTCGTGAATCCATATGGTGGCGCCTCGCGCCGCGCTATCGGCAATGACCTCGGCGAATCGCCGGTTCACTGTCACGTAGGGGCTCCACCAGCGGCGATGGTACTCGGGCTCTCGGATGGCGCCGTGATAGAGCGGCCAGATGGTACCGTTGCAGAACCCGTCGTAGAAGCTCTGGACCTGTGTGCGCGAGATGGGAACGGGCAGTTGGGTGATGCCCTCATGCTCGAAAGGATCAGGCGCGGGGCCCGCTGTCCCCATCCAGCCCGCCCAGGCGCCGCCGGCCCTCTGAACGATCGGCGTCAGCGCCGAGACGAGGCCGCCGGGGCTCCGCTTCCACACTTCCTCGCCCTTCGACTTGCCGCGGACCACCGGGAGGCGGTTCGCGACTATGATCAACGGACACTTCTTCTTGGCAGGCATCCTACACCAAATTAACGCCGAACGGATGCCAGGCAATCACAAGGGAGCATTGGGAGTTGGGCAGCAATTCAGCAAGGGAGCCTGCGAGTTAGGAGCGACTCTTTAACTCGAAGTCTCCCACACTCCACTGCTCCCTCACTCAACTAGCGCTCCCTAACTCCCAGGAGCCGGGGCGTGATCAGAACGATCCGAAGATCCGCAGGTAGTCTCGTAGGTGGCGTGGAGTGAGGAAGCGCTCGCGCACTCGCTCGCGTGCCCTGGCGCCCATCTCCCGGCGGAGCGCGGGCTTCTCCAGGAGTTGGGCTACCCGATCGGCGCACTCTTCCGCGCTCGAGACCAGGAAGCCGCTATCGCCGTCCTCTATCTGCTCGACGATGCCGCCGACGCGTCCGGCGACTACTGCCGCCCGTTTCCACATAGCCTCGGTCACGACCAGGCCGAAACCCTCGCGCGTCGACTTCTGGACCACGACATCGCTGCCGCTCTGAAAAGCGTTAATCTCCAGCGCGTGCGTCAGGTTGTCACGGCTCAACCGGTCGAGAGTGCTGAAGACGTGAATGTCCGGGTCATCGCCGGCGTAGTCCAGCGTTCGGGCGTGGTACTCGATGCCCTCGGGGTCGTCATCGGCCAGATTGCCCACCAGCGCCAGCTGCACATCCGCCATCCGGCTCTTCACCTGCCGGTAGGTATCGATCACGCCCAGTGGGTCCTTCCAAGGATCGAAGCGCGAGACCTGAGTCATGATCGGCCTATCACCATCCAGCCCGAACCTGGTGGTCAGAATCTGGCGAGCCAACGAAGGCGATAGCGCCTGGTTCTTTGGAGTGAGCGGATCGATGGAAGGCAAGACGAACTCCGCCCGGCCGGTATCGAGCTGCTGCGTTACGTACTGGGGCATCGAGAAGATCGACACCTCGTAGTAGCTCATGAAGGGCGCCAAGAAATCGAGAGCCGCTGGGTTCGGCGTCGAGGTGTCGACATGACAGCGCCAGATCCAGTGCCCCGTACGCCGGCCGTCCAGTATCCCCACCAAGCCCGCTGGCTGCGGGTCGTGCACGACTACGAAGTCCCAGTCCTGCTTGAAGACTTCCATGTTCTCCTCGAGGGTGGACATGTAGACTGCGCGGTGCGCCGTCTCCAGCTCGATGTCCATCCCCTGGAGCCCGTTGTGCAGCTTCTTGGTCAGATCGAAGAAGGGATCGTTGCCGGTGAGGACGTGCCACTCGGCCGCCAGGCCGAGCCCCATCTTGAGGCCCACCAGCGTGGGCAGGAGCTCCGCCACACCGCCGCCGTAAGCTGTGGCGTTGAGGTGCAGCACCCGGGCGCCCTGCAACGGCGCCGCCAGTTCCTCGATAGCGCCTACCGCTTCCTCCCCGATCAACCCCACATACTCGCGGATCGATTTTGGGGCCAGCTCCACCCGTCGCATTCAACCTCCTCCCAACCTGTTAACCCGGCGGCGGGGCACCGTACAGGCGCGGCGAGTGCAAATACGAAGCCGGAAAGAAAGTGGGGCCTCAAACGCAAGCAATAACAGGAATTCCGTCGGTTTACGCCCGGGAAAGCGTCGGCGAGCCTACCGTTCGCTGGGACATATTTACCGAACGATCGATACAGATTGCGGAAATAAGTCCGGTATTTTCAGTAGTAGCAACGGGTTGGACTCGGAGCCGATTACTGCCGCTCGGGTGTGGGGGTTTCAGGCGGCGGCTTCCAGTGTTATGACGTAGCGCCATGGAGACAACCTGTTGACGACAGGCGACGGCCCGGCTTCCAGTCGACCGCGCTTCACGTCGGCGTTCGGCGTCTTGATGACCTTCATCGGCGTTGCCGTCGGTTTGGGGAACGTCTGGCGCTTTCCGTACATGGCGGGCGCGTTCGGTGGTGGTGCGTTCCTGCTGGTGTACATCGCCATCCTGGTGGGCTTCGGCATCCCGGCGCTGATGGCGGAACTGGCGCTGGGGCGGATGACGCGGCGCGGTCCGATGGGTGCGTTCACCCGGATCGGCATGCCGGGTGGGGCGGTCATCGGTTGGGTATTGTTCGTCACCGTGTTGGTCGCGCTTAGCTACTACACGGTCGTCGTCGGCTGGGTGCTGCGCTACACCGTCATCTCGTTGACCGGCGAAATCAGCGGGATAGAGCCTGAAGCGTTCTTCCAGTCGGTGCTGGGTGGCTTCTGGGGCCAGTACCTGATGACGGCCGTCGTCCTGGCGCTCGTAGCGGTTGTGCTGATCCTGGGCGTCCAGAAAGGCGTCCAACGCGTGAGCACCATCGGGATGCCGCTGCTGTTCATCCTTCTCATCGTCCTCATCACCAGGTCGCTGACGCTGCCCGGCGCGGGCGAAGGGCTGAGGTTCTACTTGCTGCCCGACTTCGCGAAGATCGACGCGGGGGTAGTGGCCGCGGCCCTGGGTCAGGTCTTCTTCTCGATGAGCTTGGGCGGAACTTTCCTGGTCACCTATGCGAGCTACCTGGGCGAAGATGTCGACCTGAGACGCAGCGCCATCAGCATCGGGGTAGGGGAGACCTTGGCGGCGGTGCTCGCCGGATTCGTGATCTTGCCGGCGGCCGTAGCGTTGGGCGTCGAGATGAGCAGCGGCCCGCCGCTCACCTTCATCACCGCGCCCAGCATCTTCGCCGGCATCCCCAGCGGCGCCCTCTTCGCCGCCCTCTTCTTCGGCCTCCTCTTCTTCGCCGCCTTCCTGTCGGATGTCGCCGGGTTCGAGGTGCTCGTGGCCGGCACCGTAGACGAGCATGGCTGGAACCGCACGACGGCGGTTCTTACGTTCTGCGGCGCGGCTCTGCTCCTCGGCATCGTCCCCATGCTGAGCCTCGACTACATCTTGAAGAGCGATCTGTTCTGGGGCTCGACCATGCAGCCGGTCGGCAGCGCCCTGGCGCTGATCGGGCTCGCCTGGGTCGTCGGGTTGGGTCGAGCGCTCGACGAGGCCAACAAGGGAATCAGCGGCCGCCCGGTGGGCTACGTCTGGTATCTCTGGATCAAGTACGTCATTCCGATGGGAATACTGATAATCCTGGCGCTGGGTCTGCGTGACGTGTTCGAGGGTTTTGTGCTATGAACGATCGAGAGTCCTCTCACATCGGCGACATCGAAGCGAAGGCATGGCAGGCCGAGTTCCCCGGCCTTGCTGCCACGGTACACGTTGCCAACTGCTCCCATGGTCCCCAATCGCGGCGCGTGCGGGCCGCCATCGACGCCTACATGAATAGCTGGCGCGAGGCGGGCATGGACTGGGACGCCTGGATGGGGGAGATCGCGGCGGCGAAGCGGGCGTTCGCGCGCCTGATCGGGGCGGAGCCCGGAGAAGTCGCGCTGTCCACGTCGGCCTCGGCGGCGGTCGCATCGATCGCCAGCGCTCTGACTGTGGAGGGCGGTCGGCGACGCGTGGTGACGACGGAAGCCGAGTTCCCGACGGTCGGTCACGTCTGGCTGGCCCACTCGCGCCACGGCCTCGAGGTAGAGTTCATCCCGGTACGCGATGGTGCGATCGACCTGCGCGAGTACGAAAAGCGTGTGGATGAGCGCACACTCATCGTCTCGGCTACGCACGTCTACTATCAGAACGGCTTCAAGCAGGATGTGGCGCGTATCGCGGAGATCGCGCATCGCGTGGGCGCGCTGACCCTGGTCGACGCCTATCAATCTCTGGGTACCTGCCATGTCGACGTTCGCGCACTAGATGTAGATGTCCTAGTGAGCGGCAATCAGAAGTACCTGCTCGGCGTGCCCGGCGTCGCCTTCATCTACGTGAAGGGTGAGCTGATCGAGCGCCTAGAGCCGGTCCTCACCGGCTGGTTCGGCCGCGTCGATCCCTTCGCCTTCGATGCTAAGACCCTGGACTACGCGCCGGACGCTCGCCGGTTGGAGACCGGAACGCCACCGGTGTTTGCAGCGGCCGCGGCGCGCGCCGGAATCGAGATCATCAGGGAGGCTGGGCCGCGAGGTATCGAGGCGCGCATCGAAAAGCTGTCCGCACACGCGATCCAAGCCGCCGGGAGCCGCGGCCTCGAGTACGTGGGGCCGGCCGACGTTCGACAGAAAGGTGCTACTACCTCGATCAGGGTGCCGGATCCGCACAGTCTTGAAAAACTGCTGAAGAAGCGGCGCGTGGTGGCCTCGGCCCGTGGCGACGTGATCCGTATCGCTCCGCATTTCTTCACGACTACAGCTGATATCGATCGTGCGCTCGACGAGCTGTGCTCCGTCCTGAATGAGGGTCCAGGAACTGGCGGATCGTAGCCTCTCCGCTTATATAGCCCTTTGATTCAATCGACTCATACAGCCGAACAAGTCTGACGGACCCGAAGGGAGTCAAGGATGCCGACCAGCAACGCTACTGCCGTCTGGAAGGGCGGCCTCAGGGATGGGACTGGCGAGTTCAGCGCCGGCTCCGGCGCTTTCGAGGGGGCCTATTCGTTCCCCACGCGCTTCGAGGGCACCGAGGGGACCAACCCCGAAGAGCTCGTCGCCGCGGCGCACGCCGCCTGCTTGAGCATGGCGCTATCCGCCGGCCTCGAGCGTGACGGTACACCGCCCGAGAGCATCACCACGACCGCGCACTGCACCCTCGAGAAGGTCGAAGCAGGTTTCCGCATCACGAAGATGCGGCTCGTCGTGCGCGGGAAGGTGCCGGGGATGAGCCCGGCGGCCTTCCAGGAAGCCGCCGATGCGGCGAAGGACGGCTGCCCGATCTCGAACGCCTTGAAGGGTAACGTGGCGTTCGAGCTCGATTCGTCGCTGGTCTGAGGCCTGAGGGGCTCGGCGGCTTAGCCGGCCGCCGGCCCGTCTGGCTGCGGGATGGTCGGCTTCCCGCGGACCCTGGGCTAGGAGCTCGATAGAGTCGGCCGCCGAATCCCGAGCTTCTTCATTCGCGACTGTAGCGTCGACCGATTGAGACCCAGCCGTTCAGCGGCGCCGTCCTGCCCACCGATCTTCCAGTTGCACTTCTCTAGTACATCCAATATGTGGGCGCGTTCGGCGTCCTCGAGTCTTGTGCCGTGGTCTCTCGCTCTTGTTACGCTCACTCGCTCGCCGCTGCGCCGTTCGGGAAAGATCGTACCCAGCTCGAGGCGCTCGCTCCGCGAGAGTATCATGGCGCGTTCGACGACGTTCTGGAGCTCGCGCACGTTTCCCGGCCAATCGTAGGCGGTCAACGCGTCCATCGTCTCCGGCGTGATGGTGTTGATCGCCTTTCCCAATCGAGTCTGTAAGACGGAGACGAAGTACCAGACGAGGAGTGGAATGTCCTCGCGTCGCTCACGCAGCGGTGGAACGTGGATGGGGAACACCCCGAGACGGTAGTAGAGATCGTCGCGGAACTCACCTCGCTCGACCATCGCATCCAGATCTCGGTTGGTGGCCGCGATGACGCGTACGTCGACCGTCCTGGTTTCTGACGACCCCAGCCTCTCGAAACTGCCCGCCTGAAGGACACGCAGCAGCTTTACCTGGATCTCGGGCGCCAGGTCTCCTATCTCGTCGAGCAGGATCGTACCACCGTCGGCCACTTCGAAGCGTCCGATCTTGCGACTCACGGCTCCGGTGAATGCGCCCCTTTCGTGTCCGAACAATTCACTCTCTATGAGAGAAGGTGGAAGCGCCGCACAGTTGACCGTGATCAGCGGCTGGTCTACGCGATTGCTGCGAGAGTGAATCGCTCGCGCAATGAGCTCCTTTCCGACCCCGGTCTCACCGAGCAATAGCACGGTCGAGTCCGTACGTGCTACCTGGCCCACCTGGAACAGGACTTCCCGAAGCGCCGGGCTCTTGCCGACGATCTCGTCACCCGCGAACGACGCTCTGACTTCCCGCTTCAGCGTGATGTTCTCGGCTTCGAGGTGCTCCTTGAGTTCCCGGATTTCACTGTAGGCTTGGCTTAGATCTACATCCTGCCGTTGACGATCGATTGCACTGCCAAAGACGCGCGCGAGATGGTGAAGACGTTGGACCACCTTGGGGTTCCAAGGCCTTGGGTCCACGCTTTTGACGAAGGCTAGGCAGGCGGTCACCTCGCCGCCGATCATCACGGGGATTCCAGCGAAACACTGGAAGTCCAAAGCTTCGATCAGTTGGATATCGGCCTCGGAAGCGGGTGGCATGCCTTCGGTCCTCGACCACAGGAGTTCCTCGCCGGTGAGGAACGGTGTCACGAACCACGGGAAGTCCGATGCGAGGAACGAGGGGGCGACACCGAGAGGCTCGCGGCTCCACAAGTGGGTGACCCGCACTTCCTTCCCGTCCGGCGTGAGGTGACCCAGGTCGCAGAGGTCGAGCTCGAGACAACGGCCGACCTGTTCGAGAGCATCGTTGATCGCGGCCTCTAATTGCTCCGGAGGGACGTTCACGAACCTGGCCGAAATGTCCGACAGAAGGGACTCGAAGCGTGACTGCTGCTCCAGGTCGAGCTCTGCCTGCTTGCGCTCCGTGATATCCGAAGCTATGCCGCCAACCCTGGGCTCTCCCGCGGGACCCTCCAGGGCGAATTTCGTATCGCGAAACCAGCGAGGCTCCCCTCCTATGTCGACGCAGACCTCAACCTCGACAACGCGGGCTTTACCGGACAGCACGGCTCCGTCCGCATCGTTCATCCTCTGAGTCATTTCGGGACTCATGATGTCGGCACTGGTGGTTCCGAGGAATTCGTCAAGCGAGAGTCCGAACGCCTCCAATAGCGTCTTGTTGGCATATATGTGCCGCAGGTCCTCGTCCTTCATGTAGGCGTATGCCGGATTGTTGTCCATGAAGTTGCGAAACTGCTCCTGGCTCGCCGCCAGCATTTGCCCCGTTCGCTTCCTAACCAGAGCCTCTCCGAACAACTGCGAGATGACGCGGAGCTGCTCGATGAAATGATCCGGCCACTCTCGCTCCGCACTCATGTCGGAGTAGGAGATCGCCCCTACGACCGTATCGCCTACCCGCATGGGGATCGTGAGAAACGCCTTGAAGCCCTGCTCAAGCATGTACTCTCGCTCGGCCTCGGCTTCCACGGGCAAATCGTCGATGCCACAAATTCGAAGAGTCTTTCCCTCACGGAGTGAGGCCGTGAACCACGGCACTCTGTCGGTTACGACGACCTGCGGAGGCTGGTGCTCAGGAAGTTGCGCGTATCCGTGTGTGATCTCGAATTCCGTCGTGTCCTCCGAGAAACGGATGAGCGCAATACGGCCGATATCCAGCATCGTGCCGATCCGGGCCAGCGCCCCCTCGATGGCGTCATCGATCTCGTCCGTGCGCAGAACGGCAAACTGGGCGGATAGCTCGGTCAGGAGTCGCTGGAACCGCAGTTGTCCCTCGAGCGCCTGTTGGGCTCGCTTGCTTTCCGAGATGTCTCTGACGGTGATCGAGACGCCTACCACGTCCCCGCCTTCCGCTTCGAGCGGGGAATAGCTGGCCAGCCAGTGTCGCTCGCGACCCGGCTCGGCGCGTGTCGGGCCGTTCACTTCTACGTCGAGGACCGCTTGGCCGGTATCCAGAACCTGCCTGAAGATGTGTTCGGTCTTGGGGGCGATCGCCGGGACGACCTCGCAAGTGGTGCGGCCGAGCATCTCCTCCGGGGACATGCCCGCAAACTCGGCCAGCCGCTCGTTCACTCGCACGTATCGCAGATCACGGTCGACCAAGCCCAGGCCGATCGGCGACATACGGTAGAGCGTCTCCAGCTCGCGCTGTTTAGCGCTATCGCTGAGTGGGTCTCGTGGGGCCGTCATGACGTGCCATTCCTCCGCGCTCGGGAGGGCTCGAGCTTGAAGATGGGATGTGTAAGGATCCTCGAACCAATGGGCCCCGAGTGCCGAAATGTCAACACCAAGCGCCGACATATGGGCTAGAGGTGCCGATATATCGGCGCCTTCCGCCTGTTTCAGGCCGCGTAGCGGATCTACCCACAGATCTTAAGTATCTGGAAAACAATAACTTGGGATTCCCGGCCGCGCCCCGACAGTTCGCTGGCCTCCGGCTTGCAACTCGCCTCATCCGTGACCATCCGAATAGACGTCACGGGCCAACACGGAAGAACCGTGGTTGTGGTGGCAGGCCGGCTCCAAGGGGGCGCGGTGGACGAGCTCTCGAGGGCGTGCCGTGAAATCCGCGGTCCCGTCACGCTGGACCTGACCGAACTCCGCGCGGCCGATGAGGCCGGGATCGGGCTGCTTCGGGCGTTGCAGACGACGGGTGCTGAGATTCGCGGTCTTTCACCGTATCTGCAGCTGTTGATGGACGAGGAGCCCAGTAGCGGAAACGCTAGGTAGCCGGAACAGCTTCCGAAAGGAGACCAAACCATGAGCATACGCAGGTGGATTGTCGCTACTGCGTTGCTGGCGTTCATCTCGGCCCCGCTCGCTGCCCAGGAACATGAAGAGTCCGAGCCGCTGAAGCGGCACCAGATCGCGCTCTTCACCGGCTACACATGGGTTCCGAAAGGTGACCCGCACGAGGGAGACAGCGAAGGCACGGTTATCGCCCCGACAGTCGGCATCGACTACAGCTTCTGGATCAGCCACAAGTTCGGGGTCGGGCTGTACAACGATTTTGAGCTCACAAGTTACGTGGTCGAGACCAGCGAGGGCGCCACACTTCCGCGGGAGTATGCGTACGTCGGTGCTGTAGTCGGCATCTACGAGGCGGCGCGCGGACTAGGGTTGTACGCAGGTCCCGGCATCGAGCTCGAGAAGCACGAAAACTTCTTCGTGCTCAAGGTGGGCGCTGAGTATGCGTTTGCCGTCGCCCACGGCTGGGCCACGGGGGTCGCGTTCGGCTACGATTTCAAGGACGAGTACGACTCGTGGGCTTTGGGTATGTCCGTGGCGCGGAGTTTCTGACGGTTGCAGGAGGTCAATCGCGATCACTCGGAAAAGAAGGAGCGTATCATCATGAATCCGCGTTGGTTCTGGCTGATCTCGGCACTTCTTTTCGCGTTCCCGGGGTGCGGAGCAGAGACTGAAACCCGCCCCAACATCCTGTTGATCGTGGCCGACGACCTCGGCTACAGCGATATCGGTCCCTTCGGCGGCGAAATCAGCACGCCCGTGCTCGACCGACTGGCCGGCGAGGGACTGCGATTCTCTGGTTTCCATGTGCTTCCCACGTGTTCTCCGACCCGTGCCGCACTCTTGTCCGGCAACGACAACCACGTAGCCGGGATGGGCGTGATGGGTGAGTTCATCTACCCGGAGATCGCGGACCTTCCGGGCTATGTCGGCCACCTGGCCGACCAGGTCGCGACGATCCCCGAGATTCTGCGAGCGGCTGGGTATCACACGTACATGGCCGGCAAGTGGCACCTCGGAGAGGCGGACGATCAGAGCCCGCACGCCCGCGGCTTCGAGCAGACTTTCACGATGATGAACGGCGGCGGCAGTCACTGGGCGGACATGCGGCCGTTGTCTCCACCACAGCAGATGATTTACCGGAGGAACGGCGAGCGGATCTCGACGTTGCCCGACGACTTCTACTCGTCGAAGGACTATACGGATGCGCTGATCGACTTCATCGACAGCAACAAAGACGACGACAGGCCGTTCTTTGCCTACCTGTCCTATACGGCTCCGCATGATCCGCTACACGCGCCGGCTGAGTACATCGCGAGGCACGGCGGCAAGTACGATGACGGCTGGGACGCGCTGGCTCTGCGGCGACTCTCGAGCCTCAAGGAGCTTGAACTGGTGCCCGCGGATGTCGACGAGTTCCCCGCGAACTTCATGAAGCGAGAGTGGGACGCGCTGGACGATAGCGAAAAGCGGAGCCACGCCCGCGACATGGAGGTGTATGCGGCCATGGTGGAGTACCTGGATATGTCGATCGGGCGGCTGTTCGACTATCTGCGGGAAAATGGGTTGTACGAGAACACCTTGATCGTGTTTTTCTCGGACAACGGCGCCAACGGCGCTCACGCTACTGCGTATCCCGGCAATGCCGACGGCAGCTATCTCGCCACGTTCGACAACGAAGTGGGAAACCGAGGCCTGCCGAATTCCTTCATCGACCAAGGGCCAGGCTGGGCCCAGGCAAGTTCGGCGCCCTTCAGGTTCTTTAAGAGCTTCACGAGTCAGGGTGGGATCAAATCTCCGCTGATTGTCAAAACGCCCGGCACGATGACGAGCGGGGGGCAGTGGAACCACGCATTCCTGCACGTGACGGATATCATGCCGACGTTCCTCCAATTAGCGGCGGCCACCTATCCGCAGGTCTTCGATGGCAGGCCAGTCAGACCGCCGATCGGCAGGTCGATGTTGCCGATTCTGAATGGTGCCCGGGAAGACATCCGTGAAGACGAAGGTGTGGGTTACGAGTTGTTCGAGATGAAGGCGTACATACAGGGTGAATGGAAACTGCTGCGCCTGCCCGAGCCCTTCGGCACCGGAACGTGGCAGTTGTACAACCTGGCGCAGGATCCGGGAGAGATCCGTGACCTGTCGAATGATCAGCCCGGGGTCAAGGCGGCTTTGGTCGAGGCATGGCAACGATACGCTGAAGAGAACGACGTCTTCGACCACAAGGGCCGGTTCGACGCGGCGTATCGCGCGGCGTATGGCAACAATTGACGATGCGGAGGTGCTACGATGAGGTGGCTCAGGAAGTTGCTGGCGGTGACCTTCCTCGGCACGCTTCTCTGCATGCCGAGCTACGCGCAGGATGAGATCACGATCGTGGCGCCGGCCACCGAGACGGGGGAGGATCTCGATCTGTACGCGGTCATTGAGATATTCAAGGCGTCCGAGAGTACCGAGGATTTCGAGAAAAAGCTCAATGATCCGGATGAAGGCGTCAACAATATCGACCTCGATGGCGACGGCGAAGTCGATTTCATCCGGGTCTTCGAGTATGCGGATGGCAACACCCACGTGCTCGTCCTGCAAGTCGCGATCTCAGAGGACACATATCAGGACCTCGCCACGATCGAGATCGAGAAGGTCGAAGACAGCGATGAGGTCTATGCTCAGGTCCGCGGCGACGAGGAGATCTACGGCGAGGACTACCTAATCGAGCCGGTGGAGACGGTATACGTGACGACGGTGGTATTCTTCGGCCCGATGTTCAGACCGGGATATCGTCTCTATCGGCCGCCCTGGCGCTGGGGCTACTTTCCCCGCTGGTGGCGGCCTTTTCCCAGGGTTTCACGTTCGGTGTATCGGTCGAAAGTTTCCCGGCACCATACGGCACGGAGGAACCGGCACACCACGAGGGCAAAGTCCACCCGGGCGAACAACGTCTACAAGACTCAGAGAAGGCGAGGTCCGGGAGGATGAGCGCTAGGGTTCTCGAACCGTGCTGAAACGCAGCCATCTGCACGTCGCGTCCCTGCCTTTTCTGAGCTTCATGCTGGCAGCCTGGGTATACCCGAGGCCGGCGCAGGCGCAGGACGACGGGAGTACCCAGATCTGGCTCGACTATAACCCGCGCTGGACGTGGCCTTCAGGACTCAGCCTGTATGGCGATGTGGGAGTCCGGACGGAGCTCAACGAGAACGGTTGGGGGCGCATCGTGGTGCGCCCCGGCGTGCGCGGTCCGATCGGTCGTGGGTTCGATCTCTCGGGTGGTATCGGTGGGTTCTACACAGCGAACGAGCTGGCGGCCGACAGACTGGAGATCCGGCCGTTCCAGGGCATCAAGACGACCTGGCCTCGCAAGGCGCTTCCCCTCGACCACTACGTGCGCTTGGAACAGCGGTTCGAGTTCGAGACCGCGGATTGGAGGGTCGACGCCTCACTGCGGGTACGTTATCGTCTCCAGACTCAGGTTAGATGGGAGGGGCTGCGCCCCGGTGCGCATTGGCGATTGATCGGGCACATAGAGGGGTTCTTGACCCTCACAGGCGAGGCCGGCCAGTTTGACGAAAAGGTCCGCATCGGGCTTGGCGTTGAACGCGGCTTCGGGCCCGTCTGGCGCGTTAGAGTCGACGTGACCTGGCAGAAGGTGGGGACGCTGATCTCGGGCGCGCCGACCGACGATGTCTATTTGCGGGTGCGTGTCTTTCGAGATTGGCTGAGATGAGCCACGACCATCGGGCGGCGCACCTGCGAAAAATGGACGCGCTCGACAGCCGTGGCCTCTCGGCCTTCGCCACGATACCGATCGGTGGGGACGGTGGGGAGGAAGACTGGGTTACTACTTGACCGCGCCAAACACATCTAGGGCGGAGTCCTGAGTCCGCATAATCAAGATCGAGGAGGTTTCGCTATGCCCAGAAGAACGACGCGTATACTTGGCTTCGGCGCACTGCTGGCTCTCCTGGCCGTCGTCTACATGCAGGGCCGGGTCGACGAGCGGGCAGGCGCCCAGTTCCCGTTGACGGGGATCGCGCTGGCGCAGGGGCAGGAAGGGCTGCTTCTCGACCCGACGGCGGCGGAAGCGGAGCGGGACGTCTACTTCCCCGGCACCGAGGAACTCGCCCCGGACGAGATGCGGATCTTCTCGTGCGGGACCGGCATGCCGTCGGCCCGCGAGTCACAGGCGGCGTCTTGTTTCCTGGTCGAGTTGGGGAACGGCGACAAGTTCCTGTTCGATGCGGGCACAGGATCGCACGTCAGGATCGGCAGCCTTGGCATCCCTTACGACTTCCTCGACAAGATCTTCCTGAGCCACCTTCACACCGACCACTTCGGCGACTTCGCGGCCTACTCGGTCGGCGGCTGGGTGGCCGGGCGCCAGGTGCCGCTGCACATCTACGGGCCCAGCGGCTCGAGTCCCGAGATGGGCACGAAGTACGCCGTCGAGCGTTGGATGGAGGCGCTGACCTGGGACATCGAGGGACGAGCGGGTCGTCTTCCCCCGGCGGGCGGCGAGGTGGTCGTCCACGAGTTCGACTACAGGGGGGAGAACGAGATCGTCTATCAGGAGAACGGTGTGACGATCCGTTCCTGGCCGGCGATTCACTCGCTCGACGGGCCGGTGAGCTACAGCCTCGAGTGGAACGGGCTGAAGTTCGTGTTCGGAGGGGACACCTACCCGAACCAGTGGTTCATCCGGTATGCGCAGGGCGCGGATGTGGCCGTCCACGAATGCATGATGGCGGTGGAAGACTGGATCACGAAGTACAACTTCCCAGTGGGCCGCGCTCTCAACGTCGGTACGCAGATCCACACTACACCCGAATCGTTCGGGAAGATCATGAGCGAGGTCAAGCCGCGCCTGGCGATCGCCTTCCATTTCTTCAACGACTTCGATACCCAGCCACGGGTGATGGAGGGTGTCCGTTCGACCTATGACGGCCCGCTGTCGCTGGCCGACGACTACATGGTCTGGAACGTGACCAAGGACGACATCCGGGTGCGATCCGTCGTCGTGGATCCCGACATGTGGCCGCCGCCCTCGGCCTACCCGCCTCAGGAACTCGACCAGAGCCTGTCGAAGTGGCCGTCCGAGTGGATCGACTCGGGCAAGTGGGCTCCCGCACGGGAGGTGGACCAAGCGGTCTACGATCGCATCAACGCCCAGTACGGGACCGACTTCAAGCAGGCGGGGCAGTAGCAGAGCGAGACATAACCAAGTCGGAGATTCGTGGCCCGGGTTGCCTCGACGGGTGACCCGGGCCAGTGTATGATGCGTCCGTCAACCACTGCCAGACACCACGAGTAGCGGAACTCTTGGGATACATGCGGATTCTGCGTTGGGCGGTCTGCCTGATGGTCGGGCTGCCCATAGTCCTAGTGCCTTCGTCGCTGCTGCGCTCCGACGCCATCGTCATCACGATGGCGATGAGGGCATCGACGATCGCCGAGATCTACGTCGAGCAGGACTCCGTCGCGGTCGAGCTCGAGGTCGGGCTCGCCGACCTCGACGCCTTCCGCGACCTGCTACCCGATGAGCTGTACGAGCGCTTGGGCAACGAGCCCCTGCCGTTGGCCGAGCGGGTCCCCCGCTTCTTCCGCGAGGGCTTCACCGTGCAGGCGGACGACGGCGCGCCGATCCTCGGACGGCTCCTGGCGATGGAGGCCCGCCGCCGGGTCGTCAGGGACCCGATCACCGGCGCGTCGCTGCCGGTGGCGGAGGAGGAGAGGGAACCGGTCATCTTCGTGCGGATGATTTACCCGCTGCGAGGTCGACCGGAAACGCTGACCATCGCGCCGCCGAGGAGCGGTGCCGCGCGCTCGCCGGCCAACATCGGCTTCGTCGTGTATCACCACGAGCTGCCCGTCAACGATTTCCGCTACCTGGGCCAGCCGGAGCGGCTGCGACTCGACTGGGGCGATCCGTGGTATTCGCAGTTCGAGAACCGCAACCTGCGCCGCCAGTTCTACGCCCCGATCTCCGCCTTCCTGTATGTGGAGCCGTACGAAGTGCGGAAGGAGATCGTAGCGCGGCCCAAGGACCTGCAGAATTGGATCGATCTCGATCTCGAGGGCAAGACGGTGATCACCGTCCAGGAGCAGGAGGAGATCAAGCGGCGCGTCGCCGAGTACCTGGCGGAGCACAATCCTGTGACCATCGACGGGCAGCCTGCCGAGGGCACACTCGATCGCATCCATTTCATATTCCGTAACCTGCGAACGAGCGGTGTGATCGCCCCGCCGCGCGACCTCGACATCATCTCGGCGACCCTCGGTATCATCTTCGTCTATCCCACCGAGGGGCTGCCCCAAGAGGTGTCGATGGAGTGGGAGCTTTTCGCACCGCGCATCGAGCAGGTGCCAAGCTCGGCTACCGACGAGGCGGGACCGCTGCCCTACATAATGAGCCCCGGCGACAACGTCCTCAGGTGGCAGAACTTCCTGAAGGACCCAACCGACGCGGGACGTTTGGTGGAAGTCCTCGCACCGCCCGAACGCCGCAGCGTGCCGCTCACGGCCGCGGCGCTGCTCGCGGCGATCGGTCTCGTCGTACTCGTGGCCAAGTACTCTAGGAGTGTGCTGCGTCGCCAGCGGCCGCCCGTGCCGGCCCTCGCCGCCGCGCTGGTGCTCCTGCTTGTTTTTGGCTTCAGCGGCACGCGCGCGATCATGTCGGGCAGGGTGAGCGATGCCGATGCAGAGCAGATCGTCGGCGCGCTGTTACAGAACACTTATCGGGCCTTCGACTTCAGGGACGAAGGTGCCATCTACGATGTTCTTTCGCGCAGTTCCGCGGGTGATCTGTTGACCGATATCTACCTCGAGACGCGCCGCAGCCTCGAGCTCGAGAACCAGGGCGGCGCGCGGGTCAAAGTCAAA
>JBDHHZ010000022.1:0-18780 GCA_039589115.1 Gemmatimonadota bacterium | reverse complement strand
TCGACGACGTGGCTCCCGACGAAGCCGGTTCCTCCGGTCACCAGTACCGTGCGATCAGCCGCCATTCAGCTCTTCATCCGAAGTTCGTACATGGAGGGGTTGGCGTCGGGGCGGTTCGTCTCCCTCCGGCCTCCCCCGCGCTCACGGTCACCCGTGAGCGCGGGCTCGCTAACACCAGCTCCGCTCGACGACACGCCCCGACGCCCGTAGTCGGTAGTGAGCACCTACCGCTGGTCGCCGCCCGATCCAAGCCGGGAGGAGCCGGGGACCGGCGAGCGTAGTTGGTTTTAGCGACCCGGCTCCGATCCTCGGGCCAGGTCTGTGGGTGAGCTGCCCGAGCTCCTCGCGGCAAGCACCGAACCCGACCGCCGGGTCGACCGGAGCGAGCGGTCCCCGGCTCCGACCCCAGGCCACCTATCCAGCGACTGCCCTCTCATACAGGCGATACGTCTTAGACGGCTTGAACCCCATCTTCGCCACGCCCTTTATCATCAGCTCGTTGTCCTCGAGGATCCACGAGCTCTCGCCGAACCCATGCCCCTTGGCGGTGCCCCGCTTGAAGACCTCAAAGTAGAACATCGGTGCCAGCGGGCCGCCGCGGTGCTCCTCCAGCACACCCAGCGTGATGATCCGGACTCCGCGCACGCGCCGCAGGTGCCAGAGAATCTTGAAGAGCCCGAAGGGGAAGAGCCGGCCGTTGGCGTGGCGGATAGCCTGGTTCACGTCTGGCAGCGCCAGTGCGAAGCCCACCGGTTTGCCGTCGATTTCGCCGATCAGCGCCAGATCTGGATCGACCACCGGCTTCAGTTGCTTCGCCATGTGATCGACTTCAGCATCGGTCATCGGCACGAAACCCCAGTTGCGCTCCCAGGCCGCGTTGTACAGATCGCGGACCAGCGCCACCTCCTCTTCGAACCGGTCCATCCGCAGCGACCGGACTCGCACGTTGCGCCCGTAGCGCTCGACCAGCGCCTGCAGCTTGGCGAAGCGCGGCTCAGCGAAATCCTCCTGGCGGCCCTCGAAGGCGAGCAAGTCCTTGGCCTTCGTCAGCCCCCAGCCCTCCAGCAGATCGACATAGTAGGGCGGGTTGTAGGTCATCATGACGTAAGGAGCCGACTCGAAGCTATCGATCAGCAGCCCACACTCCTCGTTGGTCGAGAAGTTGACGGGGCCGCGCAAGCGGTCGAGCCCGCGCTCGCCGACCCACTCCGCCGCTCGATCGAGCAGCGCGTTCGCCACCGCCTGCTCGTTCACCGACTCGAACTGGCCGAAGAAGCCGACCTTATCGCCGTGGAACTCGTTGTGCAGCGAATTCTCGATGGCGGCGATGCGGCCGGCGACGCGCCCGTCCAAATAGGCCAGGTAAAGTTGGACGGCGCCGTGGCCGAAGAATGGGTTGACCTTCGGGTCGATCCGCTTCCGCTCCTCCATCAGGAGCGGCGGCACCCAGGCCGGGAAGCGTCCCGGATAGATCTGCCACGGGAAGCGGAGAAACGCCCGCCGCTGCGCCCGTGTCTCAACGGGTTTGACTTCTACGCTCACTGGCTAAGCCCGGTAGGATAGTAGTGCCCAGAAGTGCAGGGCCGGTACTAGATCACGGCCAGCTGCTTGCCCACCTTCTCGAACGTCTCCAGCACGAAGTCGAGCTGGTCGTCTGTATGGGTCGCGATGTAGCTCGTGCGCAGCCTGCAGCTGTTCTCCGGCACCGCCGGCGGCATGACCGGATTGGTGAACACGCCGGCGTCGAAGACCGCCTTCCAGAACATGAAGGTCTTGTCCATCGGCCCGATCATGATCGGGATGATCGGCGTCTGCGTCGGGCCGATCTCGTAGCCCAAACTGCGAAAGCCTTCCATCATGCGGTGCGTGATCTGCCACAGGCGCTCGCGCCGGTCCGGCTCGCTCTCGATGATATCCAGCGCGGTCAGCACCGTCGCTACCGCGGCCGGCGGCATGCTGGCGCTGAAGATCAAGCTGCGCGCGTGGTGCTTCAGGTAGTGGACCACCGGCTCGGGACCCGCGACGAAGCCGCCGATAGAGGCGAACGACTTGCTGAACGTGCCCACGGTCAGCGCCACCCGGTCGATCACCCCGTAGTGCTCCGCCGTGCCCGCACCCGTCGGTCCCAGGTAGCCGATCGCGTGCGCATCGTCCACCACCACCGCCGTGTCGAATTCGTCGCACAGGTCGAGCAGGTTGGGCAAATCGACGATATCGCCTTCCATGCTGAACACGCCGTCCACGATCACCGTGCGGCAGGAGCCGTTCTCGGCCGCCCGAAAGTCCGCATCGAGCTGCCGACGCAGCCCCGCCAAGTCGCCGTGGTTGAAGCGCGCCACCGTCCCGTAAGCCAGGCGACTGCCGTCCACGATGCTGGCGTGGTCCAGCTTGTCCAGGTACGCCTTGTCGTTGCGGCCGACCAGAGTGCCAATCACGCCCAGGTTCGTCTGGTAGCCCGTGCTGAACACCAGAGCCGCCTCCGTGCCCATGAACTTGGCCAGGCGCGCCTCCAGCTCGTCGTGCTTGTCCGTGTTACCGTTCAGGAACCGGCTCCCGGTGCAGCCGCTGCCGTACTGGGCAATTGCCGCCTGGGCCGCCTCTACGACGCGAGGGTGGTGGGTGAGCCCCAGGTAGTTGTTCGAGCCGATCATTATCTTACACTCGCCACCGACGAACGCCTCGGTGTCGTTCGAGCCCTCGATCGGCACGAAATAGGGGTAATATCCCGATGCCATAACTTCACGGGCTCGCGTGAAGTTGCGGCATTTCTCGAATATATGCATTCTCCCTCCCGGGAGGTTGAGACGGGCTTAAGTTCCTGCTAAATTGGCATTACCCTGTCGGGTGAACTACGCCGATACTACCCGGTCAGGGCTCGGTCGGCAAGGATTCCCGGCCTAATGGCTCTCCCCTCCAAAGATGCTTCCGGATGCGCCTGGACTAGAACGTGGTCACATGAAGCGCACTGACAGACGCGGTTTCACATTCGTCGAGATCATGACGGCGCTCGCCCTGCTGGCCGTGCTGACGGTCATCGCGTGGGGCAAGTTCAGCCAGTCTTACGACAAGGCCCTAAGGGCCACCATGATCTCCGACTTGCGCAACCTGGCCACCGCCCAGGAAATCTACTACAGGGAGCATCTCACCTACGCAGACGACATCGTCCTGCTGACGGAGAGCATGAACCCCACGCCGAAGAGCATCATCATCATCTCCGACTCCCACCCACGCGGCTGGGCCGCCTTCGCCCAGATGGAACAGACTTTCGAGCAATGCGAGCTCTACGTCGGCAGAGACGTTTCCGGGCCTCTCGGATTCGCCGATACGGGTGAGCGGATCGCCTGCGATACGCCTTAGTCAGTGTGCAGTATGCGGTTGGCAGTGTGCGGTGGCCGCAGAGGTGAAACCACCGGCCCTTCTGATGCGTTCATCGCAAGTGGTTCGAGACTATTGATCATTGACAGTTACTGCATACCGCACACTGCACACTGCATACAGCCAGAATGGACACCTCAAGCCTGCCCATGAGCCCCCAACCCCACGACGTCATCGTCATCGGAGCGGGCGCCGCCGGCCTCGTCACCGCTTCCGGCGCCGGGTACCTGGGCGCCCGCACCGCCCTGATCGAGAAGCACCGCTTCGGCGGCGAGTGCCTGTGGACCGGGTGCGTGCCGAGCAAGGCGCTCATCCGCACCGCCCAGACGCTGCACGACGCCCGCCGCGCCGACCGCGTGGGGCTGCGCTCGACAGAGATAGAGTTCGATTTCGCGCAGGTGATGGCGAGCATGCGGGATGTCATCGCCCGCATCGAGCCACACGATCGCCCGGAGACGATCCAAGAGCGCGGCGTCGACACCATGTACGGGACAGCCGAGATCACAGGACCGGGCCGCGTCGCCGTGGACGGCGAAGAGCTCCACACCAAGCGAATCGTCATCGCCACCGGCGCTCGCCCACTGGTGCCGCCGGTCCCCGGACTCGAGGACGCCGGCTACCTGACACACGAGTCGATCCTGGAGCTCGAGAGCCAGCCGCAGCGCCTCCTCGTCCTCGGCGCCGGTCCCATCGGGCTCGAGTTCGCCCAGATATTCAACCGCCTCGGCACGAAGGTGACTGTGGTCGAGCGCTTTGACACCGTACTCCCGCGCGAGGACGCCGAGATGTCGGAGCGATTACGCGAGATCCTCGAAGCGGAGGGTATCGAGCTGCTGCTCGGCCACAAGGCGGTAGGCGCGTCGCGAAGCGGCGACGGCCGCCGGCTCACGCTGCAGCGCGCCGACGGATCCCAAACACAGGTGACCGCTGACGAGATCCTGGTGGCCACCGGGAAGCGGCCCAACACAGAATCGCTGGGCCTCGAGGTGGTCGGGGTAGAGCTGGACGCGCGGGGCGCCGTGCGCGTGGACGCGAAGCTACGAACTACCGCGCCCCGCATCTGGGCGGCGGGCGATGTGACGGGGGTGCTCTTCTTCACCCACGTCGCCGACTACCAGGCGCGGCTCGTCGTCCGCAACATGTTCTTCCCGTTCCGCGCCCGCGCCGATTACAGCCGCGTACCCTGGGCTACTTACGTCGACCCGGCGCTCGCCAGGGTCGGGCTCACCGAAGCGGAGGCCCGGGAACGGCACGGCGACCGGATCGGCGTCTACCGCTACTCGTTCGATGACCTCGATCGCGCTATCACCGATCGCGCGACGCACGGTCTCGTCAAGCTGATCACCGACAAGCGCGGCCGCATCTTGGGGGGACACATCCTGGGAAGTCACTCCGACGCGCTCATCCACGAGCTCGCCCTCGCCATGCGCGCCGGCGTGAAGATCGCCGGGCTTTCCGGCATGATCCACGCCTACCCGACCTGGCCGGAAGCGCTGCGACGCACCGCCGACGGCTACTATAGAGATAAGTTCGCGGAGAGCCGGATTCGCCCGCTCCTGCGTCGTTGGGTCAGACGCTAGTAGAGTAAGGGAGCAATTGAGCGAAGGAGACTTCGAGGTAGGAGATCAACTCGCAACTCGCAGTCTCCCACACTCCACTGCTCCCACACTCAATTAGGGCTCCCTAGCTCCCGACTGGGGCTCCCTGGTTCCCAGTAGACTAGAATCCGAGTATGTCGCGGTACTCCGGGTTGATGCGGTCGGGGGTCCAGAACGGCTCCCACACCAGCTGTATCTTGGCCTCCTCGACACCCTCCATATCCTGCACGACCATCTTGGAGCCATTCAGGATCTGCGGGCCCACCGGACAGGCGGGGCTGGTGAGCGTCATGTTGACGGTGACCGCGGCCCCATCCACCTCTACATCGTAGACGAGGCCGAGGTCGACTATGTTGAGACCCACCTCGGGGTCTTCAATCTGCTTCAGCGCTTCTCTGACCTGCTCTTCTGTGACCATCACTGACTCGCTATCGGTTGGGGAAAAGGCCTTGATCGCATCGCACGCCAGAAAATCAAAGCTAGCTGACACCGATCGCTCGATCAAATTACGAGCGATTCGATCTTGTGGCTCCGACCCGCGGCTTGCATGTTGCCTTATCTTCGGCCGCCCGTCGAGGCGGCCCGGCAACGAGATCTACGAGGGAGCACTTGGCGCAACGGGTCCACAAGAATCCGAGCTACCGGGATCGCTTCGGCCGCACGGCCGCGGCCTGCGTGGTCTTGATAGGCGCCGGGCTTGCCGCCTGCGCTGGGATACCGGAGCAGCCGACGCCGGTGCCCGGGCCGCAGCCACTGAGAGTCGAAAAGCCATCTCTGGACGAGGGCCTGCCCGAGCTCCCGGAACAGCGGAGGCTGGCGCCCCGGCTCCATTGGATGCCTCGGGTCCCCGACGAAGGAACCTTCGTGACCCTCATCGTGACGGAAGAGCCGCGCAGCCTGCCGGTGTTCGAGGCGCAGGCCCACGCCGCCGAGAAGGAGATCGAGCTCGCCTATCTGGGCGGAGGCGAATATCTGGGGCTGGTCGCCGCCCCCATCGGCGCACAGGAGGTCCCGGTCGCCGTAACCGTCACGCTCATCGACGGCACGCGCCTGACCCGAACCCTCTCGCTGCTCGTCGAGCCCCGTGATTTTCCGGCCGTTCACAGGCGCT
Source organism: Gemmatimonadota bacterium (assembly GCA_039589115.1). GTDB lineage: Bacteria > Gemmatimonadota > Gemmatimonadetes > Palauibacterales > KS3-K002. The sequence goes on along the minus strand of JBDHHZ010000022.1, from coordinate 12,696 downwards.
TGAGCGTCAGCAGTCGTTTCACGACCGAGCCCGACGAGAATACGCTCGAGCGGATCCAGCGCGAGCGCGATCTTCTGCGCTCCGTTCTCGAGACGGCCACAGGCCAACCACTGTGGCAGGGCGCTTTCGAGCTTCCGCTGATCGGAGTCACGACGAGCCCCTACGGGCAGCGGCGTCTATTCAACAACCAGCTGCGGAGCCGGCATACGGGGCTCGACATCGATGGCGACACCGGCGATCCCATCTACGCGGCGAACAGCGGACGCGTCGTCATCTCTCGTGACCTGTTCTACACCGGCAACGCCGTCTATGTCGACCACGGGCTCGGGTTCTACACCGGCTACTTCCACATGTCGAAGCGCGAGGTGGTGGAGGGACAGTGGGTCGAGAAAGGCCAACTCCTGGGGCTGGTCGGGTCCACCGGTCGCGTGACCGGCCCGCACCTGCACTGGGCGTTCTACCTGCACAGATCCGCACTCGATCCGGGCTCGCTTCTCAACGGAGACTTCGCCCGGCTGAGCGAGGGTTTACCGACGCCGGAGCCCGCGCGGGCGTTTAAGCAACCATCGGAGATGCGCTAGTTCCGAATGTAAAATACTGAATGCTGAATGTAGAATTCTGAAGGATTTGGGAATTCTACATCCAGCATTCTACATTCAGCATTCGAAACCCGCCCGTCCCGGCAGGTTGTCCCTACCGGCCGAGCAGTATCTCCTCGAACAACTCGATCGCCCTCGGATCCTCCGACTGGCCCAGCCAGAAGAGCGCCTTCTTCACCAGGTCCGGGTCCCGATTGCTGCGGATGACCTGGATCAGCGCCGGCACGCCTTCATCTCTGGGCCGCTGCGAGAGGGCGAAGATCGCCGTACCACGCACCTCACGATCGGCTTCGTCGTCGTAAACGATCTCGGTCAGCCCTTCGGTCGCCGCGTCTGCCGCGACCTGGCCCAGCCAGAACACGGCGGCCTTCCGCGTATCGCGCGGCAGCGACTCATCTTTGCCCATCTGAAGTAGCGCGGGCCAGACGGTGACGCTGTCCGCCAACAGGGCCGGGAAGATCGACTCGCTCCCCACATCTCTCCTGGACCGTCGCGCTATACCCAGCAGGTAGTCAGCCGCCTCCTGCGCCGGCACCGTCCCCAGGTCTACCGTGGTCGAGCTGGGTGTCCGCCAGCGGCCGCCGACATAGGTATCGACGCTGGTCACCTCGCGGTCCCGGATCCGCAAGACGACACGTACCGGGCCAGGCTCGCAGTCGACGTCCCAGTCATCGCTGCGGCCGTGCCGGATATGCCAACCGCGACCGTCGTTCATCGAGATGTTGCTGTGGCCATCGCCACACACGCCGGGCCGGGAGGCGAAGCTCATGCGGACCTTGCCGTCACGAACCTCGTCCACCCGCTCGGCGATCGTCTGCCCAAACGCCGTCGGGGCCAGCAGGGTCGCTGCCGCCCCGACGACGATCAGACCCGACCACGCCTTCATCAGTTTCCACCCTCGATGATCTCGAGCAGGAAGTCTGCGACCCGCGGATCGTCAGACTGCGACAGCCAGAAGATCGCCTTCTTGCGCAACTCGGGGTCCGTTTCGTTGCGGGCGATATCTAGCAGCTTGTCCACAGCCTCTTCGCCGTGGTGCTGCGACAGCCCGAAGATGACCTGCTCCTTCAGCTCGATCTCCGGCATCTGGTCGTAGAGCTCCACGAGCCCTGCAACGTCGTGGGTCGACTGGCCGATCCAGAACAGCGCCTTCTTCCGCAACTCCATCGGCTCGCTGGTGTCGCTGGCGATCCCCACCAGCCACTCGCTGTTCTCGTCACCTCCCACCTGCGACAGCGAGAAGATGATCTTCTCCTTGATCTCGTACTCGTCGGTGCTGTCGTAGATCTCGCGCAGGAACGCCGCGTTCTCTTCACCGTGCGACTGACCGAGCCAGAAGATCGCCTGCGCCCTGAGCTCGGGATCCGCGTCCTCCCGGATCGCGTAGTCGCGCAGGATCTGGCCCGAGCGATCGCTGTGCACCTGCGACAGCGAGAAGATCGCCTTGTTCTGCAGCTCCCGATCGTCCGACGTTTGCAGGATGTTCTCCAGCGCGTCCACCGTCCGCTCGCCAGGCACCTGCGAGAGCCAGAAGACCGCGTTGTGACGCACCTCGGGGTCCGGGTCGTTCTGCACCACGTCCAGCAGGATATCGAGGTTGTCTTCGTCGATGTGCTGCGAGAGCAAGAAGACCGCCTTGCGCCGCATCTCCACGGTGCACGCGTCGTCGCTGCGATTGGCCAGCACTCTCTCGATGATCGGCAGCGCCTGCTCCGAGTTCATCTGCAGCAGCGCGTTCAGCGCCGCGATGCGGATCTCGCCTTCACCCTCGCAGGGCTCTTGGGCCGCTCGATACACACGTTCCGCCGCCTCGGAGTCGCCCCGCTCCGCCAGCGCGGCCTGGATGCGCGCCGCCAATTCCTCGGCGTCCCTCTGGGCCACTTCCTCATCAGCGTACTCCCGCTGCAGATCGCGCAGCGCGCGCTCGGCCGTCCGAAGATCTCTATCTCCGCCGTTACGGTAGAGCGCGAACGCCCGGTAGTAGAGCGCCTGCGCCGCGTAGTTCGAGCGCGGATACTCGCGATAGATCTCGGCGAACAGCTCGGCCGCGCGCCGGTAATCGCCGCGGTTCAATCGATCGCGCGCAGCGCGGTATGCCTCGTCCGCCGGATCTTGCTGATAAAGGCTCCCGACTTCCGGGGCCGCTTCTTCCTCAGACGCCGAGCCGTAGATCACCACCTGAGGCGTCGCCAGCGCGACCGGTGCAAGGACGGCCAACATGACGCTGGTCGTCGCCATCGATTTCAGAAAGTCTCTCTTACGCATCACAGTACTCCTTCCATGACCACCGGCGGCCCGGCAGGAATCGCCGTGCGCAGCTTCGGTAGCAGGCCTCTATGTTCAAGTCCTTCGGTTACGAGCTCCAGTTCACCATTCCCGCGCTCCACCGACAGCCGCACGATCTGGACGAGCACCAGCTCCAGCTCTTCCAGCAACGATCGGAACACGGGGTCCTCTGCCGCCGGCGAGTCGATCAACAAGCGCGTGCTCGCCAGCAGCTCGCCGGCTCCCGACCAGAACTCCGCATCGGCGCGGCCGGCGCGCGCGTCCGTACGAAACGACATGAGGAAGGTCTCGGCGCGGACCAGGTGCTCGGTGGCAGCCATCCGGTAAGCCAGCTGCGCACCCGGCGTAGTCGTCGAGACATCCGGCGCCGGCGCCACCGCCAGAGGCGGCGCCGACTCGGATTCGCCCTTGATGGTGTAGCGACCGATGCCGATCCCGATCGCCAGCGCCGCGGCGATCCCCATCCCCCAACGCGTCCACGGCGAGTAGAGCACCCGCAACTGATGGCGTCTCCGCGCCCGCTCGGTACGCGTCGCATCGATACGCGCCCACATCAGCTCCCGCGGCGTATCCGGTGGAACGTTGTAGTCTCGCGCCGCCTCCCTCATGACGTCATCAAATCGATCATCCATCATGACGCCCACTCCTCTGCAAAGTCCGCGAGCGCCACACGCAACTTGGCCCGCGCCCGCGACAGCTGCGCCTTCGACGTGCCCGACGACACGCCCAGCACAGCCGCGATCTCTTCGTGTTTGTATCCTTCAACGTCGTGCATCACGAACACCGTCCTGTATCCCAAAGGCAGATCATCGACCGCCGCCGCCAGACGTTCCTTCAGGTCCGGATCGGCGCCGCCCGGGTTCACGCTCAGCCCCGAGCCCTCCTTCAGATCGACATGCCGCTTATGCAACCGCTTCACCTTTCGCATCCCGTTGTAGACCACCGACACCGCTATCGAGTGCAGCCAGGTCGACAGCGCCGCATCACCCCGAAAGCCCTTCAGCTTCTCGAACGCCCGGATGAACGTCTCCTGGGTGAACTCCTGGGCCAGGTCCTCGTCCCCAGTCATCCGGTAGGTCAGGCGGTAGACCCGATCCACGTGCGCGTCGTACAGCTCGCGCTCCGCTACTGGATCTCCCTCCAGGACCCGCGTAACTAACTGGCGCTCTTTCACTTAGCTCCTGTTCCCGGATACCAGGTTCGCCTGCTTCCGTCCTTATGACACAGTGTAGCGAAAGATGGTTGCGTGGTGGGGCGGAGGCCATGGGGCCGGTATGAGGTATGCAGTGTGCAGTATGCGGTTCTGAGAGATCGTTGTTACCGCACACTGCATACCGCACACCGCACACCGAAACCCTTGACCCCAGAACCCAGTATCCCCACGCTACCCCCATGACGTTCCGATTCAAATCGCTGATGGCACTGGCGCTGGTCGTGCTGTCCCTGCTGACCGCGTACTGGCGGTTCGAGGTGAGCCGCGAGCGAGTGTACACCCTCGCCGCCGGCCCGACGGACGGCGAGGCGTTTCTCATCGCGCTGAGCATCGCCGAGGTCACGCACCGCTACAACGCCGGGATCCGCATCGAGGTGCTCGAGACCCAGGGCTCCGTTCAGAACATGGCGCTGATCGAGAACGGCCAGGTCGATCTCGCTGCCGTCCAGGCCGACAACCGGGTCGCTGCCACCGCGCGGCTGATCGCGCCGCTCTACCCAGACGCCTTTCAGTTGATCGTGCAGGAGGGCTCAGCGATCGAGAGGGTCGCGGACCTGCGCGGACACAAGATCGCGTTGCCGCCCCGGGGCGGCGGCCAGTACGACTCGTTCTGGTTTCTGGCGCAGCATTACGATCTCGCGCCCACCGACTTCGTGGCGCTGCCTATGTCGGCTCGCGCCGCGGCGTACGCGATGCAGGTAGGTGCCGTAGACGCCGTGTTCCGAGTGCGCGCGCCGGGCAATCTGGCGATACGCGAACTGATCGAGCGTATCCCCACGCGCCTCATCCCGATCGACCAGGGCGCCGCGATGCGCCTGCGGCGCCCGGCCCTCGAGACGGGGACGATCCCCAAGGGATCGTACCGCGGGGACCCGCCGCTGCCCGATAGCGATCTCTCCACCGCCGACGTGCCGCGCTTGCTCATCGCAAGCTCGGAGCTCGACGCCGGCGTGGCCACCACCATCACGAGGACGCTGTTCGAGCGGCGCCGCGACCTGGTCGCCCAGACACCACTGGCAGGCTTCATCTCATCACCCGACCGTGCCGCCGGCACCTTCATGCCGCTCCACCCGGGTGCCCAGCGCTACTTCGACCGCGAGAAGCCGTCCTTCATACAGGAGAACGCCGAGCCCATCGCCGTGGTCCTCTCCTTCCTGGTCTTGTTGGGCTCCGGGTTCTTCCGCCTCTTCTCGCAGAAGCGGAAGGCACGGCTCGACGACTACAATCGCGAGCTGCTCGCCGTCTGGCACGCTGCGGCGGACACGGACGACCGCACCCAGCTACTCGCGCACCGCGACACTCTGATGAGCGTGCTCGGTAAAGTCGTGGACGACGCCGAGGAGGGCCGGATCACCGCTGAAGGCTTCAACATCTTCTCGTTCACCTGGGAGTCCGTCTACGAATCGATTCGGGACAAGCTGTTCCTCAGGGAGCGGCGCGACCCACCGGCCCGGGACACGACGTGATCTGGCCGCGCGGCTCGGTCCGCTACCGCTTTCACCGGCAATTGCTCGGTCTGGTCGGCCTGACCTTCCTGGTGACCGTCCTTGCGGGGTTCGTCATCTACCAGACTGCAGCCGTGAGGCTCGTCCGCGACGCGAAGGGTGAGCTCCGCCTGCTGATGGAGCTCCGCATCTCGTCCATCGAGCAGTTCCTCGAAACGAACCAGTCGGAGGTACTCCTGTGGAGCGACCACGGGCCACCGCGGGAGGCATTGTTCCAGTTCTCAGCGGCCTGGTCGGAGCTCGGGCCCGACGCGGCCGAGACGCTCCGTCGCCTGTACATAGAGCAAAACCCCTTACCGGCTGACCGGAGAGGCGAGTACGATCGTGCGCCCGACCGCTCCACCTACTCATCGGTCCACGCCAGCGTGCACCCTGCCGCCCGCCGGTTCCTCAACGCGCTCGACTACCATGATGTCTTCATTATCGACGCCGCCGGGCACGTCATCTATACCTACTCCAAGGAAGCGGACTTCGGGACCAACCTCGACGACGGCCCCTGGAAGGACACCGACCTCGCCGCGGTCTACCGTGAAGCACGGGCCGCCGGTGCGATCGATGATGTGGCGTTCAGCGATTTCCGGCGCTACGAGCCGAGCCACGACGAGCCCGCCAGCTTCATCGCCAGCCCGGTGCACGGCGATTCCGGTGAGTTCGTGGGCGTGCTCGCCATGCAAATTTCCAGCGGGCGCATCAACGAGGAGATGCAGTTCACGGCCGGCATGGGGGAGACCGGCGAAACCTACATCGTCGGCGACGACTTTCTGATGCGCAGCGACTCACGCTTCTCAGAGGGCTCGACCATACTCGTGCAGGAGGTCGACACCGAGACCGTGCGCCGCGCACTAAACGGCGAGAGCGGCGTCGACATCGTCACCGACTACCGCGGCGTCGAATCCGTCTCGGCATACGGCTTTCTGGATTTCCAGGGTGTGCGCTGGGCGGTGATGGCGGAGATCGACCTAGAGGAAGTTCTGAGACCGGCGCGTCGCCTACGCCGCAACCTGTTCTTCACCGGCCTCGCGGTCCTGGCCTTCGTGGCGCTGGCCGGCGCCGCCAGCCCGCCACCGCTGACGAGGAACCAGTAGGTCAGTATGCGGTATGCGGTATGCAGTTACTGCACACCGCACACTGCACACCGCACACCGCTCCCACTCACTGCCCAACGGGAATCCAAGCTACGATCCGTCCTGCCAGAGCGCTCGCCGCCACAGTATACGGGCTGGCCAGGTAGACCTTCCCCGGCCCGCTGCGGCCTGGAAAGTTCCGATTGATGGAGGAGATCGTCACCTGGTCCGGTGATGTGCTCACTCCGGGACCGGCGTTGATGCAGGCGCCGCAACCGGGAGCCAGCAGCTTCGCGCCCACTGCCTCGAACACATCCAAGTAGCCCTTCCCGCGACAATACTCCTCCACATCTAGCGAGCCGGTTTGGATGTAGCAGGTCACGTTCTCCGGGATGCGACGCCCTTCATCCGCCGCCGGCTGGAAGACCCGGGCGTACATGTCCATATCGTCGCGCTTGGCGCCGGTACACGACCCGATGAAGGCGATGTCGATCTCGACCGGGTCCTCGAGCTCGTCGATGAACACTCCCCGGCCCGGATCCCCCGGCAACGCGACGATCGGTTGCAGCTGTGACGCGTCGACATCGATCACGTGGGCGTACTCGGCACCGGGATCGGCCCTCGACCCCTCGCAGAGCCGCTCCGCCTCGGCGCGATCCATCCCGCGCCGCTCGATTAGAAACTCCACCGTCTTTCCGTCGGCTTCGCAGATTCCGGTGAAGCCGCCCATCTCGGCCGACATGTTGGTGAGCGTAGCGCGTTCATCGACCGACAGAGCGGCGATCGCCGGTCCGGTCCACTCGATGATCTTCGCCACGACCCCGCCGTCTTTCACGAACGGCCGGCGCAGAACTTCCAGCACCATGTCCTTGGCCGTCACATTCTCCGGCTTTCGACCCGTGATATCGACCTTCACGGTCTCGGGCACCGAAATCCGTACGTCCTGCGTCACCCAGGCGCTGGCGATCGCCGTCGAACCGACTCCGAAGGCGACCGCTCCCAGCGCGCCGGAATGCGGCGTGTGCGAATCGCTGCCGACGATGACCTGGCCGGGGATCCCGTAGTGACCACATATGATCGAGTGGCAGATCCCCTCCGAGCCCTTCCGATCCCTCAAGTCCCCGTGCAGGCGGATCCCCTGCTCTGCCGAGAACTCCTTCTGTCGCTTCGCCAGGCCGCCGGCCAGGTCGAGCAGGCCGGCCGCCTTCCTCTCCTCCGAGATCACCAGATCGAGCATCCCAAGGTGATCGCGGAACAGCAGCACCGAGTCCTTTTCACTGATCTCCGCGCCGGGCGTGTACTGCTCATATAGGCCGGCCGCCATCGGCGTGACGTACTCGTGGGAGAACCGGATGTCGGTCTTCACGAAGCCGGTGTCGCCCGGCTTGATCGCCGGCACGCCCACCGCGCCTTTCGCCAGATCCGCTATCCAGCGGCTCGCCAGGACTTTCTCGGCCACCGTCATCGGCCGGCCCGCTGCCGTGCCCGGCGACGGCGGCGCGACCTCGCCGTCTTGGCGCGCTTGGTTGTAGGCGAACAGGCCGCCACGCTCCACGATCTCCTTCGTGATCGGATCGGCGCCCTCCGTGAACTCGGAGAACGGGATCGCGTCGCCGTTACGGATGCGTTCGATCAGACCGAAATCGATGGAAGTGAAGAGCCCGAGGTTCTGGCAGTTCTCGCGATAGATCCGCTCTATGTTCTCTGCTATGACGATCCGGATGCCCGCATTCAACTCCGCAAACGGCGAGGCCTCCCGGCTCGACCCTTTGCCGCGCCGCTTGCCCGATACACAGGCGACGAAGCCCCCGTTCTTGACATCGTTCTCGCCGATCGGTCGCTCGCCCTGGCACTCGAGTCCGACGTAAGGATAATCGCCAAGCTTCTCATCGTAGTGATAACAAACCCATACCGGCGTGATCTCGTCGGTCGAAATATCGTCGCGCAGCTTCATCGACGGATCCCAATCCAGGTCTTCGCCGGCCAGCTGCCGGCGGATCAGCTCGGGATCCTCGGTCAGAAACAGTATTCGGCCGACAAAACGCACCGCCGGCCCGCTCGTGGTTTCCTCTAGTTTCATGCCCTTCTCCGTCATCACATCCAAGTCATCGTCTTAGATGGAGATTGAGAGGGAGATGGAAATGCAGACTAGTCCGCCTCTTCATCTCCATCTCCATTTCCATCTTCGTCTTCGTCTGAGGCAGCGAGACGCCCCGGCAGCGGCTGCCGACCCGCATAACCCGCGTCCAGTTCATGCCAGTACCCGACCTGCGCCTCCCTCAGTTTCCAGCAGAGGAAGACCTCGCGATCGTTCATCATCGCGTAGAAATCGACCAGTCCTTCCTCGAAGCCTTTGAAGATCACGCCGATATCCTCCAGCTCATCGATGAACTGGTTGATCCGATCGGTCAGCTCCCGAAGCTGCTCGTCCAGCTCGCGCCGCCCGATCTGCATCGACTCGAAGTCGTGATCCAGGTGCCCGTACTCCTTGATCGCTTCGACTCGGTCATGGTGCGCCGCCAAGATGTCGGTCACGATGCGCCGCACAAGCGGCAACGTCTTGTTCGCCTCATCGACGGTGTAGTATTTCGGCATCCGATCTCTCCAGCGGATGAAGGGCTACAACCTACGAGTTCCAGGGTCGCCCGATCAACCGGGGACATCAGCTCACGCGCCCAGAACCTCGATCGCCCTCTCGCTGTCCTCCGTCGTGTTGTAGAAGTGGGGAGACAATCGTACCGCGCCCGGCCGGTGGTCGCAGATCACACCGGCCTGCTTCAGCCGCTCCACCGCCGCCGCCGGCTCATCGTGCTCGACCATGACGATCCCCGAGCGGACCTCAGGATCAGCCGCGCCGCGTACCGACAGCCCTGCCGCCACAGCGCGCTGCAGCAGGTCTTCCGTCAGCGAGGCGACGCGTCGCCGGATCCGGCCGACGCCGATCTCCTCCACCATCGCCAGTCCGGCCCGGGCGGTATAGAGCGTGGGCACCGCCGGCGTACCCAGCTCGAAGCGCCGAGCGTCGGCGCGCAGCTTCATCGCCGTGGCATCGAATGCAAACTGGTCCTCGACCCCGAACCAGCTCACCACCGTCGGGTCCAGCCCGGCGATCAGCGGCTCCCGGACATAGAAAAACGCCAGCCCCGCGCCGCCCAGCAACCACTTCAGCGCGCCGGTCAGCAGGAAGTCGACGCCCAGCTCTCTGGCATTAACCGGAAGCTGGCCCGTAGATTGATACGCGTCGACCAGGCAGAGCGCGCCCTGCTCGTGGGCGAGCCGGGCGACGGCGGCGATGTCCTGGATGGCGCCGGTCGTGTAGTAGACGTGTGAGGTCGCCACGAGGGCGGTCCGCTCGTCGATCGCTCCGGCGAACGACTCCAGCGGAACGCTGACGCCGTCGGGCGACGGCAGGACAACCAGTTCCACGCCGAGCCTCCGCCTCGCGAGGAACTGGTAGACGACGGTGGGGAAGTCGAGCTCGGTGGTGATGACCTTCGGCCGCACGCCGAAGTCGATGGCGCTGATGATCGACGCGAGCGCTCCCGAGACGCTCGGCGCCAGGCCGACCTCGCCGGGACTCGCCTTCACGAGCCTGGCGAACGCGGCACGAACGTCATCGGCCGCGCCGAGCCAGTGCTCGTACCAGGCCGACGCGCCCAGGCGCGACCAGAGCTCGGCGAACTCGGTCAGCGCCGCGCCGGCACGCTCCGACAGCGCGCCCAGCGAGCAAGTATTCAGGTAGGCCGTCGACCGGAAGATCGTGAACTCCGGTCGATACGTCTGGGCGAGCTGGTAAAGTTCAGCCTTCGGCATAAGCGAAACGTTTTGACCTACGACGAATATATATGACCGACTCTAAAGATAACGGACCCGCCTACGAACCGGGACCGCTCTACGAAGCGGCCCACGCCGCCGAGCTCGAGCGGGCCGACCGCGAAAACCCGATCCCGGGCGGCGAACCGCCCTGCCCCATCTGCGAATCTAAGACGGTCCGCCTGGTCGAAGCCCACCAGGGCCCGGCGAGCACCGGCTCGCCGTTCCGCGTGCGCCTGGTTTGCTCCAACGAGGAATGCCGGCGTTGGACGGTGTATTCTTGGTAGCGGGTTCCGTTGCGCCGCTGGACTCGCTGGCTTTGAGCACAGCCCGTGGACAGGCGAGGGGTAGCCGGTAGCCGGTGGTCAGTAGCCGGTAAGTTCCAGCGGTTCAACGTTACCGGCCACCGGCCACCGACTACTGGCCACCGATATCCACCTCCCGGTACAGCACGTCATCCCCCTCCCGGCGCACGCATAGGCGACGAATCTCCGCCCGGCCCACCGCCTCAGCCAGCTTCCGCTCCATCCCCTCGGCCGCCATGTGCTCTGTGAATTCGAGGAACCGACCGGGCAGCATCTGGTCCTCGAACAGCCAGACCTGCGCGCCCGCCTCCTTGGCGACCCGTGCATAGTCCTTCCAGCGTTCCAGGTAATCGTCCCGCTGGTCCGGCCTGACGATCGCTTTCACCGCCCTCAGCTTACGAATCGCCGACATTTGGCACCTGTGTCTTCCGGATTCCCAAGTTCACTGGCTACCGGCCACTAGCTACCAGCTACCGGCCACCGGCCACCGACTACCGGCTACCGGCCACCGCACACTGCACACTCGCATTCCTTTTCCTGCACGCTGAACTTACATTGCCACCAGAGCCACAGCACGTCGGGAAACCACCAGTTCGTCCGGAAGTGCTTATGCCTGAAGGAAATGCCAGCCGCCTCGCGGCGAAAGCCAACAAGCTGTACTGGGGCACGAACCGGCCCGCCGGTCATCTAGCCGACGAATTGGGTGTCTCGCGGTCCAAGTTCTACGCCTTGATCGAGCCGCTCATCATCGATGTGAAGTGCTCGGAATGCGGCGAGCCGCTGGCCTTCGGCAGCCGCACCGATCGCGAGTCTGGCAAGGGGCGTTGTCCCGCTTGTGGCAGCGTCTCCGAGATCCAGGCAGGCGCCGGCCCGGCACGCGCACCGGCGACGCCAAGGTCATCGCCCGCCGAAGCGCCGGGGCACTCGGTCAGCATCCCGCGGCTCCCGTTGCCCGGCAGTCGCGAGCTGTGGCTGACCGCTATCGCCGGTGTCGCCGTAAGCCTCCTGATCACGGGATGGTGGCGGCGGCGCTAACCGGCGTTCCCGTTTAACACTTCAACCGACAGAGCGATGGAGATAATTCGCGAGCCGAAGGTGACCTTACTGGCCCGGCAGCAGTACCTGGGACATCCCGACATCGATTGGCAGAGCGATACCGACAATCCGGCCCAACAACTCGTCGAGTTCGCCGGACGGCTCTGCTATCTGAGCTTCGGTAAGGGCTCCGGGGTCGGCGGCGGTCACAAGACGATCCAGGGGCGCACGAGCAACGAAGAATACGTCGCGAACCTGATGTCCGTGAAGCACGGCAGCGTGCTCGAGCACGCGGTGTTCACCTTCCTGTTCGAGGGGATCTCTCGGGCGCTGACCCACGAGCTCGTCCGTCACCGCGCCGGCTTCGCCTACTCGCAGCTCTCGCAGCGTTATGTCGACGAGTCGAATATCGCCTTCGTGCTGCCGCCCGAGATCGCACAAGGCACGGCCGCTTTCGAGATCTGGAAGGACGCGTGTGAGAATTCGCTCGAGTCCTACCGCCAGTTGCTGGCCGAGGTGATCGACCAGGTCGCCGACGAGCCTAAGGCGACCATGCGACGCAAGCGCGCTCGCCAGGCCGCACGCGCCGTGCTACCCAACTCGGCGGAGACGAAGATCGTCGTCACCGCCAACACGCGCGCCTGGCGGCACTTCGTCGAGCTGCGCGCCTCTGTAGCCGCCGACGCCGAGATCCGCAAGCTCGCCGTCGCAACACTGCGCGCCCTGCAGCCGGAAGCGCCGGAGATCTTCGGCGACTTCACCATCAAGTCGTTGGAGGACGGCACCGAGATCGCCCAGCCCACCCACAGCAAGGTGTAACTCCCGGCGAGCCGACTCCTGTCATGTTGAAGCTGTCCGCAGGCGACCTGCTGCCCC
>JBDHHZ010000021.1:0-34605 GCA_039589115.1 Gemmatimonadota bacterium | reverse complement strand
CCAGCCACGCGCCGCTCATCGGGATGAACCTCGAGTTCCTCGACCCGGAGGCCGGCGGTGTGGTCGTCCTCGGCGGACCGTTCATCCAGGTCAACGAGAACACGCTCGTGGCGCTACGCGAAGGCCTGCAACCTGGGAGGGCGATCTCCATCGGCCTGGCAGGCGACCCCGACCGCGAGAGCCGGCAGGTTCTTGCCGTTTCACCGCAGGGCGCAGCGGTGTTCAGCGGCGATGAGCTGAACCAGTATTCCACCCAGAAGGCCGGCGATGCCTTCGTCGTCGCCGGGAACCGGTTGGAGAACCGCTACGTGATTCTCGCAATGGAGGAGGCTTTCGTCACCACCGACGGGCCGCTCGCCGATCGCCTACTAAGCGCTCTTACGGCAGGCCGCGATGCCGGCGGCGAAAGAGGCGGCGCCCACTCCGCAGCCCTGCTGGTCGTCGGCCCCGGGGCCCACTTCGCCACTCGCGACCGTCTGGTCGACTTGCGAATCGACTACGTGCCCGGCGATGCCGTGGCCGCGCTCGCCGACCTGCGCGCCCGCGTCGACTCGGTCTACGGGGTGATCAGGTAGCCGCCGCCTTCTCCACGGCCTCCCTGATCGCTTCGAACGGCGGCAACACCCCCGCGTCTTCCGATACCCAGCGGTAGCGGACGATTCCATCCTTGTCGATGACGAACGCCGATCGCTTCGCTACGCCCCTCAGCCCACCCAGCTCCTCGTAAAGCGCACCATACGCCCTGGCCGTGTCCCGGTTGAAGTCACTCAGCAACGGGAACGGCAAATCCAGCTGCTTCGCCCATACCTTCAGCGTGTGCACGCTGTCCACACTGGCACCGAGGACCTCGGCGCCCAGCTCGGTGTACGTCTCGTACTCGTCACGCATCGTCGCCAGCTCGTTAGAGCATACTGGCGTGAACGCCAGCGGCACGAAGAGCAGCACCGTCGAGCCCTGACCCTTGCGAGCTTCCAGCGAGACGGTGTCGCCCGTCGTGGCGCTCAACTCGAAGCCGGGGGCCGGCTGGCCGACTTCAGCCGACATGTGCACCTCCGCTTGTATAGGTCATTACTTCCCTGGTGTCCTCGCCTCTGGAAACCCCTTTATGTACAGCGAGGTGCCCGGAGCGCAAGTAGAGCGGTTCCCGTAGACGCTGGCCCAAAGACTATTAGCTTTTAGGGTCACGACAGATTTGGAGATCCAAGTCCGGCCGGCGGCCGCTCTGGGTGCAGGCGGCCGGATCATTATAGGGGTGTCATGCGCGAACTGAAGGTCCTTCAGCCCAACGAGCTCCCTCTGGAGTACGCGGCCTTGCGGCGGCAGCGGGACGAGATCCAGCCGCTGCTCCAGGAGCGTACGCCCGAGAACGCCGGCCCTGAGGGCCGCAAGCCTCCATGGCTGAAGGCGCGCGCACCCGGCATCGGCGAGTACACGAACCTCAAGCGCCTGATGCGGGCCAAGACGCTGCATACGGTCTGCGAAGAGGCCCACTGTCCGAACATGGGAGAGTGCTGGGGCCAGGGCACGGCAACGTTCATCGTTCTCGGCGACATCTGCACCCGGTCATGCTCCTACTGTGCGGTGACGACCGGGATGCCGGAGGGCGTCGACGAAGAGGAACCGCAGCGCGTGGCTGAAGCGGTCAGCGCGATGGGACTGAAGCATGTCGTAATAACATCGGTGAATCGCGACGACTTGCCCGACGGCGGCGCCCGGATATTCGCCGAGACGATCCGCGCCGTCCGCCGGCTGGTGCCGAGTTGCTCGGTGGAGGTGCTGACCCCGGACTTCAAAGGCGACCTCGATGCCGTTACCTCCGTGGTCCAGGCCCGGCCCGAGATCTTCAGCCATAACCTGGAAACGGTGCGCCGACTCTGGAAACGGTGCGACGACTCTACCGCTTCATCCGCCCCGGCGGCCGTTACGAGAGAGCTCTGGAAGTCCTCCGGCACTCCAGGTCGATCGATCCGAGCGTGCTCACGAAGTCGGGCGTGATCTGCGGTATGGGGGAGACTCGTGAGGAGTTGATCGATGCCATGACCGACCTCGCGGAGGTCGGTATCGAGATACTGACGCTCGGGCAGTACCTGCGTCCATCGCCCAGGCACCTCCCCATCGATCGCTATTACACGCCGGACGAGTTCGCCCAGTTGAAGCGGACGGGCGAAGACGAGATCGGATTCAAGCACGTTGAGGCGGGGCCGCTCGTCCGCAGTTCATACCACGCCCGCGAACAGGTGGAATCGATCGGTGGCGGCTCGTTCTCCCAGCGGGAGCGGCCTCTCACTCACCAGCCTGGAGGATAGCGCGGGCACGCTGGAACCTGAGTCCACATAACGAAGTTGAACTCAGGAATCGAGACGCGGGCGACGCTGCCCGCGTTTTACGCTGTACACGTTGATGGAGGATCCACACCAGTGGCCACGAGAATGACCGGATCGGAAGAGCTACTGAATCTCGATCGTGGTACGCTCACAGAGATGCTCAGATGGATGATCCTCGGCCGGCGATACGAGGAGAAGACCGCTGAGATGTACCAGGTCGGCGAGATCGGCGGCTTCTGCCACCTCTATATAGGACAGGAGGCGGTGGCTGTCGGCGCGATCACCCCGCTCAGGGACGACGACTACGTGATAACCGCCTACCGGGATCACATTCACGCCCTGGTGCGCGGCATGGATCACAAGACCGTCATGGCGGAGCTGTTCGGCCGCGTGGACGGCAGTTCGCGCGGTAAGGGCGGCTCGATGCACTTGTTCGATCGCAACGTCAATTTCATGGGCGGCCACGCCATCGTCGGTGGCCACCTGCCGGTCGCGATCGGTATTGGTTACGCGATTCGCTATCGTGACAGCGATGCGGTCTGCGTCTGCTTTCTAGGCGACTCCGTAGCCAACATCGGAGCCTTCAACGAGTCGCTGAACATGGCGGCGCTGTTTCAATTGCCCGTCATCTTCATCATCGAGAACAACCGCTACGGCATGGGCACGGCGGTGCACCGCGCCGCCGCGATCGAGAACCTGGCCGACCGTGCCTGCGCCTACGACGGTATGCAGGGCTGGACGATAGACGGGATGGACGTGCTGGAGGTGCGCAGGACCGTCGAGGCGGCGGTCGAGCGTGCCCGCACTCATAAGTTGCCGACGCTCATCGAAGCCAACACCTACAGGTTCGTCGGCCATTCGATGTCGGACCCGAATTACGGTCACTATCGCACGAAACAAGAGGTCCACGAGTTCAAGCTCAAGGACGATCCCATCAAGCGTTACATAGAGACGCTGCGGAAGCATGACCTGATCAGCGATGCGAACATAGAGAAGATCGAGGGCGAAGTGAAGGTGATCGTGGACGAGTCGGTGGACTTCGCTTCGAAGAGTCCGATCCCCCAACCCGCCGAGCTCTACACCGATGTCTACTCCGGGGAGTATCCGGACGCGAAGCGGAGGGACCCGTGGCGGTGATCACGTACCGCGAGGCCCTCAATCAGGCGCTTCGCGAGGAGATGCGCCGCGACCCCGACATCTTCCTCATGGGCGAGGAGGTCGGAGCCTATCAGGGCGCCTACAAGGTCAGCCGGGATCTGCTCGAAGAGTTCGGCGAATGGCGGGTACGCGACATGCCCATCGCCGAGCTCGGGTTCACCGGACTGGGCGTCGGCGCGGCGATGGTCGGCCTGCGTCCTATAGTAGAGTACATGACCTGGAGCTTCGCGCTCCTGGCGATTGACGGCATCGTCAACGCCGCAGCCAAAATGCGCTATATGTCGGGCGGCCAGTTCAAGATGCCCGTCACGTTCAGGGGGCCCAGCGGGGCAGCCAATCAGCTCGCCGCCACTCACTCCCAGGCTCTCGATTCGTGGTACGCCCACATCCCCGGCCTCAAGGTGGTCGCGCCGGCGACGGCGCGTGACGCGAAGGGTTTGCTCAAGTCGGCGATTCGCGACGACGACCCCGTCGTCTTCTTGGAAGGCGAGCTGCTCTACGGCACAAAGGACGACGTGCCGGAACAGGATGACTTCCTGCTTCCACTGGGTGTGTCGGAGATCAAGCGTCCGGGGACCGACGTCACGATCGTCGTTCACTCGAGGCCGCTGCACGCCGCGCTGAGCGCGGCCGAGGTCCTCGAGAGCGAGCACGGGATATCGGCCGAGGTGATCGACCCGCGCACGCTTCGCCCGATGGACATCGATACCATCCTCGAGTCCGTCCGCAAGACGAACCGCTGCGTGATCGTCGAGGAAGGCTGGCCGGTCTGCGGTATCGGCGCACAGATCGTCGATGACATCCAGCGTGAGGCCTTCGACCACCTCGACGCTCCAATCGCCCGCGTGACTGGGGCGGACGCTCCGCACGCCTACGCTCACGACCTCGAACAGATGGCGTTCCCCCAGACCGAGTACATCGTGAAGGCGGTTCGCCACACCTGTTATCTGGAGTAGCACATGGCCACCCGTATCGTGATGTCGAAGCTGTCGCCCACCATGGAGGAAGGGCGGGTCCTTCGCTGGCTCAAACAGGAAGGCGATCCGGTCGAGTCCGGCGACGTCGTGCTCGAAGTCGAGACCGACAAGGCCACCATGGAAGTCGAGGCGATGGGCTCTGGCGTGCTGAAGAAGATACTCGTCGACGAGAACGCAACGGTCCCGACGGGTACCGTGCTGGCCGTGATCGCCGGCCCCGATGAAGACATCTCCGAGCTGCTCGCCCAGACTCGGGCGCCGGCCGCGGCCGTGCCAGCCGCCGGACCGGATGGCTCTTCCGCGACCGCCACGCCCGCACCGGTCGAGACGCCGCAGGCCGCTGCGACTGCTGCGACCGTCATAACGGCGCCCGCACCTCAGCAAGACGACGGCAGGATCAAAGCCTCGCCGCTGGCCCGGCGCATGGCGAGCGAGCGCGGCATCGCCCTGAACATGATCCAGGGGAGCGGGCCGGGTGGCCGCATCATCAAGCGCGACATCGAGACGGCAGGTGCTTTCGGCGCACCGGCGGCTATGACCGTCGACGTCGGGTCGGACATGCCGTACGAGAGAGTCGAGCTGTCGCAGATCCGCAAAGCCATCGCCCGTAACCTGGCCCAGAGCCTGGGACCGATCCCCCACTTCTTCCTCACGGTCGAGATCGACGTTGGCGCGTTGCTGGATGCGCGGGCCCAGCTCAACCGGTCGCTCGAAGACACCGGGGTCAAGATCGGCGTCAACGACATCCTGATGAAGGCCGCTGCTCAGGCACTGCAGGAGCACCCGGAAGTCAACGTGAGCTTCGCGGGAGATCACATCCGTAGATTCGGCCGGGTCGACGTGGGGATCGCCGTCGCCGTGCCCGACGGCCTGATCACTCCCGTGCTCAGGGACGTCGCCGCAAAAGGCCTGCAGCAGATCTCAATCGAAAGCCGCGAGCTCATCGCCCGCGCTCGAGAGAAGAAGCTGGCACCCGAGGAGTACCAGGGCGCCACTTTCACGATCTCGAATCTCGGTATGTACGGAATCGACGAGTTCACCGCGGTCATCAACCCGCCCGCCGCCACCATCCTCGCCGTGGGCGCGACGAAGGAGAAACCCGTCGTCGTCGACGGCGCTATCGAGATCAGATCACGCATGCGGGTGACGCTGTCGTGCGACCACCGAGCGGTGGACGGGGCCATGGGGGCGGAGTTCCTGGCCACGTTGAAGGGGATGATGGAGAATCCGCTCCGGTTAGTTCTGTGAGTCCAGTGTGCAGTATGCAGTGTGCAGTATGCGGTTGCACTCCTGATACCGCACACCGCAAACCGCAAACCGCGAACCTGCGTACCGACTTTGCGCTTGACGGCGCGCGACCTAGTTTATCGGCCAGATACCGCTCCAACCCGAACAACGGGGTGACCCTTGGCTAAGAAGACGGAAGGCCTGAAAGACTCGTACGATGTCGTCGTCATCGGCGCCGGCCCCGGCGGCTACGTCGCCGCGATTCGTGCGGCTCAGCTGGGGCTCGACGTCGCCTGTATCGAGTCCGAGTCGAAGGAAGGCGGCCTAGGCGGCGTCTGCCTGAACTGGGGCTGCATACCGACCAAGGCCCTGCTCGAGAGCGCCAGTTTGGCGCGGCGTGTCGGAGACGAGGCGGCGGACTTCGGGATTAAGGTCAAAGGCTACGAGCTGGATATTGCGGCCGCCATCAACCGCAGCCGCCAGGTAAGCGATCGGCTGACCAAGGGCGTCAAGTTCCTGTTCGACAAGAACGGAGTCATGCCGATCTTCGGCCGTGCCCGGCTGGCAGGCGGCAAGAAGGTGGAAGTAGAGCTCAAGGCCGGTGGCACAGCGACGTTCGGAGCCACGAACATCATCATCGCCACCGGCGCCCGGCCCAAGACGTTCCCCGGGTTCGAGTTCGACGGCGAGCGCGTGATCTCCAGTCGAGAGGCGCTGGAGCTAAGGAAGCTACCCAAGGAGATCGTGGTCGTCGGCGCCGGAGCGATCGGCATGGAGTTCGCCGATGTATTCAACGCGTTCGGCTCGAAGGTTACTGTCGTCGAAGCGCTGCCTCAAATTCTACCCCTCGAGGACTCGGAGATCGCCGGCGTAGTGGGTCGCTCGTTCAAGAAGCGCGGCATAGCGATCAAGAAGAAGTCGCCGATCAAGTCGCTGGAGAAGTCGAAGACGAAGCTCCAGCTGACCGTCGATGCCCAAGGCGGCGAAGAGTTGATCGAGTGCGATATGCTGCTCATGGCCGTGGGACGGACGCCGAACATCGAAGACCTCGGCCTCGAGGCCGCGGGAGTCAAGCTCACCGACGACGGCTACATCCAGATCGACGAGTTCAACCGGACGACCGCGGACGGGGTCTACGCTATCGGCGATGTTGCCGGCCTCCCCATGCTCGCCCATAAAGCTTCGCACGAAGGGATCGTCGCCGCGGAGCTCATCGCCGGAGTCGCCACTCACCCGGTGAATCGCGACAACATCCCGTCCTGCACCTATTGTCACCCCGAAGTCGCCAGCGTCGGACGGACGGACAAGCAGGCGCGGGAAGACGGCTACGACGTCAAGGTCGGCAAGTTCCCGTTCAGCGCCAACGGCCGCGCCCTCAGCGCCGGCGCTCCGGACGGTATGGTAAAGATCGTCGCCGACGCGAAGTACGGTGAAGTGCTCGGTGTACACATGGTCGGCCACAATGTGACCGAACTGGTCGCGGAGATCGGTCTGGGACGCGCGCTCGAGACCACCGTCGAGGAGATCGCCAGCACCATGCACGCGCACCCCACGCTGGCGGAGACCGTGATGGAAGCCGCCCTCGCCGCACTGGGCCGGCCCATCCACATCTAGGCACCGGCGCCCGGCCGCCAGAGGTCACGACAGGCGCCGTGTCAGACCAGAGAACCTGTAAGCTGCTTAGGCTCGAGGGCCTCACCGACTACGGCGAAGCCCTGGGCTTACAACGCGAGCTCGCGCAACGAAGGATCAGCGGTGAGTTGGCCGATGATCTTCTCATCCTGCTCGAACACCCGCGGGTCATCACCCTCGGTCGCGGCGCGCAGGCGGCCAACCTAACCGCATCGGTCGCGCAGCTCGAGCGCAGCGGCGTCGAAGTACACGAGATCGAGCGCGGCGGTGACGTCACTTATCACGGACCCGGACAACTGGTCGGTTATCCAATAATCGACTTGAGACGGCACAAGCAGGACCTGCACTGGTACCTGCGTCAGCTCGAGGAAGTGCTGATCCGGACGCTGGCGGATTTTGGCGTCGCCGGGCTGCGCGTGGCCGGCTACACCGGCGCCTGGGTGGAAGATCGCAAGATCGCCTCTATCGGCGTGCACGTGACCCGCTGGGTCGCCTTCCACGGCTTCGCCCTCAACGTCAGCACGGATATCTCCGACTTCGGTTTGATCGTACCCTGCGGTATCGAGGACGTACAGATGACATCGATCGAGCGCGAGGCGCGTCAGCCCTGCGGATTCGACGAGGTCGCCGAGCAGGTCGGTAGAAGTTTTGGGAAGGTCTTCGATCTGGTCATGCAACCGACGGACCTGGCTGGCATTCGCTGACTACTTGCCCCCCATCGCCCGCAGCACGAACAACAGATTGGCCGGGCGCTCCGCCATTCGCCGCATGAAGTACGGGTACCACTCGTTTCCATAAGGGACATACACCCGCATCCCGTACCTCTCTTCGACCAACCTGGCATGCAGGTCGCGGCGCACGCCGTACAGCATCTGGAACTCGACCGGCGCCCTTCGCCCTGCGTGTTCTTTGATCAACCGCTTGCCCGCCGCGATCATCACGTCGTCATGCGTGGCGATGCCAACGGGCGCCTCCGAGTCCATCAGGATCTCGAGCAGCCGAACGTAGTTGTCATCGATCTCGGCTCTCTTCTGAAACGCCAGTTCGGTAGGCTCGCTGTAAGCGCCCTTGCACAGACGCACTGGAGCGCCGCGCCTGGCCAGCTCGCGGGTGTCCTCTTCGCTGCGCCGTAGGTACGATTGGATGACAGCGCCGATGTTCTCGAACTCGTCGAACAGCTCGTAAAAGACACTCAGCGTGCCATCGACGTAGCTCGATGCCTCCATATCCATGCGGATGAAGTTGCCGTGACTCCGCGCGGACTCCGCCAATCGGCGCATGTTCTTCAGACACAGATCCCGGTCGATAGCCAGGCCGATCTGCGTCGGCTTGATCGAGATCGTAGCCTCTACTCCGCTCTCCCTGGCCAACCGCTCGAGGATCTCGATGTAGTCGTCGGTCGCTTTCGCGGCCTGCTCCTCGCTTTCGACGGCCTCGCCCAAGTGGTCGAGCGTGACGTCCATGCCCAGCACGTTCAGCTGGCCGGCCACAGCTATCGCCTCGTCCAACGCTTCGCCGGCCACGAAGCGCCTCGACCGCTTTCGCGCGAACTTCGAATTGAGAACGAAGCTCTGAAGCCGCTTCTGTTCGCTCAGGTAGAGGAGTACGCTACGAAGCATACACTCGATCCAGCGTCAGTTGAATTTGGTGTAACGTACTATGCAGGGTCGCCCACCTGCCCCCGAAGTTCCGACAACCTGACGAGGCTGACCACCCGGTAGCCCGCCTCTTCGAGCGCCTCGCGCCCGCCTTCCTCACGATCGACAAGCGCCAGGACCGCCAGGATCCGGGCATCAGCCGCTTCCACGGCCCGGCACGCCTTGAGAGCCGACCCTCCACTGGTGATCGTGTCCTCGATCACCACGACCGACTGACCCGGTTCCAGGCAACCTTCGATCTGCTTGCCCACTCCGTGATCCTTCGGCTGCTTTCGAACAGTGAAGGCCTCTATCGGTCGCCCGTCCAGGAAACTGCGGTGGGCTATCGCGTAGGCGATGGGATCGGCACCCATGGTGAGGCCGCCTATCGCCTCGGGTTCGAGACCGGCGTCATCAAGTACATGAAGACCCAGCACACCGATCAGCGCCTGCCCCTCGGCTGACAGCGTCGTCGTTCGGGCGTCCACGTAGTAACGACTCTTCCGGCCGCTCGCCAACGTGAAGTCCCCAATGCGGAAGGACCTCTCCACCAGTAGATCGATAAGACGCTCGCGCTCCTTCATCTCTCCCTCGGGATCTGTGTGACACGATCGCCCTGATGCAAAAAAAGCGCCGCCCGAATCCTGCTTCCGGACGGCGGCGCCCTGCACGTGGTCAGGGCAGCCTACCCCGTTTCGGGACGCGCGCCAACCGACGCCGCAGCCCGGCCTCCGCTACCCGCCCCGCCTTCTCGCGCCTGGCAGTCGCCGCACAGACCGTAGATCTTCAGCCTGCGGCTCTGCACGCTGAACCCTAGATCGGCCCCGATCTCTGCCTGCAGCCGGTCCATAGCCTCGCGCTGGAAGCGCGCGACCTTACCACAGCTCGTGCAGATCAAGTAGTCGTGCCGGGTCTCGCCGGCCTGGTGCTCGTAGCGCTTGAATCCCTCCCCAAAGTCCAGCTCCCGCGCCAGCTCCGCCTGGACGAGAAGGTTCAAAGTCCTGTAGATCGTCGCCTTCCCTACGTGCTCGCCACGTTCTCTCAGCCGGTCCGCCAGGTCGTCCACCGACACGTGCTGCTCCGCCTCGAACAGCGCCATGGCAATCGCCTCGCGCTGATGCGTGACCGGGAGGCGCTGCTCATGCAGGTAGCTGCGAAACAGGTCCATCATCAGCATGGCACATCCGATGGGCGGCTTCGGAGTGATGAGCTGAGACAAAGAACCGTTATCTGCAGGCATATGAGTGGGGTGTATCGGTGTTCTCGGTGATCTGGCTAACAAAGCTAGGCAGATGAGGCCCCATCGGCGACCATTTTCAACGATGAAACTAGCCGCCGCCCATCGCCCGCGCAATCGCCCAGCCCCTCGACTATTCCGTTCGGGTCAGCCGATTCGGTACCTGCACGGCAAGCGCGAGCGCCAGGGCGGCGCAGCCGAGGGCATAGGTGAGCAGCGGTCGCATTTGGCGTAGGGCAGCGCCGTAGTGGCCCTGCCGCAGAGCCTCATTCACGTCGAGGCCGGCTGAGGTAGGTGGAAAGAGGACCTCCAGGGCGTCGTAGAGCGACCCCAACTGTAGCGAATCCCGAAAGCCGGGCAGCGCGAACCCCGCGAACAGGAAGCCGTAGGCGAACAGGGCACCATTCCGGGCGCCCAAGGCCGAGCCGAGAAAAGCGAGCACCACGAGGATCGGCGTGATCCAGCCCAGCCCGGCGATGACCTGGACCACGCTCTCGACCGATACTCCTGTAAACAGCACGGCGGGTAGCGTCGACAGACCTACAGCTGTAACGGCGATGCCCGACCAGACGACGAGAGCGATCAGACGCGCCAGATACAGTTCGAGCGCCGTCACCGGCTTCTGCAGCCAAAACGCGGCGTAGCCCAAGCGGACATCCTCGTCCAACCAGGAGCGACAGAACGGCGCACTGATGATGAGAAGCCCCAGGATGAAGAGAGGGCCAAAGCCCCCGGGCTCCGAGCCCGCGCGGGCGCTCACCATCGCCAAGGCCAGCGCCAGGGCCACGAGACTCACGGCGAAGTAGACACGCCGGCTTCGCACGACGTCCTCCCGGATGAACCGGAAGAAAGCCGGAACGAGCCGCTGCGGCCGCAGGACCTTCGTCAATTTGCCTGCTCCTCTCCGGCATCCTGCACGAGCGAGTGGAAGAGGAACTCGAGGTTGAAGGGCCGCCGCTCGACGGTCTCCACCGCGCCGCCGACGGCATCGATCCTTTCAGCGTAGCTGCGGGCGGCCCGCTCATCGGTGAACGCGGCCTCGTCCGCCGCCAAACACACCCCGCCGGCCTCGCGACACAGTACCTCGACCTCGGGCATTTCGGCCGCTCGCTCCGCGCCCAACTGAACAACCCAGATGTCGGGCCGGCCACCGAGCTCTGCACGCGAGCTTCGCCCCAACGATGTCCCGTGTCGCAAAATGATCACCTCGTCGCAGACTCGCTCCAGCTCGAGAAGATTGTGCGAAGAGACGATGACCGTCTGGCCCTCTCGTCTAAGGCGGCGCAACACGCTCCTCAGTATCCCTACCGAGGTGGGGTCGAGGCCGTTCGCCGGCTCGTCCAGCAATATCAGCGCCGGCTCGCCCAGCAGCGCGGCCAACAGTCCTACTCGTTGCCGGTATCCGTGAGAGAGCGTGCTCACCAATGCATCGGCCTTCTCCTCGATCGCCAGGATGCTCATATAGCGGTCGATGGCACCGTCCAATTCGATCCCCCGGAGACCGGCGAGCCGGCCCATGAGAACGGCGAGCTCGCGGACGCGCACGTTGCCTGGGAGCCTGACCTGCTCGGGAAGGTAGCCGATGCCGCAACTCGTCCTGTACGCCGCAGGCTCCTCCCCACCCACCGACACTCGACCGCTCTGTGGCGGCATGAAACCGAGGATGAGCCTGAAGAGCGTCGTCTTACCGGACCCGTTCGGACCCACCAACCCGAGTACGCGTCCCCGCTCGGCCTGGAAGCTGGCCTCGTCCAGCGCCCAACTACGTGCCGACCGATAGCGATAGCGCAGGCTATCGACCTCGACGAACCCCCGGCTCGCCGAGTCGGTCATCGCCGCTCAGCCAAGCCGATCCCCGGCACGTCCAACGCTGAGCGGGCGAGGAAGAACACAGCATCGGAGGAGACGGAGAGCTCCGAGACTCGCAGCTCGATAGCATAACTAGCGGAGAACCGACCGCGTGCGTCGAAGCGGTCGATGATCGCGGCACTGCTGTCACCTCTCTGTGTGAGCGCCCAGATGCTCGCATCGGGCGCCACCGTCAGCCGGCTCACGTGCGCGCGATACATCGGCACCCGTAGGCTCGCCGGCGGCTCGCGACCCAGAGCGGCGAATGCCTTCTTCACTCTCTCGCGTAGGGCCTCGATCTCGGCCTCGCTCCGCCGCAACGGCTCGATCTCAGGCCGGCGGATCACCTGGCTTACATCGCCAGATCGGTCTACCCGCAAGATCAGGTACTCCTGGCCCGGAGCCGCCAGCAGCAACTCGCCAGACGGCGTCGCCGCCACGGCGTACGTGTGGTTCTTGTAAGGCCGGCCCGCCTCCTCCGTGCCCGGCACATCCAAGTCGCGGAACAGCGGCCGGGCCAGCACGGTATCGGCCGCCGTCACGCGAAACTCCGCCACATCGTCCGGCGGCAGGACGTCGGTCTTCACGTAAAAGCTGTCCACCCGCGCCGCTACGATGTCGGTGGCCATCCCGAGGCCCACCTGAGCGATCCCGGCGAGAGTGCCATCGCGACCCCAGTAGGTGACGCGCCCGCTCGTCGACAAGACGGCGGCCAGCCCACCGGGATGAACGGCGAGAGCGATCGGATTGCGATACTCGCCGGGCCCGTCGCCCTCCCGGCCGAGAGCGCCAAGGAATACTCCGCTGCTCAGATCGTAGACCCGCAGCTCGGGCGGCTGCGTCTCCAGCACCAACAGCCGGCCGCCCTCCTCGTCCACCGCCAGCGCCACCGGCGCGGCCAGCGGCGGGTCACCCGCAGGGTCGGGCGGCACGAGCCAGCGAGGCTCGAGGGTGCTCGGCGCTCGAGC
The DNA here is from genome assembly GCA_039589115.1 of Gemmatimonadota bacterium. Lineage (GTDB taxonomy): Bacteria > Gemmatimonadota > Gemmatimonadetes > Palauibacterales > KS3-K002. Next base: position 21,597 of record JBDHHZ010000021.1, on the reverse strand, counting down.
TTCGGAGACAGCGGGGGAGTCGACTCGGCGGGAGGCGCTGTCCGTACAGGCTGTGCTGGTGAGCGTTGCGGCCAATACTCCGGCCGCAACGCCCAAAGAAACCAGCCCGAGCGACAGACGTCGTCGGTCAGTTCTCATCCGTATCGATCTCGATTAGGGCCGTCACGCATCCGTCGACGCACCCTCTGTACACCCCATCGCACTTGTCCTTGCCGATGAACAGGCCAAGGAACACGTAGCACCCACCGGCGGCGAACCCGCAGTAACCTTCGCACAAGGCACGCTGCGGTGCAGCCGCGGCCGGCTGCGGCGCGGAAGCGAACCCCAACACCAGCAGCGAGAGAGCCAACATCAATCGTCGCATTCCCATCCCCATCACCTCCACCCTAGCTAAACAGCTTGATCAGCTTACCCATCGAGCACCCTAGCAGGCACCCCGCGATGTACGCGCCACACTTCGCCGAGTCGATCTCCTCGCACCTCTCCACCACTTTGTCGGCGCAGATGTCCTCGCAATCCCGCGCCAGCGCCGGGGCCGGTTGCCCCAGCATCAACACCGTCGCTGCCGTCGCCAGCAATAGCTTCTTCCGCATCGTCCCATCCCTCCTCTAAAGTGAAAGGCCTCTCAGGGCCTCCAGCGCACGCAATAAAGAGTCGACAGCGGCGGGATCGAGGCTTCCCTGCCGGACGTACCTCAGCACGCCGTCGGCGCCGACCAGCGCCGTCGACGGCACGATCCCGATCCCCAACCTGCCGGCCACTTGCCGCGCGTCTTCCGGCACCACGGGCAGCGCGCTCGGGATATGCCGCTTCACGTAGGCACGTGCCGCCGGCCCGTCGCCCTCGAGAGCCACAGCCAGAACCGTCGCCACGCCGTAGGTTCCACGCACGACCCGATTCCAGGCCGGCAGATTCGCATAGCAGGCCGCGCAGGTCGAATCGAATAGCAACAACAACGTCGCCCGCTCTCCCGGAACGCGGATCACACCGCGCACACCCGACCTGTCCCCCTCCTGAAGACGCTCGAACGTGAGGAAGCCGGGCAGTTTCTCTCCCTCGCTCACCACCGCCGGCGCACCCCTCAGGGCCGGGATCACACGCTCCGTCGCGAGCAGGTAGGTCGCCACGAGAACGGCAACCACCGTGATCAGGCTCAGCGCTCGATCCAACCAGATCTTGTACCGCTTCAACTCCACCTCACCCGTTGCTGATCTGCGCCACGCATACCGTTCGTCACGCCACCTAGTAGGCGGTCAGTGTAGCCACCCAGCATCAACAGATTGTCATCAGATCTGAATCCTCTCGCGCCACCGGCGGGCTGGCGCAGACACGGATTCTCTGTTTCTTTTAGCGCCGCCGGTGTAGCCGCGATTCCACTCTCGTGCAGGACCCCCCGCGGCCCGCCAACGCCCCCGTATTCTGAAGTGTTTGGATTAGCGAACGGATGGTAACCATCGCTTCGCAAACCGGAAACGACTCTCCAGGACAGGCTGCTGCGCGATTCGCACCGGCCTGGAGGGTCGTGGTATGCACATCTTTGGCGCTGGCGGCACTGTTCTCCGGCGGATCACTATTCGGCCAGGAGACCACCAATGGAGACGGGCCGCCGGTAGACGCCCCGCCTTCGCCGGCAGTGGCCGTGCCCCGCCAGGGGGAGATCCGCATCGACGGTCGACCCGACGAGGCGGCATGGCTGAGCGCGCAGCCGATCACGCAGTTCGTCCAGGGCGAACCGCTGGAGAACGCGCCCGCAGAGCAGCCAACCGAGGTGCGAGTCCTGTACGACGACGGCGCTCTGTACGTCAGCGCCGTGATGCGCGAGTGGCAACCCGACCGGATCGGCACCCAACTCGTGCGCCGCGACGAGCACGGGCAATACGACTACTTCGAATTATCGCTCGACCCCAACAGCGATCGCCGCACAGGCTATCGTTTCCGGGTCAGCGCCGCCGGCGTCCAGCGCGATGTCTATCTCTTCAGCGACGTCCGCGAAGACGACGCATGGGATGCCGTGTGGCCCGCTCTCCCAGCTCCGCTACAACGCCGCCGACTCGGTGCAGTCCTGGGGCGTCAACTTCTCGCGCCGCCGGCTGGCCAGCAACGAGCTGACCTACTTCGCCCTCGAGTCGCGGGTCAGCCACGGGAAGGTGAGCGTCTTCGGCCGACTGGACGGCCTGCACTTCCCGCGCAGCGCGCGCCGCATCGAAGCTCGGCCTTATGCACTCACCATGGGCGCCACAGCGCCCGCCGAGGAGGGCGACCCGTTCTTCGACGGCTCCGAGATGAGCGGTAGGGCAGGCCTGGACATGCGCTTCGGTCTCGGCGCCAGCTACACGATGGACATGACGTTGAACCCGGACTTCGGGCAGGTGGAAGTTGACCCGGCCGTCGTCAACCTGACCGCGTTCGAGACGTTCTTCCCCGAGAAGCGGCCCTTCTTCGTCGAAGACGCACGCATCTTCGACTTCAGGCTGGGTGGACGCAGCAACCAACTGTTCTACAGCCGGCGGATCGGACGCGAACCGCAGGGTTCGGAGCCGGACGACACCGACTTCGCCAAGATACCGATGGAGACGACGATCCTCACCGCCGCTAAGATCACCGGCAAGTCGTCCAGTGGTCTCTCCCTCGGCGCGCTCGCCGCCTTCACCGACCGCGAGAAGGGGGTCGCTCACAATAGCGGCACCGGCGAAACGCAGAGTTTCACCGTCGAGCCGGCCGGCCAGTATGGCGTTTTCAGAGCCCTACAGGACTTCCGCAGCGGCGCCTCTCAGGCGGGCGCCATCTTCACCGTCGCGCGCCGCAATCTGCCCAGCGATGGCAGCTTCGATTTCCTGACCTCGAACGCCTACAGCGCCGGAGCCGATTTCGAGCACAACTGGGGCGGAGCCCGCTCCAGGGATTGGGCGCTCTGGGGTTTCTTCGCCGGCACGTACATAAAGGGCTCGAACGAAGCGCTCATCGATGTGCAGGAGGCGAGCAACCACTACTTCCAGCGGCCCGACGCCACCCGATTCTCGGTCGATTCGGCCGCCACCTCGATGACGGGGGTCAACTGGCGGCTGCAGTTCGAGCGGCGCAGCGGAATCCATTGGACCGGCGCCGTATGGCTCGGCGAGATCACGCCGGGGTTCGAGGCCAACGACCTCGGCTTCATCCGCAACAGCGAACGCCTCGATGCCGGCTTCCGGATCGGCTACCACGAAATCAGCCCCGGCTCTCTGTTCCGCAGCTACGACGTCACCTTCTTCACCTTCCACAACTGGCGTCACGAGGCGCTCGACGAACCCTTCTCCTGGAGCTCATGGGATCGTGCCCGCAAGGGCGGCATGTTCACAATTCGCTCCGAGTTCGAGTTCCTGAACTACTGGGGCCTCGAGCTGAACGCTCGCTACTCGCCGGAGTATCTCAGCGATTCGAAGACCCGCGGCGGCCCGTTGATGACCAATCCGGGATCGACCGAGCTCGAGCTTGGCATCAGCACCGACCCTCGCGCACGCTTCACCGTTAGACCCAGCCTCCAGTATGAGAAGCGCCACCGAGGCGGCTACCGGTTGGAGACCGAGCTCGGGATGGTCATCCGACCTTCGCCTAGCGTCGAACTCATGCTCGAGCCGCAATACGCGAAGGAGATCGACCCTGCGCAGTACGTGACGGCCACCGATGACATGGGCTACCAGCCCACCTACGGCAGCCGTTACCTGTTCTCCGACCTGAACCGGCACCAGGTCGCGCTCCAGGCCCGGCTCAACGTAGCCTTCAACCCGAAGCTCACGCTGCAGCTCTACGCGCAGCCGCTGATCTCGTCGGGCAACTACCTGACTTACAAGCAGCTCGAGCGGTCGGAGAGCTTCGATTTCGATGTGTTCGAGGAAGGGACCGCCGTCGTCGACGGCGAGGATGTCACCTGCATCGGCGGCCGCATCTGCGAGAGCGACGGCGAGCAGTACGTCGACTTCGATGGCGATGGTGTCGTCGACTACTCGTTCGAGGACCAGAACTTCAACGTCCGTTCGCTACGGCTGAACGCCGTCCTCAGATGGGAGTATCGGCCCGGCTCCACGCTGTTCTTGGTCTGGCAGCAGAATCGCAGCGACAGTGTGAACGACGGCAGCTTCGACTTTGGACGGGACTTAGGCGCACTCCGGTCCGTCGACCCCGAGAACGTCTTCATCATTAAGCTGAACTACTGGGTAGGGCTCTAGTCGCGCCCTCGCCTGGGCCTCCCCCGGCCGCCTCCGCCTCCGCCTCCACCTTCGCCACCACCAGTGCGACGCTCCTGCGCCTCGTTGACGCGCAGCGTCCGCCCGCCGAAATCCATGCCGTCCAGCGCAGAGATCGCGGCATCAGCGGCCTCATCTTCCATCTCCACAAACCCGAACCCGCGCGGCCGTCCCGTCTGCCGATCGTTGATGAGATTGACCGAGAGGACGTTCCCATGCTGTTCGAACAGCTCGCTGATCTCACCTTCAGTCACCCTGAAGGGCAGGTTGCCTACGTAGATTCTCTTGGCCACGACTCGATACTCCCCCTTTGGAACGAAGACCTACCCGTACACGCTAGAGGTCACGGAGCGAAGTCGTCACACCGGAGCTGAGCACTCGGGGAACTCGGCAGTGGGGATCCCACTCGGCGACCGGGCCGGGTCTCATGAAGTATAGGCAAGCTAATCGTCGGCGCTGGGCCGGGCAAATCGAAACGCTAGCACTACTCATTCTTGACACTGAGCCGCCAGAAAGGATCGGTCAATCCGTGCTCGTTGAAGAACGCCTCCGCCTCCTCCGGCGTCTTCCGCCGCCAGTCCGGGCGCAGCCGGTCGTGATACCAACCCTTCGCCAGTTGCCAGCTCTCCTCCAGCGACAGCACCGCGCCGCGCGGGGCACCTTTCTGCTCGCACCACTTGTCGATGTGCTCTTCCGACCGGAAGAGCAAGATCGTCGCTCAAGTGAAGACGATGTTCTTCCACCAGCGCGCCGCCGGAACTGTAAAGTGAACCACTTCGGTGTGTCCCACGACATCACCATCCATCACGGCCAGAGTCAGCTGCTCATCACAGTCCGGGCACTTACTGGTGATCCGGGCATCGCAGTTCAACATCGCCGGGATCCCCAGCGCGTCCCACGCACAGTTCGCGTACCATTTGTATTGGATGGCACGTACCTCGAACGGCGTGGGCACCGCAGAGAACGGCATCGCCATCCGGATGCTGCGGCCGTCCGGCTCCAGGGCCAGAACGCGATCGCGAGCCAGCTTCTCGAATACACCTCGTATCACGTCGCGCGTCGTATGTAGCGCTTCCGCAGTCTGCTCGACCGTCGGTGGCCGCGCGTACTCCAGAAACTGGCCGTAGATGTAAAGTCGAACGAATCGCTCCAGCTCGGCCATGTCGGCGCTAGATGTCAAGCGCGTTCCCCTTCCTCGAGCTTGCCACGAACTATCAGCCAGCCGTAGATGACAACGTTGATCAAGAGAACGAGACTACCGAGAGCTATCTGCACCCCGCGCGTAAGGCCGCCAGGGTAGAGTACCGGCATTATGTAGTGCTCGACGAACCCGCCCTGGTATCCGTGAACACCGCCCTGCAGGCGCAGCCAGTTCTCCAGCGGGGTCAGCGGGCACACCCAGCCCGCGAACTCGATCAGCGCCGCCCATATGACCGTCGGCACGTGCGCCCATGCCACGCGCCGCCACCGCAGTACGAGGACCGCACCAGCCACGGCGAACACCACGAACACAAAATGCGCTATGACCACAAGATCGGCGAGCGCGCGATAGAGCATGTCCAGCTCTCCCTGACCGGCCTGCCCGAGTCCGCGCTGGATAAGCTAATGCTCTGGGCGGTGCCCGCGCCAATTCCCCGGCTTGCCCCTCTCCGGCCGCCACTCGATCTTACACGCCAAGCCCCACCAAGCCACGGAGCCATGGCCATGACGAGACCGTTCCAACTCCTACTCCTACTTCCCCTCCTACTCGTACTCGTACTCGTACTCGGCCGTCCAGCCGCGGCTCGCGTCGTCCGCGTCGAGATCGAGAGCCGCGAGGACGTCCTCGACGGCCGGCCATTCGGCGTGATCGGACCCTACGAAAAGATCGTCGGGGTCGTCTACTTCGTCTTCGATCCGAACAACCCGATGAACGCCCGGATCGTCGACCTGGCGCTGGCGCCCCGCAACGCCGACGGCCTCGTAGAGGCGTCGGCAAACTTCGTGGTGCTGCGGCCGAAGAACCCGGTCCCCGGCGGCGGCGTAGCTCTGCTCGAAGTCTCCAACCGCGGCGGCAAAGCCTCGCTCCGCTATTTCAACGGCGGAGCCCGCACCCTCGATCCCACGAATCTCGAGGATTTCGGCGACGGAATGCTCATGCGCCTCGGCCTCACCGTCATCTGGGTCGGCTGGCAGCACGATGTGCCGTTGCGTGGCGGGCTGCTTCGCCTACATGTCCCGGTAGCCGTCGGCGAAAACGGGGAGCCGCTGGAAGGTCTGGTGCGCGCCGACTGGGTCGTCGACCGTCCCACGAACACCCTTCACGTCGGGCACCGCAGCCATGTCGCCTACCCGGTTCTCGATCCCAACCATAAGGACAACGTGCTCACCTTCCGGTACGGACGCCTGGCGGCGCGCTGGATCGTGCCGCGGAGCGACTGGCGCTTCGCACGCGAAGACGAGGGTCAGGTCATCGCCGACGAGACCTACATCTATAAGGAGTCGGGCTTCGAGGCCGGTAAGATCTACGAGCTGGTCTACCGGGCGGAGAATCCCAAGGTCGTGGGGCTGGGCCTGGCGGCGATCCGCGATATGATCTCCTATGCGAAATACGACGAGTCCAGTCCCTTCCCGGTGGACTACGGCGTCGCCATCGGCATCTCGCAGACGGGCCGCTTCCTACGTCACTTCGTCTACCAGGGCTTCAACACGGACGAGCGGGGCCGTCAGGCCTTCGATGGCCTGATGATCCACACGGCGGGCGCCGGACGCGGCAGCTTCAATCACCGCTTCGCGCAGCCGTCGCGTGACGCGCACCGCTACCACGCCTTCTTCTACCCGACGGACATCTTCCCTTTCAGCAGCCGAACCCAGACCGACTCGCATACAGGATGGACGGACGGGCTCTTCGCCCACCAGTTCGATGACGCGAACCTGCCGAAGATCTTCTACACGAACACTGGCTACGAGTACTGGGGCCGCGCCGCCGCGCTGCTCCATACATCAACCGACGGCTCACGAGATGTCGAGCTCTACCCGACTGAACGCATCTATCACCTGGCCAGCGGCCAGCACTTCGTCGGGCGTTACCCGCCGCCCGACGATAGCCAGCTCCCGGGCTCGCCCGCCTATCGCGGCAACCCTCTCGATTTTCTCGTCACGATGCGAGCCATGCTGGTGCGGATGGTGGAGTGGGTGAGAGATGGCACAGCGCCGCCAGCTAGCGCCTACCCGACCATCGCCAAGGGCACCCTTGTGCCGATCGATAGGGTTCGGTTCCCGGAGCTGGCGGGCATGGAGTTTCCCGAGGTGGCCCACGAAGCGTATCGCGCCGACTACGGACCGCGCTGGCGGTCGGAGGGCATTGTCGACAACCAGCCACCCGAACTGGGGCCTGCCTTCCCCACCCTGCTGCCACAAGTCGACCGCTTTGGCAACGACCTGAGCGGCGTCGAGACCGTCGAGATCCTCGCACCTCTCGCCACCTACGCACCGTGGAATCTGCGTGTCGGATCCCCTGGCGGCACGGACGAGTTGTCCAACTTCGTCGGCACTTACGTCCCCCTGCCTGAGACAGAGGCCGAGCGTGCGGCAACGGGCGACCCGCGACCCAGCATCGAGAGCCTTTATTCCAGCAAGGAGGAGTACCTGGAGCTGGCTGAGCGTGCAGCGCGCTCGCTGGTCGAGAAGGGCGTCTTGTTGGAGGAAGATGTCGCGCGAGTCATCGCGCGGGCGGCGGACCACTGGGACTGGATTCACGCGAACTGACCCAAAGCAAGGGGCCGCTCCCACGGTATGGAAGCGGCCCCGCTCCATCAGAGCCCGGCGTGAGCGGGACTAGGCCGCTCCGATCTCCACCAGCTCTATCTCGAAGATCAGGGTCTTGCCCGCCAACTCGTGGTTGGCGTCGAGCGTCACCGTCTCGTCATCGAAGGCAGCCACCGTCACGACGGTCATCGTGCCGTCCGGCAAGCTCGCCTGAAGCTGCATCCCGGCCTCCAACTGAACGTCGTCGGAGATCTGCGCTCTCGGGATTTCCCCGATCAGCTCGTCCTGATAGGAACCGTACGCATCCTCCGGCGGGATCGTGACCGTCTTCTTCTCGCCTTCGCTCATGCCCATGATCGCGTTCTCGAATCCCGGGATCACCATCCCCTGACCCAGCGCGAACTCCAACGGATCCATCCCCTCCGAGGAATCGAACTCGCTGCCGTCCTCCAACGTTCCGCGATAGTGAACCTTTACCTTGTCATCCTTCTTCGCCTCTGCCATCCTTCTCTCCCTTCACCTAAGAAGAGAGGCCGGTGCGCGAGCACAGGCCTCTCGCATGTTTGTCCGCAATCACCAGGCCAAGCTATCCGCCAGCCCTGCATGTGTCAAACAGATAAAACGGCACTTGTGAGCTACGGTCTCAGCAATTCTAGAGCGTAGCCGGTGAACTCGCCAATGGTATCCGTGCCGCGCGACTGCGTGAAGTAGAGCGCCAGCGCATCGTTTTCCGGAACGGCGATCGCGAAGGTGCCATCCGAGCCACCATGCCCGAAGACCGACAGCGCGCCTGCGGAGCCCGCCTCGGCGAATATCTGCCAGTGGAGTCCGTAGCTGTCATCCAGTCCGGGAGTCAACGCCTCGATGACCGAAGCCTCCGTCAGAAACTGTCCGCCGCTGTAAGTCCCGCGGTCCATCCATACCGTCAGGAACTCGGCGTAGTCGAACACCGTGGTGTACAGACCGCCACTCGCCCGGAAGAACGGGAACACCTGTGGCATGGTTGCGTCCCAGTACCTCTGCCACACGCTGCCGATCCGCCTGTACGTAGAATTCATGCGCGGTGACCACGGCACTTCCGGCGAGCAGAAGGTGTGAGTGTCGGACAAGCCAAGAGGCCCCAGGATGCGCGCCTCGATGATGTCCTCGACGGGCATCCCGGCCACCTCCGCCGCCACAGCTCCCAGCGTCGCCGAATGGACGTCGCTGTACGCGTATGCGCTACCCGGAGTATTCGATGGGCCCGCCTGTCCGGCGGCGTCCACCGCGTCTCTCAGGGTCGGGTAGCTATAGAAGGACTGCGGGAACTCGCCCTGCAGGAAGCCGGCAGTATGAGTCAAGAGCTGGCGAAGCGTGATCGCTCGCGAGCGCTCGTTGTCGAACGAGGGTATGTAGGTCGCGACAGAGTCGTCCAGGGAAAGCAGTCCGTCCTCGGCCAGTAGCAGCGTCGCGCTGCCGGTGAACGGTTTGGTCATCGAGCGTATGCGGTAGATCGAGTTGCGCGCCAGCGGAATTCGCCGCTCACGATCGCTCCACCCGCTGGCCTCATGCAGTACGATGCGGCGGTCCTTGATGATAATGACCTCGGCCCCAACCACTCGCTCCCGCTGGACCCAATCGTAGACACGATCCGCCAAGGCCTCGACCTCGGCGTCGACCAGTCCGACCGAGCTCGGGCTTGCGTAGGGAAACGGCGAATCGGGGACGCCAGGATCCGTCCTGGTGCGCGGTGCGTCCTCAGGCTCCTGGTCGACCCTAGTAGGTGGGTTGGCGCACGCGATCAACGCGACCAGCAGGAGGGTCCGCCCTACCAGCTTCGCCACCCGGCTCCCATCGGTGAAAGACATCGGCCGAAGCTGACTCATCGCTGCTCGAATCTGCGCATCACCGGATAGACCTGCGAATCTTCGATCGCCTCGTCGAAGAAGTTCCAGTTCGCCAGCCCATCGTCGGAGCGCGGCTCCAGCAGCGAGAAGATCAGCCGACCCAGCGGCTGGTCGACGTGCACGATCGCCGTGCCCGCCGGTATCGTCGTCTCCAATTGCTCGTAGTGTCCGAACAGTGTTCGTTGCTGATGACCCTGGTATTCGCGCTCGGCGACTCGCATCGAGTCGATAACGAAGCGCTCCACTATGAGCGCCGCATCGTCCTGCAGTCGCTCGTAGGCAATCCCGTGGTCGCTCAGCACGTTCAGGACGTTCATCAGATCGCCGGGGACTAGGTACGACGCAGGGACTCGCTCCGTCTCGGTGGGCCGGAAAATCCCGAATTCCGGCATCGTCTCCGACCGCCGCACATCCAGCCGCCGCAGCATCGGTTCGCCGGAGTACGGGTTCCGCTCCCGCTCTACATCACCCATCAGAATCTCGACCTGCTCTTCCGACTGCTCTATCGTCGCCCGCAACGCCAGTTCGCCACCGCGAATATCGGCCTCATCGGCCTGCGCCAGGACCTGGTCGATCGTCGACGCGTGGCGGTAGGCGTTATCGGCTATTTCCTCCACGAAACGCAGCGTCGCTATGATTCGTTCGTCGAAAGTCGAGTAGGAATACGCTTCGCTCAGCAGCCCGATTCGGTTGCGCAGCCCGACGTAATTGGTGAGGTAGCGGGGTTGGTGACCGAACGTGTACCAGCCGCGCTCCGCGTCGCTGCCGCGCCAGGGCAAGTTGCCGTAGTAGTAGTAGTCCCAGTCGTACTTCTCCTTCAGCGTTCGCGTCACCTCGGGTAGCATGCGCGCGCGCGTCAACTCGATGATTCGAGAGTCGGTGTTGGGGTGGAGCGGCGGCGCATAGGTCACACGATAGGCGTGGCGCGTGCCGTTCGTCGTATGCAGGTCCATGATTATGTGTGGATCGTACGCGTTCCAGAACGACACCAACGAGCGCGCTTCCGGCGACTCCAGCTTCATCTGGTCGCGGTTGAGGTCGAGGCTCTGAGCGTTGTAGCGCTGGCCCATCCCGGCGATCGGACCGTGCTGGTAGCGCCGGTTCGTGAGCTTGACCCGCTCGTTGCCGTCGGCGTTGTAGATCGGCGCGATCAGCAGTACCAACGAGTCCAGCCACTCGCGATGCTCGCCGTTGGCCAGCGAGCGGAGCAGCAACTGCATCGCTTCTTTCCCGCATACCTCGCCGGCATGGATGTTCGCCTGCACGAACATGCGGAGCTTGCCCGAGGCCAGAACGGCCTCGGCGCTGGCGTCCGCTACATCGCCGACCACTACGACAGGAAGCGCGCGGCCCTCCATCGTGTAGCCCATCGTGGTGAGATGCATCCAGGGAGCCGCGGCCGTCACGTGCTCGACGAACGCCATCACATCTGTATAGGAGCTCGTCTCCCGGTATTCGCTGAGCTCCGCACGCGTGAGGAGCGTTACCGCCGGCTCGGCGCTCGGCGTCGGCGTCTGGCCTGTCGCGCCCGTCGCTATGCATATGGTGAGAATGATGGTCTCGGCCATCACACGTCTGCTGCGCATTATCTGATCCCTCGCTTTGAGCGTAGCTCTGTGTTATCCGCAGTATGAGTTGCACAGCTTCGCGCACGCGGGCAACTTGTGCAAGGCCCGACCGTCGCGTCTCGACTCCGGTTCCTCCGAAGACGAAGGCCCACACTATGAATAGCCTGCAACGAGCCCCGGCCCGCTCCGTCACGCTTGCGGCCCTGAGCTTCTGCCTCTACGCGGCCATCGTCCCGGCCGAAGCGCCGGCCCAAGAGGCAGGGACGACGACCGTTGCAGCGAGCTCGCAGGAAGAGGCACCGCTCCGAGTCTCGGAACCGATAGCGTCAATTGTCCAAGACCTCGAGTCGTTTATCCCGGCACGGATGGAAGAGGCTGGCGTGACCGGGCTGTCCGTAGCACTGATCAGCGACTTCCAGGTGGCGTGGACCGCTGGGATCGGCCACAAGAACAGCTTCCGGGCCGAGACCGTCACACCGCAGACGGTCTTCGAGGTCGCCTCCAACAGCAAGGTCGTCACGGCCTACATGGCGCTTCGACTCGTTGAGGATGGCACGCTGTCGCTGGATGAGCCGATCGCTGGCTTCCTCTCGGAGCCCTGGCTGCCGGCATCCGAGCGTGCGGAGAAGATCACGCTCCGCCATCTCCTCTCTCATAGCTCGGGACTCACGGACCAACTGCTGCCTGTCAACAAGGAAGTCGTCTTCGAGCCTGGCTCCGGGTTCCTCTACTCCGGTGTCGGCGCGATGTACGTGCAGCAGGCCATCGAGCAGGTGACGGGCATGGACCTCGAGAGCGCGGCCCGCGCCATCGTGTTCGAGCCGCTGGGCATGTCATCCAGCAGTTTCGTCAACGCGCCCGGCGTTCTATCTCAGATGGCCAACGGGCACATGGCCTACCGCTACCCGCTGCTCTCTTTTCTGATTCCGATGATCATCATCTTGATCGGTGCGATCTTGATCAGCGTCGTCGTCCGACGGATCTTCGCGGGCAGGTGGCGCCCCACGGCGAAGATGTTCGCCGTCGCACTCGTCGTCTCCGCGCTCCTCACACTTCTGAACCACGTACTTATCGTGGGACGGGCGTTGCCGAACATCGCGCTGTTGAACTTCCTGGTCGCAGCCGGGTTCGCCGTCGGACTGGCGGCCTTGCTGATCATCGGACACGTGGTCATCCCGAGCATCCCCGCCGTGAAGCTGGGAGCGATGCGCGGGCCGGCGTTCCGCGGCACGTGGACGGCGTTCAGCGTCCTCGCGATGCTCATGTTCTTCTGGATGCTGACCGGCCCGGTACCGCGACAGCCGTCGCCACGGCCCAGCGCCGTCGGTACGCTGCGCACCAGCGCCGGCGACCTGGCCACCTTCCTCGCCGAGTTGGCCCGACCCCAGTACTTGAGCGAGGAGATGGCGGAGCAGCTCCGCACGCCGCAGACATCCATCAGCCAGAACTTCTCCTGGGGGCTCGGACCCGGCATCCAGCACGGCGAGGCGGGTGATGCGCTCTGGCAGATGGGGATGACCTTCGGCTTCAAGAGCGTGATGGTCATCTACCCCCAGCACGGCATAGGCGTCGTCGTGCTGACCAACAGCGACCGCGGACTGCCGGTCGCCTACGACGTCGCCGCCCGCGCGCTCGGCGGCGCGGACTACTGGCGATACTTCTAGCTTGCCCAGCGCACTCACCCAGCCCAGTTTGTTGCACTTCGCATGCTAACCGAATACCGCTCGCGGAAGGGGAGGTCCAGGCCATGACCCGACGGCTGAACGCCAGCACCATACTCCTGTCGACCCTCGGACTGCTCTGTGTCGGCCCACTCGCCGCGCAGGATCTCTCACCCGAGAAGCAGACGGCGCTCGATGTGGTAGACGAGCTGTCCTCCGAAATCCACCTCATGGCGATGCGGCTGTGGGACTACTCCGAGATCGCGATGATGGAAGCGCAGTCAGCCGAGTTCTTGATCGGCGTTCTGGAGGATGAAGGCTTCAGCGTCGAGCCCGGTGTCGCCGAGATGCCGACGGCGTTCGTCGCCTCATGGGGTAGCGGCCGTCCGATCATCGGGATCCTCGCCGAGTACGACGCGCTCCCCGGCGTCGGCAACGCCGCCGTGCCCCACCGCGCGGAGCGTGAGGACGGCCTGACGAGCGGGCAGGGCTGCGGGCATAACGTGTTCGGTGCCGGCTCCGTAGGCGCTGCCATCGCCATCAAACGGACGATGGAAAGGCACGGCCTGGAGGGAACGATTCGGCTGTACGGCACGCCCGCCGAGGAAACCGTCGTCGGCAAGGTCTACATGGCGAAAGCAGGCGTCTTCGATGATCTGGATGCGGCCTTCGAGTGGCACCCCAGCCAGGAGACCGGGGTCCGCAATCAGCCGGGCCGCGCCCTCAACAACTTCACCGTCGAGTTCTTCGGCCAGGCGGCGCACGGCGCCGGCGATCCGTGGAACGGCCGCAGCGCGCTGGACGCCGTGGAGATGATGAACTACGGCGTCAACCTGATGCGCGAGCACATCCGGCCCGAGGCTCGCATCCACTACGTCATCACACGCGGCGGCGACGCACCCAACGTCGTCCCCGAGTACGCGAAGGTGTGGTACTACGTCCGCGAAGCCGACCGCGAGAAGGTGGGAGAATACTACGACTGGATCCTCAAGATCGCCGAGGGCGCGGCCATGGCGACGCGCACGACACACGAGGTGACCCTGATCACCGGCGTCCACGAGACGCTGCTCAACCGGCCGCTGCAGGTAGCGATGCAGGCGAACCTCGAGCACGTCGGAGCACCCCAGTTCCCGGAAGAGTACCAGGAATTCGCGCGTCAGCTACAAGCATCGCTCGACCTGGAGCAGAAAGGACTCGACACCGAGATCAAGCCGCTGGCCGACGAGCCGCAGCCGGTGAGCGGCGGCTCCACCGACGTCGCCGAGGTCTCCTACATCGTGCCCACCGTCGGCCTGCGCGTCACCACCGCGGCCGCCGACATCCCGTGGCACAGCTGGGCCACCGCGGCGTCGCACGGTGCGGATGGCTCCGTCCTTGGCGCCGAGATCGCCGCCAAAGTGTTAGCGCTGACCGGCGTCGACCTGCTGATCAACCCGGCGCTCCTGGAGGAAGCCGCCGCGTCTTGGATGGAAGAGACGGGCGGACAGCCGTACGTGTCGCCGGTGCCGGCGGAGCAGAAGCCACCTCTGCCTGGGAAATAGAGAGGGAGGTAGGAGGTAGGGAGGTAGGGAGGTTGGGAGCGCTATTTGAGTGAGGGAGCAGTGGAGTGTGGGAGACTTCGAGTTATGAGGTGGGGGGCGATTCGGCCTCCCGCCTGCTTCGGCCGGAGTTACGCCTGGCCGTCGCGATGCTAGTCACGAAGACGGCGATGAGCTCGTCGGTCTCAGCCACCGTAGTCTCCACACCGCTCATTTCCCCCATTCCGAGCTCCATTGCCAGCTTCAGCCAGACGTGAGTTTCCCTTAGCTCTTTGAGGCATACCTTCATTTTGTGAATGAAGTCCTTCCGCGACTCCGCGCCCCGCGCTTCCGCATAGTTCGCCGCCGGCGCTGTACCACACCGCACGAGTTGCCCAGCGATATGCCGCCCCTCCTCACTCCGCGGCAGGCCCCCCGAAATCCGACAGACCATGCCTGCCAACCGCACAAGCCGGTCCTCCAAGGCAGCATTCCTGTCTCCTCCGTCCACTCCCTACCTCGCAGTCTCCCACACTCCACTACTCCCTCACTCAACCAATGCTCCCAACCTCCCTACCTCCCAACACTACATCCCACAATCATCGGACCCTCAACAGCTGCCACGGCTATCGCTAGCGTGGCCATCCTCACTGCTTCCGGCTTTGATGTGGTCGGGGCTAACCAGCGGATGGTGTGCTATCTGCAGGTTCCGCGGGAACATCATCGTGGCGGAACTCACCGTGCTCCAGGAAGTGTGCGACCTGAGCGATCACATTCTCGCTCAACATTATATACGAGTGACTGTGCGGCACCACGAGGAAGTCGGTCATCCCTTCGACCTTGGTCCGCTCTACCGAGACCTTACCGTCGTCGACGCCCGGGATCATCCTCGAGAACATCGGATTCAGCGTGCGACTGCCCGCGATGATGCCCAGCTCGAAGTCCACCGGACCCAACTGGCTGGGCATTGCCTCCGGACCCGTCCCCAGCTGCTCGGTCGACGGGCCGAGTATCCTCTGCAGCAGCGGGTTCTCCGCCACCCAATCCGCCACCTCGCTCCCCTGATTCGGCGGACTCAGCATCACGACGCGACCGAGATTGTCGAGCTCGTTGGCCTCCAGGTAGTAGCGCAGCACGATCCCACCCATCGAGTGCGTCACGAAGTGGACTCGCCCTTCCCGTCCCAAACAGCATTCCTCGATCGCCGGGGCGAGCTCTTCAGTCGCCAGGTGCTCGATCACGTGGTCCGACGACGAGTAACCGACGTTGACGACATCGTACCCGTACTCCTCCAGCGCCTTCTCCATCCGGATCATCGACAGGTCCGTGCGACGGAGCCCATGGAGAAGGACCACCTGGTCACCCGGCTCATCTTGCTGCGCGCCGCCACCGCAGCCCAGCAAGCCGGCAGGCAGCAGCGAGAAGAACACGCGTACGCAAGCCCTGGCAAACCGCCAGACCCCGCTCGCCCTCATACGTTTACCTGCGTTCCCCATCGTTCACATATGTAGTTCAGAGTACGTCCGTAAGCCATCGGTCCATCTAGGCGTACTTCTCTCATAGAAGGTTCAGCCGAGGGTGTCAAACATCCATACATCATAAGGCGAGAGAGGTTCCGCCGGTTCCGAGCCGACACCCTACGACCGGATCATCGTCAGCACCATCTTGAACCTGGCCACCGCGGCGAGAGCGTGTGGCTCGTCAGCCGGCAAGACCATCATCTCGCCGGCGCTCAAACGCGAGGCCTCGCCGGACACAGTGACCTCCGCCGCGCCGTCTATGATGTAGACCAGAGCATCGAACGGTGCCGTGTGCTCGCTCAGGCCCTGACCGCGATCGAAGGCGAACAGCGTGACCGTCCCCGTTTCCTTCTTCAGTATCGTTCGGCTGACCACCGATCCTTCCTGATAGTCGACCAGATCAGCCAGTTTCTTCACTTCTACCAAATCAACCTCCGCGTCATCGTCATCGTCATCGTCATCGCCCTCGTCATCGCCCTCGTCGTCGTCATCGTCGCCCGCGCCCGCGCCCGCGCCCGCGGCATTTCCTCGTCATCGTCATCGCCCTCGTCATCGTCATCTCGATTTCATCCATACGTATACCGGCACCCCAGCCAACAGCAGCAGGAACCCCCAGTACACGGTGTCGCGACCCGATCCGGCGATCGCCCAGACCGAGAAGAGGAAAGCCAGAGCCGGGATGAGGGACGTCGCCAGACGCCTCGCGCCAGCCACTCGACCGCCCTCCCGGAGCGAGACCAGCAGTTCCGCCGCCGAGCACATAACATACGGCACGAGAGTGGTCAGGGTCGCCAGTAGGATGATGAAGGTGAACGACTCTACCAGACCTCGCGTGTAGTTCATCGAGAGGAGGATCGTGGCGAGCGCACTCGAGATGATGATCCCGCCGATCGGCGTGCCACGCTTCGACAGCCTGGCGAAATACGATGGGAACAGACCGTCCTTGGCCACGGCGTACGGGAGCTGGCCCTGCAGCAAGATCCAGCCGTTCAGGGCGCCGAAGCATGAGATCGCCGCCCCGGCCGCCACAGCGTACGACGCCCAGCCTCCCCACATGACGCTCGCCGCATCGGCGAACGGCGCCGTGGAGCCCGACAGGAGCGCCGGAGCCAGGACGCCCATCACGCCAACCGTGCTCAGTATGTAGACGACGCCGCCTCCTACCGTGCCAAGCATCGTCGCTCGCGGGATCGTGCGTTCCGGATCCGGCACATGGTCCGCCGGAATCGTCGCCGACTCCAACCCGAGGAACGCCCAGAGCGTCAGCGCCGCCGTCGCCGTGATCGCAGAAAACGTCGGCATGCCACTCAGGTTGAACGGCCTGAAGTTCTCCACGTTGAAGAAGAACAATCCCAGCGTCCCGATCGCCAGCAGCGGCGTGAGCTTCAACACGGTCGTCACGACCTGCATGATCCCCGCTTCGCGCACGCCCCTGGAGTTGACCCAGCTGAGCAGCCAGATGGCGCCCGCGGCGGTGGCCGCCGCCAGCGCCGGGCTGCCCGAGATCGCCGGCACGAAGACACCGAGATAGCCCGCGAACGCCGTCGCGATCGCTGCGTTGCCGCACCAGATCGATATCCAGTAGCCCCAGGCGACGAGGAATCCGGCGAAGTCGCCGAAGCCGTGTCGCGTGTAGGCGTACAACCCGCCCACCTCCGGCCTGCGCCGGCTCAGACGCCCGAACACCAGAGCGACGAGCATGGCGCCCGTCGTCGCGAACAGCCAGCCGACGATGCTGATTCCGCCGAACACGGCGAGCGATGCCGGGAGCAAGAAGACCCCCGACCCGATCATGTTGCCGACCACCAGTGCCGTACTACGCCACAGCCCCAGCGCCTTCTTCGAGCCCTCCACCTCTATCGCCACGTCGTGTCCTCGTGTCAGTCAGACGAACCGCGTCAGCGCTACCAGTAACCAGTGATCGGTGATCAGCAACTGATAACTGATCACCGATCACCGATGCCCGATCACTACCACCCGCTGCGTTCTAGTCTTTCTTCTTAAACTCCAACTCGTAGAACCAGAGGTCGTAGTTGGGGACGTCGATCTTCATCTCCACGACCTTGCCGTTCCGATCCAGCAGGAACTGGACGGTCCCTTCGTTGAACCAGGCGAACTCCTGCCGCCACTCGATCACGAACGTGTCGAAGTGCCGGTGACTGAGATCGCCCACCAGGTCGGGGTTGGGGATAAAGCTCACGACCAGATGTCCATCCTCGAGCGTCACCGTGGCATCGCCGTACATCGGACCGCCATACGTTCCGGTGTAGTCCTCGAGCGGAAGCGACGGCTTCGTGCCCGTCACCCGCGCGCTCTTGAACCGCTCCTGGCGCGCCTCCGCTCGGTCCCTCGACCGCTCAGCACGCTCCAGAGCCTCCGCGCTCCAGTCTCTTTCAGCCCCGCCCAGGTATGCATCGAGGACCCTGTAGCTGAGCGACGTCTGCACGCCGGTCATGCCATTCGTCAGGATCACCAGACCCAGTTCCTCCTCCGGCACCAGCACGACGCGTGAGTACATCCCGTCGTAGCCGCCGCCGTGGCTCATGACCTTGCGGCCCTGGTAGTCCATCAGGCTCCAGCCGAGCCCGTAACCCCGGAAGTGAGTCGTTGGGTTCGTTTCTTCGCTGCTCCGGCTCACGAAATACGATACGTGTGGCGTCCACATCGTCCTCTGGGCCGTCTCACTGAAGATCGTGTCGCCGTTCAAGACCCCTTCGTCGAGCTGAAGCAGCAACCACTGGGACATGTCGCTGACGCTGGAGATGATGCCGCCGGCCGGCGCCATAATGTCCCAGTTGTACCACTCGATGGCGATGTGCTCGCCGTCTTTCAGCTTGTGAGGCGTCGCCACGTTGTTCATCCCCGCCAGATCTTCCGTCGAGGTGACCGTGTTGACCATCCCGAGCGGCTCGAAGAACTCCGTCTTCACATACTCATCCCAGCTGCGACTCGTCACCGCCGGAATGACTTCGCCGGCCGCCAGGAACATCAGGTTCGAGTAGCCGTAACTCGACCTGAAGGCACCTGCCGGCTCTAAATACCGCGTGCGCCGGATCACTTCCTCGCGACTGTACGACGTGCCGTACCAAAGAAGATCGCCGCTGAACGTTCCCAACCCGCTGCGATGGCACAGTAGATCGCGGACCCGCATCTCCTGCGTCACCCAGGGATCGTAGAGCTGGAAATAAGGCAGATACTCGACGACGTGATCGTCCCAGCTGATCTTCTCCTCGTCGACCAGCATGGCCAGAGCCGCCGCAGTGAACGCCTTGGTGTTCGACGCGATCGCGAACACCGTGTGCTCGTCGACCGCAGCAGCCTCTCCAAGTTCCCTGACGCCGTAACCCTTCGCAAAAGCCAGTTCACCGTCCTTCACGATCGCGACGGCAAAGCCAGGAATCTCCCACGCCTCGAGCGCTTCCGCGAAGTACTGGTCGAGCGCCGTGAGATCGACGGTGCTCTGCGCGCGCGCCTCGACCGCGGCGGCGAGCGCAACGATACCTGCCACACACCAGGCCAGCATCGCCCTGCCTAACAGACGTTTCCTCATCATCGTGCCCTCACAGGTTTCCCAACTGATCGTGGAGTCCAGCGAAATCGCTCGAGTGATATTCTGAGTTCGGAATCGAATGCTACACCTTCAACCTCGAGCAGCTCGCGCTGTTCGCGGCCGCAGCCGGGCTCACTCCGCTCGCTGATCCGGCCCTGCGCGTTGACGACCCGGTGCCACGGCACGGAATCGTCCTTGAGTGCGTGAAGCGCGTAGCCCACCTGGCGTGCATGACCTCGCAGGCCAGCCAGCGTCGCGACCTGACCGTAGGTGGCGACCCGTCCGCGAGGAACGCGTTTGACGACCTCGTAGATACGGGCGTAACCGTCCGACCTCACCGGTCGCTATCGCCCAATGTACAGATCGATGATCCGCTCGAGCGCCCGCGAGCAGACACGGCAGAAGCCCACCTCGTCGCGGGTGAACATGATGCAGTCGATCTCGGGCCGGTAGAGACCGGTCGCCTCGTAAGAAGCGCCCTCGAAGGCCCCGACCTTTCCGGAGTATTCCATCGACGAGAGCATCTGGGTCTCGATCTCACGCTGCTCGTGGAAGAGTGCGTCGAATTCCGCCTCCGGCCGCCGGCCCTCGATCAACTCGGCGCGCCGTCCCCGGATCTCCCGGGCATGCGCCTCGTACACCTCCTTGTCCCACTGCGTCGGGACCGGCGTACCCGGTTCCACCAGGTCGCCCCATTTCAACTTCAGCGGATCGTGGAGCGCCGTGATGTTCGCCTCCCAGGGCTCCGGATGCTCCGCGGCGCCCGTCTCATAAGCGACATCGGACGTGTAGTACTCGTCGCCCAGCCCGGCGAAATGGTGACCGAACTCGTGTACGAAGATGTAGTCGGCGAACTCGGTATCCACCGCCGTCGCCATCTGGAAGTTGTAGATGCCGCCGCCGCCGTACTGCTTCTCGTTCACCAGAATCGCCATGAAGTCGTAAGGCGCCGCCGACAGTGCGTCGCGTAGCGGACGGTTATCGTAGGTGAGCATGTAGCGCTCGGAATCGAAGATACCATACTGCGTACCGACCGGGTTACGACGGAACTTCCCCGAGTGGGCTCGGGTCACTCCGGACTCCGCGGTTGGCAGATCGACGCCCCAAACGTTGAAGTCTGACTTCCGGCTCTTGAACGGCTCGGTCGCGAACAGCTCGCCGACCAGCCGCCGTGCGTCGCCGTGGAATTTCTCCATCTCGTCGGCCGTGTACCCCTCACCCAGCACGGCGATGTCCGCCTTTTCGGACAGCGGGCCGTTCTCGAACAATGCCCAGACCGTACCCAGCGGCGGCAGATCGGCCGGGTTCACCGAGCGGGCCGCTGGATCGATCTCGAACTCGCCGATCGCATGGAAGCTGGTCAGGTCATCGCGCTTCGTCACGACGATCTTCACCGGGCCCTTCGGCCAGGGGAAGCGCACCGACTCGTGGAACGTCCGATGCATTTCCCGCGCTTCGCCGGTCGTCTCCCACTCACCATAGATCGATGCGAAGCCGCGCGAGTACAGGAGATTACCGCTCTCCAGGTCGTAGACCTCGTAGAAGTACCTGCCGAAGTTCGTGTCATCGATCAGCCGCGTGCGAGGGCCGGCCCACGGGCCGTCCGAGACCACTCGCTCCAGGCTCAGGACTTCGTGCGTTGCGTCGCCCGTGTGGTAATAGTCGACGCGCATCGTCTTGTCCTTGAAGTATCGGTCGAACTGCGGGGCATCCTGGCCGGCCGTCGCGCCGATACCGACGAGCGCTGCGGCGACGACTACTACTAGAGGGCCGGCTGAGAAGAGCACACGCGTATTCATCGATGGGATCTCCAATCGCAAACAGTCAACTGGCTACGAGTTCCCAATCCTACGGCACCGGCAGCGCACCGGGCGGCCAGTCGCCTGACAGAAACGCCTCGACCGCGTCGAGCACGGCGCCCCGGT